>CAYUSL010000099.1:0-15972 GCA_964447125.1 uncultured bacterium | reverse complement strand
CCCCCGAGTGGCGCCTCGGCTGCGATCTGGAGCGCATCGAGCCGCGCGCGCCGGTCTTCGAGCGCGATTTCTTCACCGACCGCGAGCAACGCTGGCTGGCGCCCGTGACCAGCGCCGACGCCCGGGCCGCATGGCTCACCTTGCTGTGGAGCGCGAAGGAGAGCGCGCTCAAGGCGATCGGCGACGGGCTGAGGCTCGACACCCGCAGTGTCGAGCTGTGCGCGCTCGCGCCAGCCGACGGGGAATCCCCCGCGCCGCCCCCTCGAGACGACGACGGACGTGATTCCCACGACGCGGTCGCGCACGCGCGGGTGCTCGCCGAGCGGCGCACTCCCGGCACCGAGTGGGAACGCTTCCTCCTCGCGGACGCCGAGCGAGCCTGCTCGTGGTTCGGATGGTGGAAGACCGACGGCGACTGGGCGATGACCGTCGTCACCAGCGAGCGAGCGACCGCGCCGGTTCTGCTCGGGTGATCGAGCCGAAAAGCGGTGTACCCGGCAGTCCGCGAGCGAGCGCCTGGCGCGCGGCGAACACCGGCATCTTCACCATCCTCGACTTCCACGGCGCCCTCTACGTGAGCACCCGAAACTTCGTCGAGGGATTCTCGGTCTGGCGCTCCGCGGACCGGGGCGCAACGTGGCAACGAGTCGTGGCCAACGGCTTCAGCGACCCGCGCCAGCGCTATGGCTGGCGAATGCACGTCCACGCTGACCAGCTCTACCTCGGCACCTGGGTGAGCACCACCGGCAGCGACGCGTTTCGCGTGGGCGGCCGGCTCTACCGGACGAGCGATGGCACCAGCTGGGTCCAGGAGGTCGGCCCGTTCGGAACGCTCGCGCCACCCGGCATCGGCGACGATCTCAACTACGGCATTCGCACCTTCGAGAGCTTCCAGGGCAGCCTGCACATCGGCACGGCACAGTGCTTCTTCTGCGACTTCCCCGTCACCGGCCTCGAGGTGTGGAGACGCGACTCGAGCTGTCCGGGCTCGAGCCCGACGGGCTGAGCCGCCCCGAGCGCGGGGTCACACGCGCACCCGCTGGCTCGCGGCGAGAAGCTCGGTCGGATAAAGAACGCCGCGCCACACGATTCCGCCCACGCGCCACCCGACGAAGGCCGCGCGCAGCACCATCCAGCTCATCCCCAGACACGCGAGCGGCGCCAGCCATGCACCGCTTCTGCGACGCCCCGTCGCGCGGCTCGCGAGCGCCACGCTCGCCATCAACGCCGCCTCACCCATGAGCACCAAAGTCCGGAGCGGCCCGGGAAGATCCACGATCAGTGCGATCGGCAAGAGACCGAGCCATGCGAACGCGCACGCCAATGCGAGCATGCGCAGTTGGGAGAACCGGCCCAGGATCGCGAACAAGTTCTTCTGCATCGCGGTCTGCATCTCGCGGAAGCTCGCGTACCACTCCAGCTTCACGGAGGCGCCCCCGTTCACGATGTCGCAGTGCCCGCCGTGGGACTTGATCAGCAAGCACAGGCCGAAGTCGTCGGCGACCTCGAGCTTGAGCCACTCGAGGCCCGCGGACCGCTCGAGCGCCTCGCGGCGCACCAGGATGAACGCACCGGTCGCGGCCACTGCGGGTGAGCCCGGATCGCTCACGGCGAGCAGGCGGCCGCCGACGCTCAGCATCGCCAGCGACAACCCGAAGATCGCCCCCGACAATCGACCTGCGGAGTCGATGGTCGGCACCACGGTCAGCAGGTCCAGGCCGCGGCGCTCGGCATCGGCGATGGCCGCACGCAGGGCGCGCGGCGCGAGATGCACGTCGGCGTCCACGAAGAGTAGCCATTCGCCGTCGGCGTGCTCGACACCGCGGGCGAGGGCGTGAACCTTTCCGAGCCAACCCGCCTGCAGCTCGTGGACGTGGTGAACCACCAGGCGCGGATCACGGCGAGCCAGCGAATCCAGAATCTCGCCTGTGCGGTCGGTGGAGCGGTCGTCGATGGCCACCACCGCGAGATCGGGATAGTCCACGGACAGAATGCTCGCGAGCGCGTGCTCGACGTGCCGCTCCTCGTTGCACGCGGGCGAAATCACCGACACCCGCGGCCAACGTTCGAGATGGCCGGCGACGTCCGCCAGACGGCGCAGCCGAAGCAAGCCGCGCCACGTCGAGGCGAGCACGTAGAACGCCACCAGACTCGGCACCACGACGAAGACCAGCGAGAGGATGAACACAGTTCGCTCCGATCCAACCGGCGAATCGCGTTTGCCTCTTATCGCGCCGGCGTCGTCTCCGGCCAGCAGCGCGGTGCGCACCGCATTGCGCTCCGCTTCGCCCGCACGGCTCGCTCCCGCGCGCAGGCGCTGACGGAAGTGCGGGCCGAGCGCGCTGCGACCCGGGCGTCGTTCCGAGCCCGAGATCGCTGCACGGCCCCCGACTCATGCGGGCGGGCGAGCCGCAACGAGGCGGCTGACTTCCGCCTCGAGCTCGTGAATCCGGGCATCGCGTTCGGCGAGCGCGCGTGCCACGTCGCTCGCGGCGAAGAGCTGGGGAATGTGCTGTGGGCAGTTGGCGTCCCAAGCCGCGACGTCGATCACGATTGCACGCTCCGGCCGCGCGCCGTAGCCCGCCGGCATCAGCCGAGCGAGGAGCGTTGGGTCATCCTCCACCACCCGCGCCTCGCCCCAGATCTTGATGCGACGGCGCTCGGCGAAGTCGACGAGGAAGAGTTGCACCTTCGGGTTCTCGGCGAGGTTCCCGATGCTCACGTACTGGCGATTGCCGGCGAAGTCGGCGAATCCGAGCCTCCGGGAGTCGAGGACGACGAGAAAGCCCGGTGGCCCGCCGCGATGCTGGACGTAGGGCTGACCTGCGGCACTCGCCGTGGCCAGGAAGAAGCTCGTCTGCGCGGCGATGAAGGCCGCGAGATCCGGGCCGATCTCGGTCTCGAAGCCGCCAGCGCGTTCCATGCGTGCGTACGACGCTCGTGAGCCCTTGCGTCGCTGGATCTCCTTCACCGCCGGCGTGAATGCCACATCGCTCGTGAATGCGCGTTCTTCGGACACGTTTCCTCCGATCTTCGATCGCGACTCCCGAGACCGTCGTGGTGGGCGAATCACCGCGACCGCACCCAGAATGCAGCCTGGATCGCTCTGCAACAATGAAGGTTCTTGACAGAACACCATTGCGGAAACTGAAATGATTCCATGGATCGCCTGGAATCGATGAGCGCGTTCGTCACCGTCGCCGAGCTGGGCGGATTCGCCGCCGCCGCGCGCCGTCTGCGCTGCTCACCGGCGACCGTGACGCGGTTGGTGGCGTCCCTCGAGGAGCGGCTCGCGATCCAGCTCCTCGCGCGAACCACGCGCTCGGTTCGGCTCACCGACGGCGGTGCCCGCTACCTCGATCGTGCGCGACGAATCCTCGCCGACGTCGACGAGGCCGAGCGCGCCGCCCGCGCAGAGCGCAGCGAGCCCACGGGGCGACTGGTCGTGGCCGCGCCCAGCGTCTTCGGCCGTCGCGAGGTCGCGCCGCTGGTGTGCGAGTATCTCGCTCGCTACCCATCGGTCAGCGTCGAGCTCACCCTCGCCGATCGGATGGTGAGCCTGGTGGACGAGGGAGTGGACGTGGCGGTGCGCATCGCGAATCTCGAGGATTCGAGCCTGGTGATCCGCAAGGTGGGTGCCACCCGGCGCGTGGTCGTGGGCTCGCCGGATTACCTGGCGACACGGAAGCGACTGCGCACGCCCGCCGACCTCGCAGCCCATGCGATCATCCAGTTCACCGGAATCTCACCGGGACGCGAATGGCTCTTCGTTCGTGACGGGAAAGAGGAACGCGTGACCGTGACGCCGAAGCTCGTGACCAACAGCGCCGACGCCGCGGTCGGGCTCGCCGAGCGCGGTGGTGGGCTCGCGGCGGTGCTCGCGTATCAAGTCGCCGAAGCCGTCGCGGCTGGGCGGCTCGAGGTGGTGCTGGCGCGCTACGAGCCACCGCCCACGCCGATCGTGCTGGCGTTTCCCACGGCGCGGTTGCTGTCGGCGAACGTCCGGGCGTTCATCGACCTCGCCGCGCGCACGCGCCGCTGGAACTTCGAGGACCTCCCGAGACGTGCCCAGGGGTGACCATGGCGCAGACGCAGAAGACGGTGCTCATCACCGGAGCCGGCGGCGGGCTGGGCGGCGCCGCGGCACGGCTGCTCGCGGATCGCGGTTGGCACGTGTTTGCCGCGGATCTCAGCCGCGAGTCGCTGGCGGAGATCTCCGCTCACTCCAACGTCACGGGCATCGCGCTCGACGTGACGAGCACGGCGAGCGTCGAAGCCGCACGCGGGGTGGTGGCAGCCGCATGCGACGGCCTCGACGGAATCGTGAACTTCGCCGGAGTGCTGGCCGTCGGCTCCTTGGTGGAGATCGAGGAGGAGGTCATCCGGCGTGCGATCGAAGTGAACGTGCTGGGGACCTTCCGGGTGAACAAGGCGTTCTTCCCGCTGGTGCTGGCCCGCAAGGGACGAATCGTCGACATCAGCTCGGAACAGGGCTGGCAGACCCCGATGCCGTTCGTCGGCGCGTACACACTGAGCAAGTACGCGGTGGAGGCCTACACCGATTCGTTGCGCCGCGAGCTCATGTTCCTGGGCGTGCCGGTCATCAAGGTGCAGCCCGGCCCCTTTCGCACTTCGATGGTGGCCGGGGTGGAGGAGCGCTTCACGCGCCTTGCCGAGGGCTCGCCGCATTTCCGTGAGCTACTGATGCAGCTCAAGCACCTCACGCTGCGCGAGCAGGCGAACGCTCACGATCCGGCGCTGCTCGCTGCCGTGATCCACGATGCGCTCACCGCGCCGCGACCGCGGGCTCGCTATTCGGTGCGGCCCGATTGGAGTCGCACGCTGCTCAGCCTGCTGCCCGAGCGGCTCATCGATCCGCTGCTGCGGGTCGCGCTGCGCCTTCTGGCCCGCCCCACGGAAACGCCGTGAGCGACGTATCCATCGAGACCTTCCGCGGCGACGCCGACGCGCTCGAATCGATGGCGCGCGCTGCGTGGCTCGACGAATACGGCGCCGACTCGTACCCCAACCTCTACCGGCCCGATTACGTCGCCTACCTGCTGCGGCTCGCCGGCACCCCCGAGCTGGCGATCGCGGCGTACCAGGACGATCGCCCCATCGGATTCGTGCTCAACCTGCCGCGACGCATGGTGCTGCGTGGCGAGGAGAAGCGCGCGGCGCTCTCGTGCTCGCTGGTGGTGAGCCGCGAATGCCTGCGCCGCGGCGTCGCCAAGGCGATGATCGCCGAGGGGCTCGAGCGCAATCGCCGCTTCGATTTCGACTTCACGCTCTTCTATCTCGAGACCGGCCATCGCTCGAGCAAGCTCTTCGCTGGGCTCGCCGCCCAGGGGACACCCATCGACAAGCTCAAGCGCATGCACGTGGTGGCGCGGGTGCTCGATCTCGACGCGATTCTCGAGAGCGAGAAGCTCGCAGGCTACGAGATCGCGGCATTGAGGCTCGCAGGTCTCGCGAGGCCCCCGACACGTGTCGAGCCGAGCGAGGTGCGCGAAGCGACTCCCGACGACGCACCACGGATCGCCGAGCTGCTGAGCGCACAAGCCCGACGCGCGACGTTGGGCCGGCTCTTCGACGCCGAGGAAGTGCGCCGCGAGCTGATCGCAGCGCCGATCGCCCGCACCCTGGTCTGGGAAGAAACGGGGCGAATCGAGGGGATTCTCGCGTGGGTCTCGGTCGATCACGTCGGTCGCCGCGCAGTGCCGTGGGCGTGGCTCAATCACGTGTGCTGGGGCCAACTACCTTTCGCCGCGCGGCGCCGCTTCCTCGCCGCCTTCGCGTGGACCGCTCACACGCAAGGCGCAGCCGGTGTGATCGAGTGGAACAAGGGCTACTACCCCGCCGGCGCGCTCTACGCGTCGCGGTTCTTTCCGTACCCGCGCCAGATCGATTTCATGGCCTGGCGATTTCGGGGCGACTTCTCGCTCGCGGGCATCCGCGACGTCGCCGAGATCCAACTCTGAGAGGCTGAAGAACGCAGGGTCGCACGCACTCCGCCGGCGGCGACACTTTCCTCGCTCAGCCCTGTTTCGCGTCGGCGTCCTGGGCCGCGAGCTGCGCTTCGAGGCAGCTCGGGCAAAGCCCGTGAGTCACGCGCAGATCCGGGTGACTCTCGAGGTAACGCGCGGCTTCGGTCCACAAGCCGCTGTCGGTTCGGACTTTCTTGCACCAGGCACAGATCGGCAGCAGACCGCGCAGCGTGCGGATCTCCTCGGCGCGCCGCCCGAGCTCGGCGACGGTCTCGGCGAGGCGACTGCGCTCGCGGCGATAGGCACGCAGCACCACACCGACGAGCGCGGCCGTGATGACGCTCGAGAACACGAACCCCGTGATCATGTCGAAGAGGCGCGCCTCGCTGCTGCGAAACGGAAACACCAACGACGGCACGGCTCGTTCCAGTAGATAGAGAGCGACGCCATTCAGGAGAAACACCACCAGCGCCCAAACCAAGGCTCGGTCGCGAAAGAAGAGCATCGCCGTGACGGCACCGAGGCCGAGCCACATGTTTCCGCTGCCGTCGGAGCCGGCGCTGCCGAACCAGCCCAGATCGAGCGCCACCAGCAACGCGATATAGAAAAGCACGTACAGATAGCGCCCGCTGATGGCGCGACGATAGAGGTGCACGGACAACAGTCCGAAGCCGGTGACGGCGAGGTGCACGGGTGTCGAAACGCCCTGAACCACGTTGAGAGGCAGCACGAGCCCGAGCAGCATGACGCTGGCGACGAGGGTCGTCCCGCGAAAGAGCCGCGCGGTCATGTCCGGCTCGCGCTCGTCGGAGAGCGACGCGAGGATCGTGGCGAGGGGATTCGTCATGACACCCAACCGACGCCGAACGGCCGGCCTGCAGCAGGCCACGCGGCGCAGAGAGCAATGTGGCGCATCCTCGGGCACAGGCAATCGCGCGGTGCGATGCCCGAGAACGCCTGCGGCCCGAAATGACGAATGCGCGGCCCGCGCGGCACTATCCGCACACCCCATCGGCGAATACGGTTGTGCGCCCTGCGGGGGCCACGACGCGGCGCGCAGCTGCGGTGGGAGGCGCGATGAAATCGATCCAGGCGAAGGTGGTCGCCATCACGGGAGCAGGCTCGGGCATCGGCCGGGCGCTGGCCGAAATCGCCGCCAGCGAGGGCGCGCGGCTCGCGATCTCCGACATTCACGAAGCAAACGTGGAGGAGACCGCGGCGCGCTGCCGCGCTGCTGGTGCCGAGGTCGTCGCCACCAAGCTCGATGTCGCCAATCGCGCGCACGTGCATCGCTGGGCCGACAAGACGGCGCGTCATTTCGGCGGCGTGAACGTGATCGTGAACAACGCCGGTGTCGCCATCAGCGCCAGCGTCGAGAAGATGGAGTACGAGGACTTCGAGTGGCTGATGAGCATCAACTTCTGGGGCGTGGTGCACGGCACGAAAGCATTCCTACCCCACCTACGAGCCAGCGGCGACGGCCACGTCGTGAACGTCTCGAGCGTGTTCGGACTGGTGGGGATTCCCACCCAATCCGCTTACAACGCCTCGAAACTCGCGGTGCGCGGCTTCACCGAGGCGCTGCGCGAAGAGCTCGACCTGCTCGATTGCGGGGTGAGCGCCACCTGCGTTCACCCCGGCGGCATCCGCACCAACATCGCCAACGCCGCGCGCTTCGGTGAGACCGAAGGCCTCGCTGGGGTGACGTCGAAGGAGGTGAGCGTCGCCAACATGAACCGCCTGTTGCGCATCCCGCCCGAGGCTGCAGCGCGCAAGATTCTGGCCGGCGTGAAGCGCAACGCGCGCCGGGTGCTGATCGGCCCCGAGGCCTACTTCATCGATGCCGTACAACGCTCGCTACCCACCGCCTACCAACGCATCCTCACCACCGGCAGCAAGCTCACCCAGCGGCTTTGATCTCGGGGCCAGCCCGGGCGAGGTCACACCATCGCGTGGTGGCCGACCTCGGGATGGGCGCGCACGAACGCGATGGCGCGCTCGACGTATTCGGGAAAACGCGGGCAGCGAATGCCGCTCGCCGCCAGCGCCGCCTGGGTCGTGGCCGTGCCGTAGCGCGTGGGGTGGACGAAGTAGTCGAAGGCGGCGCTGGGCACCCGCACCACCCGATCCACCAGCGGCACGCGCTCGACGGCGCCCTTCACGAAGCCGAGCGGGAGCGGCACGCGCAGGGCGATCCGCCGTGTGGCGTACGTGACGGTCTCGATGATCTCGTGCACGGTGAGCGGCGCCGGATCGGCGAGATTGAACACGCCGCCCACGGTGTCGGCGCGAGCGCTCAACGCCGCGATCGCATCCACCACGAAGTCCCGTGGCACCACGTTGAACTCGTGCTGCTTGGGGTCGCCGATCACCGGCACCAGCGCGAGCTTCGGCTGACGCAACAACCACTGGATCATGAAATACGGACCGTCGAACTTCTGGGTCACGCCCGTGGTGCTGTCGCCCACCACGACCGCAGGACGGTAGATCGAGGTGGGCAGCCCAGCGTGCATCGCACGCTGCACCTCAACCTCGGCCAGGAATTTGGTCTCTTCGTAGAAGTTGTTGAACGTCTGCCCTACGGCGAGCTGGTCCTCGGCGAATCGGCCTGGATGACGGCCGCTCACGTAGCATGTGCTGACGTATTGAAGGCGCCGCAGCCCCTTGGCGCGCTCGGCCAAGGCGAGCACGTTGCGCGTGCCGTCGACGTTCACCCGCATCGCGAGCTCGCGGCCCACCGAGAGATCGTAAACCGCCGCGAGGTGGAAGATCTCGCGCAGGCTCGAGGCCAGCTCGTGGACCGTCGCGCCGAGCCCCAGGTCGGGCTCGACGATGTCGCCGGGCGCGATCCGCACCCGCCCCGCGACGTGAGGATGCAGGGTCGCGAGATCCACCGCGCGGCGCTCGGCCAACTCCACGAACTTGGGCTGAACCAGGCAGACGGCCTCGAGACCGGGCGCGCGAGCCAACACCCGCGGCAGGAGCTCGGTACCCAGGAAGCCCGGGAAACCGGTGAAGAGAATCCGATCCATCGCCCCCGCCTCCGGAACACGGTGAGTGCCGGCAAACTGGCGCACCGCGTCGCGCCGGACAAGCGCCTCCGCGAGCTCACCCGCGGTGCTCGGTCCTCGTCACCTGACAACGCGGCCGTGCGGAGGGAGAATGCGCGGCCTTCAACCCGAGAATCCCGCGGAGACTCATGTCCAAGCTCACCGTCGTCACGGGCGCGAGTGGTCACATCGGCGCCAACCTCGTCCGTTCGCTGCTGGCGCAGGGCCGTCGCGTGCGCGTCCTCATCCACGATTCGCGGATCGGCCTCGATGGGCTCGACGTCGAGTGCGTGCCGGGCAACGTCCTCGATCCGGCGAGCCTGCGTGCTGCCTTCCAAGGCGCCGACGTGGTGTTTCACCTGGCAGCGATCATCTCGATCCAAGGGGACATGGACGGGCTGGTGCCGAAGGTGAACGTCACCGGCGCCCGAAACGTCGCCGAGGCAGCGCACGCCGCCGGCGTGCGGCGCCTGGTCCACACGTCGTCGATCCACGCGTTCGACCAGTACTGCCCGCGCCAAGGCCCGCTGAGCGAAACGTCCGCGCGCTCCCAGGGCCCCGGCCCGATCCCACCGGCCTACGACCGCTCCAAGGCCGCAGGTGAAGTCGCGGTTCGTGAGGTGGTCGCACGAGGGCTCGACGCCGTGGTCGTTCACCCTGCAGGAGTCCTCGGCCCCTTCGACTACCGCCCGTCGCGCATGGGCCAAGTCCTCCTCGACCTCTACCACCGCCGGCTCCCGGCGATGGTGCCAGGCGGATACAACTTCGTGGACGTGCGCGACGTGGTGGACGGCATGCTCGCCGCGGAGACACGTGGCCGCACCGGGGAGAGCTACCTACTCTGCAACGAGTGGGCGGAAGTGCGCGCGCTCGGCAAGCTGGCCCACGCCGTGACGGGTGTGGCGCCTCCCAAGCTCACGGTGCCGTTCTGGCTCGCGCACGTGGGTGTGCCGTTCATGAACGCGTGGGCGAAGCTCACCAACACCCATCCGCTCTACACCCACGAGTCGCTGGACGTGCTGGAAAGCGACTCCCACGCCGACCTCACCAAGTCGCGCACCGAGCTCGGCTACGCACCACGCCCGCTCGCCGACACCATTCGCGACACCTACGCATGGTTCCGCGAGGCAGGGATGCTGGGCTCGGCGTGAGCGGCGCACGCCGCCGCGCCGTCACCCGGCCGGCGGCTGGAAGCGATAGAGGTAGCGCGGGTAGATCCGCCCCCAGCGCATGGGCTGGGTGGCGAGGCTTGCGAAACGCTCGCCGAAATCGACCTCCAACCGATAGTGCTCGAGCAAAGGCGCGAGCGTCGCGCGGTGCTCGAGTGACTGGCCGGCGAGGATGTAGGCGTCGCTGGTGGGAAACGAAACCGGTGCGAGCAATCGCTCCGCCGTCCCCGGTGCGGCAGCCGGTCCACGTGCACCGCGCACCAAGTCTTCGATCGCCACCCAGGTGAGCGGCGGCGTGAAACGCGATACGCCGTCGCTCGGCCCGAGGTCGGGCGCGAAAACGGGTGCACCGAGCGCACGAACCCTCTCAACCAGCTCCGCGTGCGCGCTCGCTGCATCAGCAGAGGTCCACACGTGCCGCGGGTCGTAGAGCAGGAGTGAGAAGCTCGCCACCAACGCCAGCTCCTCGATCGTGCGAGGGTGCCGCGTAGCCAGGCGTCCCGCGAGCGCTGGCAGGCCGCTCACTCCCAGCACGATCACGAACGTCGTGAGCGGGATGAGCACGTTGTCGTTGCCGCCCGCGTCGAGGGCGCCCATGAGCCCCGAGCCGAGGGCTGCAGCGAGCTGCGCCTGCCACAGATCGATCCGACGGAGGCCGCCTCGCCACGCGCGCAGGCTCATCCCCAACGCCGCCACCGCCAGCACGGCGAAGTGTCGCAGCAGGTGGCCGATCACACGGGAGAACGTGCCGAAGCCGAGCTCCGACCAGGAGCGCGGCACGGTCCACGTGTAGAAGAGCATCCAGGGCCCGAACACGAGCGGTCCAGCGAACACGTAGGCGACCGGCCCGAGAACCACCGCCACGGCCAACTCGGGAAGCGCCCGGCGCACTCCCAGCTGCGCGACCAGATACGAAACCGCCACGAGCGCGAAGATGGCGCCGTGCTGCTTGATCCAGAAGCTTGCAACCAGCGTCGCCACGCCGGCGATCCGGAGCCATCGCCCCCGCGAGGTGGGCGTGCCGGCAGACGCGACCCGCGCCAAGCCGCGCTCCACCAGCGCCGTGCCCGCCAGAATCGTGAAGATCAGCCAGGAATCGGCGTGTGCGGTGTCCAGATAGGCGTCCATCGCCTCGTACGCGGCCGCGAGGAGAGCGATCGCCAGGAAGCCCCGCACTCGCGAATGCGTGCGCTCGGCCACAACCCAGCCCACCAGCGCGGCGGCGCCCACGGCTGCAGCGATCGAGAGGCTGCGCAGCGTCGCGAGCCCGCCCCCCACGACACCGATCCCAGCAGCGCCGAGCACGTAATAGAGCGGGTTGTACGCGAACGGCACGAACTCGGGCGTCGGCGGCGGATAGAGCGGCTGACCTGCGAGCAGCCGCTCGACGTGCTGGAGCACGGCGCCCTCCATCAGCTCCAGATGAAGCGGAAACGTGCGGTGGCGAAGCCACACGACGAGAACGAACCCGACTTCGCCAACGGCCAACGCGCCGAGCCAGAGAGCCGCGAGCCGGAAGCGTGCGCGGCCGAGATGCGTGTCGAGGAGCACCGCGAGCACGCCGGCCAGCACCAACCCCGTGCGAACCGCGAGAGCCATGTGGAATGAACCGCGCCTGCGAACGGCCTGCCCGAGTCAGGTCGGTCCCACGTGTGCGAGAACCCGCACGACCAGCCGCCCTGGACGCCTTTCGGAAGAGGCCGGTTCGGGGAGGCTCCCAACCTCGTCGAAGGCGAAGTCATCGGGACGTCGGGCTCCGACGGGAAGCAGCGCCGCGGACAACGTCGAATGACCGCGCGACGCACGCGCGAGCGCGGCTGACCCGACCATCGCCGACTCGCCCCCCTTGCGTACGCCGCAGGCCTCGCGCGTAGGCTTCTCGGCCTGGCTCGATCGATCCGTCGTTCGAGACATCGTTCACCGTCATCCACGACGCGCGCGACCGACGTGCTTCGCCTCGCACCACCGCGCGAATCTAGCAGCCCGTGCCGAGCCCGCCGACCGCGATTCGCAGCCATCGAATCCCGCTCCGTGCGCCGCAACGTGGCGCGAAGACCTCGCGAAGTCGCTTGACACGCCCACCCGAACCCCGTACGACCCCACGGCGACGATGTCGCGGAATCGGAGCCGAGACGCCTACTGCGTCTCTCGAAACTCCGAGAGGTGCTTCACACGATGGCTCAGCAACGGGTAGGAAAACTCATGCGGACGAGCCTTGCGATCGGCTCCTTCGCGCTCGTGGCCGCGCTCGGTGCGGTCGGCTGCAGCAAGGAATCGAAGGAGGTGAAGGCCTGCAAGGCCGGTTGCTCGATCGCCGTCGAGACCGTGTGCGGCGGAAGTGGCAAGGAATACGCGAACGAGTGCGTGGCCAAATGCGAAGGCGAGACCACGATCAACTACGGGAGCTGCCCCCGAGCGAAGTGAACGGCAGGCGTCGATCGCACCCGCGCGGGCGGGGAGATCCACGAACGAGCAACGGGCACCTCGCATTCGCGGTGCCCGTTGCTCGTTCACCCGCGGCGGAACGAGACACCTCACAGCGGCACGCCGACGAGTGCGGCGAGCCGACTCAGCGCATGCCGTCCCGGACGGACTGCAGCACGCTGTCGACGACGTCCACGCGGATCAATCCCCGGCGTGGATGCTCGAGGTCCAGGATCACGTAGTACGTCACCGACATGGTGAGGCTGAAGGCGAGCGCAACCAGCCACGGCGCGTCCTCGCGCGCGGCGAGCTCGAAGCCGGCCAGCGCCGCCCCGACGAGGGCCAGGCCCGCGAGCATCACGAAGATCACGAGTGGTGGATGGACCATCATCACCACGCCGCGCGTAGTGGCGATGTCGAACATCTCGTTGAGCGCAGGCAACACCAGCATCGACGCCGCCGGGAAATCCGAAGCCCGACACGCCAGAAGCGCCTGCTCCCAGATGCTCGCCTGCAAGGCGGTCGCCTCCCGCGCCGCCGCATCCGCACGCTCCGGGGATTCGACGTTCCGGTAAACCGCCAGGCGCGCGTCCACGTAGCGGCGAAATGCTTCCCGAAGCGCGGGCTGCGCCGCCGCAGGCAACGCATCCAGGCGCAAGTAGGCGGTGCCCACGGCGTTGGCCTCGTCGCCCACGAGCTGGCGCCGCGCATCGAAGCGCGCCGCCGCGCCCGAGAACGACAGCGCCACCAGCAGCCCGAGGAGCCCGAGAATCGCGCCCTGCACGGTACCGAAAGCCGCCGGCTCACGGCCGCCGCGAGCGGCCCTCCAGCGCATCCCATATCGACGACCGAGCTCGAGCGCGCCGAGCATTCCCACGAAGAGCGCCGAGGACACCAGCAACGTTCGAATGGCGAATCCCATCGATCACCTCCAGCAACGATCCAGGTGCGCTCCCCAAGACAACTCGTTCTTATCGCACCGTCGTCGGCCACGTGGAGCCCAGGCCTCGCCGCAGCCGGCGCAATACGCGAAAGTCGCCAGCCGCCGCCGCGCGCCGGCGGCCCAGCGCACCCATGCGAGTTGCCCACGCCATCCAGCACTTCCCGCCGCACCCGGGAGGGGCGGAACGACAAGCGCACACGCTCGCTCACGAGCTCGCGAAGCGGCTCGGCGGCTGCGAGGTCGTGACCTCTCGCCACCGGCCGGAGCTGGCACACGAGTCCCGAGAAGGGTCGGTGCGTGTCGTGCGTCTATCGACCCTGCCGCCGGGGCCGGCACGCCCGATCGCAAACCTGCTGATGGCGTTCGGATACTTCGCTCGCCACGGCGGCCGCTACGACGTGGTCCACGGCCACTGCCTGTCGCCCTTCGTGCTGGGCGCACTGCTGGGCGCTCGCCTGCGCGGCTGCAGCACGCTGGTGAAGATCTGCACGGTGGGCGAGCGCGGCGACGTCGCGAAGGTGTGCAGCCACGGGTTCGGTGCGTGGCTGTGGCGTGGGTTCCGCGCCGCCGATCTCTTCGTCGCGACCAGCCCGGAGGCGCGCGACGAGGCCCTCGCCGCGGGCGTCGCATCGGAGCGGATCGCGATCCTGCCCAACGCCATCCGGATTCCCGCGCCGCGCGACGAGCGCCGCGAAGGCCACGCGCTCGGCACAGCCACCGAACGCCTGGCGCTGGGACTACCCGCCGCGGGGATCTGCCTCTTCGCGGGGCGCTGGGTCGCGGGCAAGGGGCTCGATGTGCTGATGCGCGCTTGGCCCACCATTCGTGCCGGCCACGACGCGACACTGGTGATCGTCGGGTCGGGCCCGCTCGCCGACGTGCTCGCCGCATGGGCGCGCTCGCCCGAGATCGAGGGCTCGGTCCGACTCGTCGACTGGCAAACCGATCTCACGCCCTACTACCGCGCCGCGAACGTGGTCGTCGCACCCTCCGCCAGCGAAGCCTTCGGCAACGTGATCGCGGAGGCGATGGCGCACGGCCTCCCCGTGGTGACGACGTGCGTCGGGCTCGCCCAGACCTGGATTCGCGACGGCGAGAACGCGCTCTTGCTCCGCGCTGCAGAGCCGGCGCTGGCTGACGAGCTGGCGCGCATCACACTCGCGCTGCTCGCCGACGAGGGGATGCAGCGGCGGATCGGCGCCAACGCCCGAGCCACCGCCATCACCGCCTTCGGTTGCGACTCCGTTCTCGACGACTGCACGGCCCTCTATCGCCGTTTGCTCGCCAACGCTCCGATCCGCAGTACCGCCGAATCGACGGCCGCCACCCGCTCTTCGTGAGGTGAACTCATGCCGGAATCCATCCCGTGCCTGCTCTGTGGAGGCCAGCGCACCGAAGCGGAGCCGCGTCACGCGCGCTTCCTGCGCTTTCCTGCAGGGCTCGGCCTCGCCCACTGTCTCGATTGCGGCTTGCGGTTCCAGAGCCCGCGGCTCGATCTCGCGGAGCTCGGCGCGCTCTACGCGCGCCACCCGTACTACCAAGCGAGCAACGCCACGCGGGGTGCCGCGCGGCGCGACTTCTATCGCAAACGACTCGATCGGCTGGAACGCTGGCGCCCGCAGCGCGGCCGGCTGCTCGGCATCGCCTGCCTCGAAGGCGGCTACATGTTCGAGGTCGCCGAGGAACGCGGCTGGCGCGTGCAGGCGGTCGAGTTCGCGCCGATCCTGGCCGACCACGCACGCCGACTGGGTGTGAACGTAACCGTGGCACCCGGGTGGGATCTGTCCGCGTTCCAGGGCGAGTGTTTCGACGCCGTGCTGAGCTTGTCGCTCGAGCACGTGCCGAGCCCGCGGAAGACCCTCCGCGAATGCCGCGCGCTACTCGGTGACGACGGTGTGCTCTTGATCGACGTGCCGAACCAGCTCTACTCGCTCAAGGACAAGATCAAGGCGTCGAGCCGAGCCGTGCTCGGCAGCCGCTTCGATCGCCATTTCTTCAGCGAGGTCGCGTCCGAGTTCCACATGACCTTCTTCGATCCGCACACGCTGCGCCGCGCCCTGGCCGAAGAGGGCTTCGAGGTGCTGGAGCTACGCACCTATCTGCCGCGCCATCCCGTCTATCTGGCCAACCCGCGTGCCCGCTGGCTGCAGGACGCGATCTACCGGGTGGGCGGCCGCTTCGAGCGCGGGCCCTCGATCGAGGTGATCGCCCGTCCCTCCCGTTCCGTCCACTGAGGACGGAGCCCGGGGCGAGGGGCCACGAACGAGAACGAATCGAGTGCCGCGAGGGGCGAGCACCGCCCCCGACTCCACGCTCGTTTCCCATCTCGCCGCGAGCCAGCGGCGAGCCGACGAGCGCAGCGAGGCGACTTGGGGGTGGGCCCCGCTGCGGCTTTGCCG
>CAYUSL010000098.1:9483-16019 GCA_964447125.1 uncultured bacterium | reverse complement strand
CGACGTCGAAGCGATCGGCAGGAATCTCCGAGATGGCGCCGACGCCGTTCAGGATGTTCCGCCAATAGCTCGCGAGATCGTCCGCGCCGGGCAAGAAGCACGACATGCCGACGACGGCGATGTCGAGCGGCGGCGGCACCGGCGCCGGCTCCTCGACGACCACCACGGTGGTCTCACGCAGTCCCAGTAGATGGCGGCTCGCGGCATCGCAATACGCCGCCGGGGCATCGGCCACGTCGCGCACGACGAGCCCCACCTGGATGCCGAGCTCGACGAGCGGTTCGGCGACGACTTGCAGCGCCGCGGCGCGCGTGGCGTCTGCGCTACCGCCGTCGAGCAGCACCTGCAGGTGCGCCCGCTCCGCCGCCGGCCGTCCCGGCGCGGTGAGGAATCGGACCAGATCGTCCCACAACCCCAAGCTCGGCGCCGAGCTACCACCGCCCACCTGGATCGCCGGGAACAGCACGCGCCGCACGCCGCGAGCGATCGCTTGTGCCAGCGCGCCCTCGCTTCCCACCGCGAGGAAAGCGCGCGTGCCGTGATGCTCCCAAGCCGCCAGATCGTCGAGCGCGCTCTCGGGAAGCAGCGCCAGCGGCGGACGCACGGCGTCCACCACGGGAAGCCAGCGCGAGCTCTCGAGCGCGATCGCACAGCCGGTGAGATCGACACACCAGATGCGGCCCGCGAGCGCGCGTGACACCGCATCCAGTCCTGCGCGTGCGACCTCCTGCGGCGCGCCCTCGAGCGGCACCACCGGCACCGAACCAGCGCTCCCCGCGCGGCTGGCGAAGGCCTCCCAGGTCGAGGCTTCGCCGGTGCACCGCTGCAAGATCGGATAGCCCACACCGAGCCCGCCAGCGACACCGCCTCCTTGCACCAAGAAGTGCTGGACGGTGGCGCCGGTGGAAGCCTCGGCGCAGAGCTCGCGCGTCCACGCCAGCGCCCGCGCCACGGTGGGAGCCTTGGCACGCCACGCCACCGCCAGGCTGGCATCTTCGGCAATGGGCCACGGATAGCGCTTCTCGCTCGTCGACCACTCGGTGAGCGCGCGCTCGAGGATCGCGAGGCACTGCTCGCGGCTGGTTGCGCTGGCGATGCCTGCGCTGGCCAAGCATTCGCGCAACCGATCGGCGGTTCGCGCTGCACAGCGAAAGAACGCGCCGCCACCCAGCGCTACCAGCGCCGTATGACCACCCTCGATCTCGATCCGGTGGCGCAAGCCGCGCGGAAGCGGCGACTCGCGGGTGAGCGCGAGCTGCCAGTCGAGGACCAGCCCGTGGGCCCCGGCGACCAGGTAAGCACCCGCGCTCGCCGGTCCGACGCCGCCCCAAACGTAGACCGGCAGCGCAGACACGGTACGCAGACGCTCGAGCAACGCGAGGCTGGTCTCGGTGCCGACCCACCCTCCCGACTCGACGCCTTTCGCTATCAAAAAATCGATGGCGAGCCCATTCAGCGCAGAAAAATCCTCGAGCGACGTGACGACTACGCCGACCTGATTCGCGACGCGACGGCAACGCGTCAGCACACGTGCCAGCGAATCCCGTGACTCGGGCGTCAGCAGGATGACGTCGCAGCGGCCCACGCCGTCGAGCACCGCGCGCTCCAGAGCACCGTCACGGCCGTGCAGCATGAGCCCGTGGCGCTCACGGACGAAGCGATTCAACCGCTCGACCGTGCCGAGCGCACACTCGATGTTGGTCAGGAACGTGAGATCGAGAATGCCGATCGCGCCGGCCCGCGCGGCGGCGATCGGGATGCTGGGATCCCACGTCGCACCAGGCGACACCGCCAACGTGGCGAACGGGTGCGGCTGCCCTTCAGAGGCACGACCACCCCGCAGCAAATCCTGCCTCATCTCGCGATTTCCTCGGATATGACGCGTTGCTTCAGCATACCCATCGTGGGCCGGAGACCGCAACCAGCAAGACCGGTTTTCGCGAGGCCGGACGCGGCATTGCCAGGGCGCGAGGCGTGGCGATGGCGAGCGAACACCGAGCTGTGATCGGGTATGGCAAAAGTGCCGAGACTGTCTTCTTTCAGAGACAAACTCGGACGATCCGCGACGCTCACCCCTGGCAGCATATGCAAACGATACGCCAATAAATCACGACTCGATGGTGGCGCCGCCTCAAACATCGACACGCGCCGCGTCATAGCGCGCGCCGGCGCGCCTCGCCAAGCCCGCTGGCCGGCCGTGGAGTGAACGCTCCCCGGCGAGCGCGCGCCGGCTCCGGACGCGCGCCACACGGCGGGCGCACCGCTCACCCTTGCCACGCCAGGCAGCGGCACATGAACATGGATCGCTCGACTTCGCTTCATCGTCGGCCACCGCCTCGCCGCATGCTTCCGAAACGACGCTCCGACCTCGACATCCTGCGCACCGGGCCGACCAGTTTCCTGGTCGCCGATCCCCGCACGGGGACATCCTACACCTGTGGGACGGCGGAGCGTGTGCTGCTGGCATTGCTGGACGGCACACGCTCGGCCGAAGCGATCGCAGCGGAGTACACCCGCCGAGCCGGCCAATCGATCGCGATCCGCACGGTAGTCGAGTTCATCGAGCAACTTCGGAGCCTGGGTTTTCTCGAAGGCCCCGTGCTCGAACCGGCCGCAGCTCCGACACAGCCCGCACCCTCCCTGCCGACGCGCGCGGAAGGCGAGCCGCGGATCGGCGGCGTGAACGTCTTCTTCGACGTGCTCGCCGCGCTCTTCGGTTGGGCGTTCCACCCGCTCTCGATCGTGCCGGTCGCAGCGATCGCGATTCTCGGCTCGGCAGTGCTGATCCAGGAGTGGAACCGTTACGAGGCCCAGTTCGGCACGCTGACGCGCACGTTGCCAATCCTCAACCTGGCCCTCTTCTCACTGCTGCAAACCGTGGTGTTCATGAACTTGCCGCGCGAAGCGGTGGTGGGCGTGGCGTGCAGGCGCTTCGGCGGCCGGGTGCGCCGCTTCCACCTCTACTGGGTGGCCGATCTCGTTCCGTTCGTGAACTGCGACACCGGCGATTCGATCCATCGCATGCAGGGCCGTGCGCGCTGGACGGTGCTCACCGCCGGCTTGTGGGCGCAGCTCGCCATTTTCGGAGTGGCCGCCGTGGGCTGGGGTGTAGCCAACCCGCACTCGGATCTGAGCCGGTTCTGGCTCTTGCTGGTCCCGCCCTGCGTCGTCGGCCTAGCACTGCACGCCGTGATCTTCCTCCGCTACGACGGCTACCGAATCTTGTGCGCGTACTTGCGCGACGGCCAGATCCGCGAGCGCGCGCTCGGCGAAACGCGCGCCTGGCTCCTGGGCCGGCCGGGCCCGGCGGCGCTCACCGATCGCGAGCGGTTCTGGCTGCGTGCGTACGGCATCGGCTACTACGTCTTTCTCGTCGCCACTCAGATCGCGCTGGTGATCGGCGGCGGCTGGTGGCTCGAGGACCGTTTCGGTCCCAGCGGCTTGGGATTCGGGCTGGCGGTGTACCTTTGGGCGTTTCGAAAGGAGATCGGAGCGATCATGACGGACAACGATGGATACCGCTGGCTGATCCGGAAGGGCGGATCGAAGGCCGTGCGCTGGGCACTTCGGATCGGCGGCGTGCTCGTCGTGATCGTGATTCTCTTGGCGCCCTACGATCGCGAGGTGTCGGGAGACTGCCGCGTTGTCGCGGGAGCCGAGATCGGGCTGCGCGCCCAGCTCACCGACGAGGTCGTGGCCGTACACGTCAAGCCGGGCCAAGAAATCGAGGCAAACCAGCTCGTCGCAACACTGAGCGGTCGCGAGCTCGTGACCCAACTGCGGACCGCGGAGGCCGAGCTCAAGCGCGAGCAAGCCGACCTCGACCGGCTGCGCAACGGTGTGCGACCCGAGGATCTGGCGATCGCCGAGCACGAGCGGGATCTGGCGCGCACCGAGCTGGCCTTCGCCGAAGACGAGCTCAAGCGCGAGCAAGCGTTGCTCGCGGGCAAAGCCTCCACCGCCGAGAAGGTCGAGACGTCGCGGCGGCGTCGCGACAGCGCCCGAGAGCGGCTCTCGATCGCCGACCAGAACCTCGTGAAGGCGCGTCAGGGCGCTCGCCCCGAGGAGATCCAGGCCCACGAAGCCGAAGTCGAGCGTCTGACCGAGCGCGTCCGCTACTACACGGCGCAGCAGAGCCTGCTCGAGATCCGCGCCCCGATCGCGGGCCGGGTCATGACGCAGGACCTCGGCGAACGAGTCGGCCAGGTCGCCGAGAAGGGCGATCTCATCGCAGTGATCCAGGACGATCGCCATCTGCGCGTCGAGGTCGGTGCCGAGGAAGCTGCGGTGCCCGAGGTGCAGGAGGGAATGCCGGTGCACGTGCGGCTGCGCGGGCTCAACGGCCGTCTCGTCACGGGAAAGGTGGAGAGCATCGTGCGCACGGCAGCACCCGAGAGCGAGCTCGACGTGGATGCGTACAGAACGGATCGCGAGGCGCATCTCCAACAATCCATGAAGCAGAGCGACGACACCTACCAGGTACGCGTGGTGGTAGCCCTGGACTCGACCAGCGAGAAGCTCTCGCCAGGGATGACGGGATTCGCGCGCATCGTGATCGGGCCCGACGTGTTCGGACGCGCCGCGATCCGGCCGGTGCTTCGCTACCTGCGCACCGAGGTGTGGTCGTGGCTACCGTGATGGGGTGAGACTTTTCCGGGGGGCTTTTCAAGCCCCCCGCCCATCGCGGCAAAGCCGCGATGGGACCCACCCCCGAGTCGCTTCGATTCGCTTGCGGCTCGCCTCTGGCTCGCGGAGGGATCGACGGCGCGCGTGGAGTCCGGTGCCCTGATCGGTCGTCGCGATGGCCGATCGGGGGCTTTTCAAGCCCCCCGCCCATCGCGGCAAAGCCGCGATGGGACCCACCCGAGACGACTCGCCAGTCGCTGTGGTGCCCCACTTCGGCCTCGCGCGCGCATGGTGGACACCAGCGTTCTCGCGCAATTCCGGCTGGAGGGCCAGGCCCCGAAGGGGCCGTGGTCTCTCGGCGGCCCAGCGAACGAAACGAAGACACCACCCCGGTCGGCGTTCGATGGACGGCGGCGAGCGCCGAGCCGCTCAGTTCGGGCGTGCGCCCGGTCCGCCGATGGCTCGCGCCAGGTCGAACTGAGCGCGGTCGTAACTCGCCAACGCGTGGGCGAGCGCGCTCTGGGCGCGGGTGAGATCGAGCTCGGCGCGCAGCACCTCTTCCTGGACGGCTGCGCCTTCGCGATACCGAACCTTGGCGAGCTCGTAGGACTCGGCGTTGGCCTGCACCTCGCGGACCGCAGCGAGGATCGTCGCTGCGGAGGCTTCCGCGCTGCGATAGGCACGCACCACGTCGGAGGCGACGGAGCGGGTCGCCTGGGTCTCGGCGACCTCGGCCTTGCGGCGCTGGGCGCGCGCCTTGTCGAGCTGGGAAAGGTTCGCGGGATCGAGCGCCCACTCCGCGGCGGCGGTGTACACCTCGCGATCGTCGAGATCCCGCGGGTTGGTCCCGAAGCCGCCGTACTCGGCGGTGAGCTTGAGCTGGGGAATGAGCCAGCGATTCTCCCAATAGCCCTCGGTCTCCCGCGAGGCCGCCAGCTCGCGGGCGAGCTGCGCCAGCTCCGGACGATCCGCGACGGCGCGCCGCACCAGGTCGTTCAGCTCGCCGAGCGCGATCAGCTCCACCGCGGCGATCGCGTCTTCCGCCGGCACCAACTCGGTGGTGGGAGGAAACCCGAGCTGCTCGACGAGCTTGGCCGACGCCACCGCCACCTGCCGGCGGGCTTCCAGGACACCGCGCTCGGCCTCCGCGAGCTTGGCCTGGGCGCGCAACAGGTCGACCTCGAGTCCCGCGCCGCTCGACACCCGGGTCAACTCGAGATCGACGAGCTCGCGACCGTGACGCACCGAGCTCTCGGCAATCCACAGCTCGGCGCAGCTCTCCACCAGATCGAAGTAGCCGGTGGCCGCGGCGTGCAGGCTGTCGTGGGCCTCCACACGGATCGCCGCGAGCTCACCCGCCAGGTGCTCCTGGGCGGCGGCGAGGGTGAAGAGCGCCGCATCCAAGTCGTAGGCGAGGGTGATCTTCGGACCGACGAACGTGTTCTGGTAGTTGGCCTCGAAGAAACGGCCCGCGGTGCCCTGGGTGAAGCCGTTGAGCAGCCCGAACTTGATTTGCGTTCCGACGCTCGGCAGCAGCGAGTCACGAACGATGCGGCGTTCCGCCTCGGCCGTGGCGGCGTCCTCTTGCGCCATTCGGACGTCGAGCGCATCGGCACCGACGGTCGCGAGCAGCTCGGCGAGCGAGATCGGCCGTGCACCTGGAAGCTCGGTGGCGAGCGGCATCGCCACGTCGGTGATTCGTTTCGCGTCCGTGGGCACACCCGTCGCCGCAGCCCGGGCGCGCATGTCCGCCGGCGATGGGGTGCCCTCCGCGGCTGCGGACGCGGCTACGCCGGTCGACTCGCCGCCGGAAGCCGAGGAAGCCGGCGCGGACGCGGCGAGCTCGCGAGGCGCGGGGATCCACGCCGCCGGATCGGGCGGCGTGAGATCGACCGGGTCGACGAAGAGAC
>CAYUSL010000098.1:1162-9383 GCA_964447125.1 uncultured bacterium | reverse complement strand
GGGATCCACGCCGCCGGATCGGGCGGCGTGAGATCGACCGGGTCGACGAAGAGACAACCCGCCGAGCCGAGCCAGGCGACGGTCGCGACGACCGCCGGCACGAGTGGGCACTTGCTCAACGGGCTCCTCCGCGCAGTCGCGACGCGACGCGGCTCATCGACGGGCCAAGCACCGCTCGATGCGCGTCGAGCCTACGGACGCACGTCATCCTTGTCCAGCGCGCTCACCCGTCCTCGACCCGTGAGCGTCGCCGATCAACGCAGCGAGCAGGCGATCGACGACGCGTGGCCACGCAAAGCGCGACTCGACGTCCGCTCGCGCCGCCGCACCCAGCGCGCGACCGCGATCGTCACGTGCCAACACACTCGCGACGGCCGCGCCCAGCGCTCCCACGTCTCCGGGCGGCACGAGCACACCATTCCGGCCGCTCTCGATCTTCTGGGGAATTCCGCCGGCGCGGCTCGCCACCACCGGCAGGCGGTGCGCCATCGCCTCCACGGTGACGAGCGAGGTGCCCTCGAAGAGGGTCGGGTGAACGAAGAGATCGGCGAGCGGGTAGAGGTTGTGAAGCTCGGCGTCGCTGACCCCACCCAGGAACGCGATGCGCTCGGAGAGGTTGCGATCGCGAACCCGCGCTTCGAGTGCGGCTCGCTGGCTCCCCTCGCCCACGATCGCCCAGCGCCAGCGGGGCGGTAGCGCCTGTGCGACGAGTGTCAGCGCATCGATCGCGACGTCGATGCCCTTGTTCACCTCCAGGCGCGCCACGCTCAGGATTAGCGGCCGGCGTTCGGGCAAACCGAGGCGCTCCACCCAGCGCGATGCGAGCACGTCATCGCGGAGTGACTCGATCTCCGCGAGGTCGATCCCTGCGGGGACCTCGGCGAAGGCCGCCGGCTCGAACCCCAAGAGCTCGCGCGTCTCGCGCCGCGCACCCGCGTCCGTCACGATCACCACCGCCGCTCGCCGCGTCGCCGAGCGAATCGCGGCCCGAAACGGCGCATAGAGCATCCGCTTGCGCCAGTCGGGATTCTTGAACTCTTCCATGCCGTGATGGAAGCACGCGAATCGCGGGGCGCTCGCACCGAACGAATCGAGCGCACCGGCAACTCCCCAGGCGCCGAGCCCCTGCGCGTAGATCGCGTCGAACGGCCGCAGGCGATGCGCCGCCACCATTTCCCGGGCCGCGGCACGCGCGAACAAGAAGTAATTGCTGATCCGATCCAGGATCACCGTGCCAGGAACGCGGCCGAGCCCGGGCAAGCGGCGATGCCGAACGAAGTGCGCCGTCGGCGCCCAGCTCCCGCGCCACGCATCCGAGTCGGGTGGCTCGCAGAAGAGCACCACCTCGACGCCGGCGCGCTCGAGCTGGCGCGCGACGTCGTAGGCGTAACGCTGCAGTCCACCCTGGAAGTGAAACGGCAGCGCGTAGCGCGAGAGCAAGGCGATGCGCACGAAGACCCGTCGTCGCGAGCCCAAGGGCTCACGAGGCGCGCCAATGTGGCCCGCCGCGCGGCGCCTCGCAACGGCACGCGACGGTTTTCCGCGTTCTTTCGGCGCGTGCTAGCTTCCGGCCGCGCTACGCGGGATTTTCCGCGAGCCCCGTTCACGAGACATCCGCCCATGAGCTCATCGCCTGCTGCAGGATTGGACCTCGCTGGCAAGCACGTCGTGGTGCTGGGAGTCGCCGATCCGTCGAGCCTCGCGTGGGCGATCGCCAAGGCCTTCGCCGCCCACGGCGCGCGGGTGCGCATCGGCTACCAGCAGAAGTTCCTGAGCCGAGTGCGCCTCCTGCTCGCGGAAGAGCCCGCGATCGAAGGGATGCGTTGCGACGTCACCAGCGACGACGAGCTGACGGCCTTCTTCGGCCGCTTCGGCGAAGATCCCGTCGACGTGCTCGTTCACGGTGTGGCCTACGGCCCACCCGAGTTCTTCAACCAGCCGCCCTCGCACGTGAGCGCAGCCGGTTACTCCCAGGGGCTCGGCATCTCGTCCCACTCGCTCTCCACGGTGGTGCGCTTCGCAGCGCCTTTTCTGCGCGAGTGGGCGAGCGTCATGACGCTCACGTTCCAGGCCTCGCAGCGCGCGATGCCGATGTACGGCACCATGGGGATCGCCAAGGCGGCCCTCGAAGCCACCGTTCGCTACCTGGCGCTCGAGCTGGGCCCGCGCAAGATCCGCGTGAACGCGATCTCCCCGGGGCCGGTCCAGACCGTCGCCGCGCTCGGCGAGATCCTGGCGTTCCTGCGCGAGCCCGACGCCGGTCATCACCAGCGGGGGCAGCTCACGCGCCTCGCGGTGGAGGCCGCGCGCGAGGAGCTCGGTCCGGGCCAGCACGAGGACATCACCATCGCCACCGCCGCTTGGCGGTACGTCCAGGACGATTTCGCGTGGCGCTCGGCGCTGCCGGACGTCGTTTCGCAAGAGGACGTCGCAGGGGCGGCACTCTTCCTGGGAAGCGACCTCGCCCGCAAGATCACCGGCCAGGTGATCCACGTGGACTGCGGGCTCTCGACGGCGCTGGTGCTGTGAACGGCGGCCCGTCCGTCGTGGCGACGCTCGCGATCCGACACTGACGCCGTGCAAGCACTGGCGCGGCATCCGACGCGGATCGTCGCAGCGCTCTATCTCGCATTCGCGTTCCTCTACTTCGGCGCCGCAGCAACTCGGGGCGTCGCGCGCGGCCGCCTCATCGCCGGCGACGCGCTCTTCTACTACGCGTACCTGCCGTCGCTGGTCGTCGATCGCGACGTCGACCTCACGAACGACCTCGAGCGATTGCGCGGCGACGCACCCGCGCCGCTCAAGTGGAGTCCCACGATCACGGGCAAGGCCTCGAGCCCTTTCGCCGTGGGTAGCGCGCTGCTCGCACTGCCCTTTTTTCTCGTGGGATTGGCGGCGGACACGGTGCTCGCGGCGCGTGGCGACGGCTATGGCTGGTTTGCCCAGGGTTCGGTCTGCCTCGCGGGAATGACCTACGCGGCGCTCGGCACTGCGCTGTTGGTGCGCATGCTGCGCCGCTGGCACGACGAAGTGACGGCGCTGGTGGGCGCGCTGGCAACGGTGCTCGCGACACCGCTCGTCTACTACTGGCTGGTCTCGCCGGCTTACGCCCACGCGGCGTCTTTCTTTGCCGTGACCGCGTTTCTGAGCGTGTGGCTCCGGGAGCGCGAGGCGCTGCGCGGACGCGGCGGCGCGCTCCTGGGGCTCGCTGCGGGCGTGATGACGCTGGTGCGCTGGCAGGACGTGCTCTACGTGCTGATACCGGCAGTCGAATTGGTGAGTCGGTTCGTGAGAAAGGAAACGAGCGTCGCGAAGCGGCGGCGGATCGCCACGTTCGTCGCGGCGGCCGCCGCTGCCGCCGCGTTGGCGTTCACGCCGCAACTCTGGGTCTGGCACGAGATCTACGGGAAATGGCTCACGGTGCCCCAGGGCGAAACCTGGGTGCGCTGGACGCGGCCCGATCTTCAGGCGGCGCTGGTCTCGCTCGACGCCGGTGGGCTCTTCACGTGGACGCCGATCACGCTCGTCGGCATCGTGGGCCTGATCGCGTTTCGCCGGGCGGAGCCGCTGCTCGCGCTGGGGATGGCGCTCGCCTTCGCCGCACAGATCTACGTCGAAGGCACGGTTCACCACGGGCTCGGCAGTGCCTACGGATCGCGGCGGCTGATCGGCGCCACCGCGATCTTCGCGCTCGGATTCGCCACGGTGCTCGCGCGCGTGCGAGCACGGCGTGGGCTCCGCGCGGGACTCCTCGCGAGCGCGCTCCTCGTGGGCTGGAACGGGCTCTTGCTGGCCGAGTACCAATGGCTCGCGCACAGCCCCGGCCGGCGCGGCCCCTACCCCACCCTGCGCGAGCTGATCCACCACACGCCGTTTCGCCGCTAGCCTTGAAGCAAGCGCGTAGCGCTTGCTTCAAGGCTTGCCGATATCGCTTCGGGGGGCTTTTCACGCCCCCCGCCCATCGTGGCAAAGCCACGATGGGACCCACCCCCGAGTCGCTTCGCTGCGCTCGCGGCTCGCCTTCCGGCTCGCGGGGAGATCAGACACGAGCGGGGAGTCCGGTGCGCAGATCCGTCGTCTCGGCGCACGATTGCGGGCTTGTCGTGATCGTTTCGGGGGCTGGTAACTCCGCGCTGCGGTAAGCACGGTGCTCGAAGGGCACCTACCCCCAATTCGCCTCGCTGCGATCGTGGCGCGTCTTGCGCGTGCCACTCTGCAAAGCTGCAAACAGGCTCGACGATCGACACGCTCGCTTCAGGCGAGGATGGTGAGTGCGAGATCCTCGACGGTCCGCGCTTGCGCATCCCAGGTGAACTCCGCGAGCGCGCGCGCCCGCGCTGCGGTGCCCATCGCCCGCGATCGCTCGGGCTCGTCGAGGAACCGCTCCATGGCGGTCGCGAGCTCCGTCACTGCGCCGTCGCCGATCAAGAAGCCGTCCACGCCATCGCGGACGCACATTTCGAGCGCCGGCACACGCGTGGTGATCACCGGAAGACCGGCGCCCATGTACTCGAAGAGCTTGATCGGCGACCAGAAGAACCCGATCGCGAGATCGGCGTGACGGCCGCTCGCGAATGGAGCCACACCCACGTGCGCCGCGCGCAACACGGCGGGCACTTGGTCGGGCGGGACGCGGCCCGGCGCCCACACACGATCGCGAAGCCCGGCTCGCTCGGCGAGGGCCAGCACCTCTCTGCGCTCGGGACCCTCGCCGACGAGGGCCAGACCGAAGCCACGCCGACCGCGCGCGGCGAGGCAGACGGCGGCCTCCACCAGCTCGCGCGCGCCGTGCCAGGCGCGAAAGCTCGACACCAGCACGAACACCGTCGTGCCCGCGGGAAAACCGAGGTCGGCGCGTGGCCCGTCGGGTCCGAAGCGCTCGGGATCGAATCCGTTGTGGACCGCACGGAATCGATCGGTACGCCTCTCCGCCGGCACCAAGAGTGGCGACGTGGCGTAAATCCCCGCAGCGTGGGCCAGGATCCACTCGCGGTGGCGCTCCACCGGCCGCCCGGGAATGCAGCGATCGATCCGGCCGCGCAGCGATCCCGGCGGATCGAATGCCGGCGAGTTCACCTCCAGAAGCGCCGGCACGCCGGCGGCGTGTGCGGCGCGAATGCCGGCGCCACCGAAGCTCGAATAGCGCTCGATGATCAGGTCCGGACGCACGCGCCGCAGCTCGCCCGCGACCGTGCCGACGGCACTCCACTCGAGATAACGGAGCGAAAACGTGCCGCGCCTGCGAAGCCACAAGACGCCATCGCGATGCTCGTCGCCGCGGCCACCGACGATGGCGCTCACGACGTGGCCGCGACGCGCCAGCGCCCGAGTGAGCGCCGCGGTGTGCGCAGCGCCGCCGTCGGTTCCGGGAACGTGGACGCCCGGGGCGACGTAGAGGATGCGCAGCGCCGGGCTCGCGGCGGTCATCGCCCAGCACGCGGAGCGAGCGGATCGAGGCGCGCGAGCACCCGGCGATCCAGGCGAAGGCGAACCCCAGCACCCGCCTTCGGCCCACTCGCATCAGCGACCAGCGCACCGCTCTTCACGAGCTTCCGGAATGCGGGAACGAAGCCACTCGGATCTGAAGCGACGGCCGTCCACGCGCTGCGCAACGCAGCGACGTCGAAGCGGCGCGGCAGGAGATCGAACAACAACGGCGAGCGGCCCAAGCGATCGCGCCAGTGGAGCAACGACCAGCGCACCAGCTCGCCGTGATCGAAGGCGAGTCGAGGCAACCCATCGAGAGGGAACCAATCGGCTTCCGCGGCGTCGTCGCCGGCCGTGGCGATGGCAGCGCGCTCTGCGATCGCAGCCGCATAGAGCGCCGTCACCGTGTGCCCGCGCGGATCGCGGCCGGGCGTGCCGATCACGCCCACCTGCTCGATCCGGACACCCCGCACGCCTGTCTCCTCCTCCAGCTCGCGGCTGGCCGCGTGAGGAAGATCCTCGTCGCGATCGACGAATCCTCCCGGCAACGCCCAGGTGTTCGCGAACGGCGGACGACCGCGTCGGATCAGCAGCACCTCGATGCGCGGCGGACGAGAATCCGCGGCGAGGCGAAAGAGCGCGACGTCGGCAGTCACCGAAGGACGCGGCCACTCGTAGACGTAGCGCCCCGGACCTGTAGGCGCAGCACTCGTGGACGCGGGCTTGGACATCGCGGGCGAAGGTTCCCGCGCGTGCCTCCGAGCGTCAAGCACCGTCCGCGCGCCGATCGCGGGCGACGAACGCGATCCCTGCGCCCCCGCGGACGCGCAGGCGCGCCCCGCGAGTCGCACGCGGGTGGGAGAATCGTGTGCGCACCGCGCTCGCGACCGCGATCTTGCAGTGGTTTCCCGTCACGTGTGCGAAGACCGCTCACGGCACGCGTGTTGCGCTCGGCGATCGGCCATGTCGAGCACGGCCTCCCTCGATCCACCTGCGGGCGCGCCCACTCCGCAGCGCGCACCCGCCAAGGTGTGGTCCGGCACGCTGCACGGTGTCGCCGGCCATCCGATTCGCGTGGAAGTCGACGCGCGCGCGAACGGGCTGCCCTCGTACCAGACCGTCGGCCTGCCCGACGGCGCCGTCCGCGAAGGCAAGGACCGCATCCGCGCGGCGGTGCGCCACGCTGGCTTCCACTTCCCCGATGGCCCCGTGACCGTGAACCTGGCGCCGGCCGATCTGCGCAAGGACGGCACCGCGCTCGATCTCCCGATCGCGCTCGGCATCCTCGTCGCCTGCGGCGCCGTTCCCGCGACTCGCCTTCCCGACCACCTCGTCCTCGGCGAGCTGGGACTGGACGGGACCATCCAACCGATACGCGGCGCGCTGTGCTTGGCAGCCGCCGCCAGCGAAGCCGGCGTGTCGCACGTGATCGTGCCCGCGGAAAACGCCGTGGAAGCGGCGCTCGTCGAAGGCGTGCGGGTCCTCGCAGCGCGCCATCTGCAAGAAGTGGCGCGCCATTTCGCCGGCGACGAAGAGCTGCCCGTGGTCGCGCGGAAGCTACCGATCCTCGACGACACGGTCCGCGCACGCGCTCCCGATCTCACGCGAATCCGCGGTCAAGTCGCCGCCAAGCGCGCGCTGGCGATCGCCGCCGCCGGCGGCCACAACTTGCTCATGATCGGGCCGCCGGGCTCGGGCAAGACGCTGCTCGCGCGTTCGCTACCGGGAATCCTGCCACCCATGACCTTCACCGAAGCGATCGAAGCCACCCAGATCCACTCGGTGGCGGGGCGGCTGCGCGCCGGAGCCGGGCTGCTCACCGAACGGCCGTTTCGCTCGCCTCACCACACCATCTCCGACGCCGGCCTCGCCGGCGGTGGCGGCGTGCCGCGGCCAGGCGAGGTCAGCCTCGCCCACCACGGCGTGCTCTTTCTCGACGAGCTGCCGGAATTCCGCCGCGGAGTGCTGGAGGTCTTGCGCCAGCCGCTGGAGGACGGGCGCGTGGCGATCGGTCGCGCCGCCATCACCATCGCGTATCCCGCGCGCTTCATGCTGGTCGCCGCGATGAATCCCTGTCCTTGTGGCTATCGCGGCGATCCGCACCGCGCGTGCGTGTGCGATCCCGGCGAGGTGCGGCGCTACCGCGGGCGCGTATCGGGGCCGCTCCTCGATCGCATCGACCTCACCGTGCACGTACCGGCGCCCTCGTACGACGAGCTCAACGCGCCGCCGACCGGACCGACCAGCGCCAGCATGCGCGCCCACATCGTGGAAGCGCGCGTTCGTCAGCGGCTGCGCTTCGGCGACGACGAAACCACCACCAACGCGGTCATGGACGAGGCGCAGCTCGAACGCTGGTGCGCGCTCGACACCGATGGGGCTGCACTTCTCAAGCGCGCCATGGACCGCTTCCAGCTCTCCGCGCGTGCTCACGCGCGCATCCTCAAAGTCTCCCGAACCATCGCCGATCTCGCCGCACACGATCGCATCGACGTCCAACACGTCGCCGAGGCGGTCCAACTGCGCTGCTGGGAGGAACCCTCATGAAATACGTCTGGAACATCGTGGAACGCGAAGGTCTGGAACGCCCCTTCTGGAACCGGATCGGGGTCGCCTTCGAGAATTCCGACGGCTCGCTCAACGTGCGCCTCGACTGCCTGCCGCTGAACGGCAAGCTCCACATTCGCGACCGCAAGGAGCACGAGCGCGGCCCCGAGCCGCCAGGATGAGCATCGCCAAGCCAGCCTGCCGGGTGCGCGAGGCTCCGGCAGCGCCCCATCCACCTCGCTGCACG
>CAYUSL010000098.1:0-1062 GCA_964447125.1 uncultured bacterium | reverse complement strand
GCGCGCGCTCTCCGAGAGCCTCGGCGACGTCGATGACGCAGATGCCCGTGACCGACGTGACCACCAGCCGATCGTCTTCCGGATCACTTCCTCGATAGAAGTGCACCGTTCGGATTCGCCTGCCCACGTTCCAGCGGGCGCGAATCTCGTGAGTGTGCGGGTTGAGCACTTCTACGTATCCACGGTCGTAATTACCGGAGTAGAGCAACCCACGACGCGAATCGCGCTCCAACGGACGACCACCCATCGTCACAGGAATTCGCCCAACCTCCTCGAACGTGTCGTCTCGCACGCGGTACTCGGTCACACCACCAAAGGGATGATTGGCGTACACCGTGCCCGACTCGGGGTCGAGGACGACGCCACCCGTCAATGCGCGTCCGCGGTACCACTCGACGAGGCTCTTCTCGGCAACCACGACGCTCATGTCTTTCATCTTGACCGCAGCGAAGCCACTTCCCACGAAGAACAGATCGTGCTGCGCGTCATACGATGCGAAGAGTCGTGCGTCTCCCGCGAAGGGCTGGGGGAGCTCTCCGCGGATGGGCTTGACCACGAGATCGAGCGTGCCGAGGTCGAGCACGCCGATGTGATCCTCGGGATAGTCATGCTCGACCACCACGTCCGGTCCGTAGGTCGGAACTCGCGCGGGATCGATCCCAGTTCCAGCCAGAAGAAGAATCGCGATCCTGTCGCCGGCCGGATCGAGCGCAACTTGAAAGCCAGGCATCAAGCCGCTGAGCTCGTACTCACGCGTCACGCGCCACGATCCCTGTTCGACCAGGTAGATGCGATTGCCCTGCTCCGAGGAGATCGCGCAGAGTCCGTGTCGGTCGCTACACCGGAGTGCAGACGCGGAGTAGACCCACAAGGTGCCGACGACCTCGTGGGTTGCGAGGTCGATCTTGAGCGCGGCCGACTTCTTGACCAGTTGGTCGGGGTGCCCGAAGACCGCGCAGATGGCCGTCCCCTGGGCGCAGAGGACCGCCTCACGCGGTGAGTACTCGAACTCTCCCAGGGGCGGTGCTCCAGGGAGCGCGGCGAAGAACCGCTCGAACGCGG
>CAYUSL010000097.1:2584-16109 GCA_964447125.1 uncultured bacterium | reverse complement strand
CGCGTGGAGGGCCGCGCTCCGTCGCGGCCGCAGCGATGTTCGTGAATGATCCAGGTTAAGGCGCGCCGACGAGCGTAGCGAGTCGACTTGGGGGTGGGGCCCCACGAAAACCGCGTTTTTCGTGGGGCGGGGGTCTGGAACAGACCCCCGAGGAAGCATCGGCAGGCGCGAAAAACTCGCCCCGGCGAGTTTTTCAGCAGCCTGCTCGCACGCCCGCTCCCTGGCTGGCGTAGGATCCGCCACCTAGGGCAACGATAGACTCGCTGCGCATGACACTCGTCCACGCCCCGCGCCAAGCCGTGCTACGGACGGGTGCTCGTTGGAACGGCCTTGCGATCCTGATTGCGGGCGTGGGGCTCACTGCGGCGTTGTCGTGGCGATCGTGGCGCGACGCGTGGACCCACTTGGACGAAGAGTTCCACGCTCTCGCGCGGGAGCGCGCAAACCTCGTCGAGCTCGCGCTCGCGACCGATCTCGATCTCGCGGACGACGTTCGGCGCTTTTTCGAAGGATCGACGGAGGTCACCGACGACGAGTTCCAGAGCTTCGTCGCGAGCCCACACGTGCTGCCGGGTGTGCTCGCGCAGGAATGGATCGCGTACGTCCCGCGCGAACGGCTCGCGAGCTGGGGAGTTACGGCCGAACGCCAGGCGCACGGCGAGCATCTGATCACGGAGCGAGGCGACGCCGGGCGGCGCGTGCCAGCGGGCGAACGCGCCGAGTACTTCCCGCTCGTGTACGTCGCACCGCGAAGCGAGGACGAGTCGCCGGCGGGGCACGACCTCGCTTCCGAGCCCGCGGTGGCCGAGGCGCTGCGGCGGGCTCGCGATTCCGGTGAGCCCACGGTCACGGCGCCGATCGTGGTCTCCAGCCGCGATTCGGCACGGCGCGGGTTCCGGATCCTGGTTCCCGTTCGCATGCCGGGAGCGCTCGGGGCGACGATCGAGCAGCGTCGCGCGGGTCTGCGCGGAATGGCTTCGACGGTCGTCGACGCGACGGCGCTCCTGGAAGATGCGCTGGATCCGATGCAAGCCCCGGGGCTCGTGGTGCAGCTCGTGGATCTCGACGCCCCGGCGGCGGGAGGCGTGCTGGCCGAGCGCTTTCCGAGGCTCGCCGCGGGAAACGCCAGCGACCGATTCGCGACGCCTCCGCCGCGTGGCATGCGCTTCGAGAAGGCGCTCACGTTCGCCGGGCGCCACTACCGGATCGGCGTGAAGCCGAACGACGCGTTCGTCGCATACCACCTGAATCGAAGCCATCGGTGGACGCCGCTCGTCGGGTTCGTCGTCACGTCGCTGGTGACGTTGCTGGTGCGCACGCTCGCGACCGAGCGCCACCGTGCCGAGACCTTGGTGCGGTCGCGTACCGCCGAGCTCCGGGAGAGCGAAGGCCGGTTGAGCCTCGCCGTTCAGGCCGCGCAGCTCGGTCTCTGGGATTGGGATTTGCGGACCAACGCCGTCTACTTCTCGCCGGAGTGGAAGCGGCAGCTCGGTTGCGCGCCGCACGAGCTCGCCGACAGCTACGAGGAATGGGCGAGCCGCCTGCATCCGGAGGACCGTGATGCCACGGTCGCGCTGGCACGCCACTGGGCCTCGGGCGCGCAACAGGATTGCGCGGCCGAATTCCGTCTGCGCCACCAGGACGGCTCGTGGCGCTGGATCCTCTCGCGCGCCGTGCTGTTGCGTGACGTCGCGGGACTACCGGTGCGCCTCATCGGCGTGCATCAAGACGTCACCGAACGTCGCGAGATCGAGCAGGCGTTACGTCGCAGCGAGGCGACCCACGAGGCGATCCTGGGCTCGGCTCTGATCGCCATCGTCACGATGGACCACGAAGGTCGCATCGTCGATTTCAACCCGGCGGCCGAGCGTACCTTCGGTTACTCGCGAGCGGAGGCTGCAGGTCGCCTCGTCGCCGAGCTCGTGGTTCCGCCGGCCTACCGTGCCGCGCACCAGCGCGGGCTGGCGCACTTCGTGGAGGCAGGCGAGGGTTCGGTGCTCGGCCGGCAGCTCGAGATGACGGCGCTGCGCAAGGGTGGAGTCGAGTTCCCGGTGGATCTCACGGTCGTGCATCTCGCTGCGACGACGCCACCGCTCTTCGCCGGCTTCTTGATCGATGGCTCCGAGCGCAAGCGCACCGAAGATGCCCTGCGCAAGCTCTCCCGCGCCGTGGAGCAGAGTCCGGTGAGCATCATGATCACGGATACGGAGGGGTCGATCGAGTACGTGAACCCCGAGTTCACGCGCATGACCGGCTACTCCGAGGAGGAAGTTCGCGGAAGGAACCCGCGCTTGCTCCAGTCCGGCGAAACGCCTGTGGAAACCTATCGCGAGCTGTGGACGACGATTCTCGCCGGTGGTGTGTGGCGCGGCGAGCTCCACAATCGGAAGAAGAGTGGGGAAGTCTTCTGGGAGATGGCCACCATCTCGCCCATTCACGATGCATCGGGACGAATCACGCATTACGTGGGAATCAAGGAAGACATCTCGGTGCGACGCCAGCTCGAGGAGCAGTTGCGCCAGGCGCAGAAGATGGAGGCCATCGGACAGCTCGCCGGCGGCGTGGCGCACGACTTCAACAACATCCTCACGGCGGTGTTCGCCCACCTGGATTTCCTGGGTGCGAACCCTTCGTTGGATTTCGATGCTCGGGTGGTCGTGGCCGAGCTGGAGAAAGGTGCGCAACGCGCGGCGAATCTCACCCGCCAACTGCTGCTCTTCGGACGGCGCTCGATGATGCAGCCGAAGGTGCTCGATCTGAACGAAGTGCTGGCGGACCTCGAGAAGATGTTGCGGCGCATCTTGGGCGAGCAGCTCGTCTTCGAGCGGATCGCCGCGGACGGTCTCCCGCGCATTCGGGCCGATCGCGGCATGCTCGAGCAAGTCGTGGTGAATCTCTGTGTCAACGCGCGCGACGCGATGCCGAACGGCGGTCGGCTCACGATTCGCACCACCGCAGTCGAGCTGGACGCGCTGTCGGCAAGCGCCGGACCGGCGGCGCGTGCGGGCCGCTTCGTCCGGCTCTCGGTCGCCGATAATGGCGTGGGAATCGACGATGCGACCCGCGAGCGCATCTTCGAGCCGTTTTTCACCACGAAAGGTGTCGGCAAAGGCACCGGGTTGGGGCTGGCGACGGTGCACGCCATCGTCGAGCGGCACCAGGGATGGATCGAGGTCGATAGCGCGCTCGGGCGAGGGACGACCATCAGCGTCTATCTGCCTGCCAGTGAGTCAGCGGCGCCCCCTCTCGCCGAGGCATTGCCTCATCCGGAACCAAGAGCGGTAGGTGCATCGATTCTGCTGGTCGAGGACGACGACGGCGTGCGCGCGGTTCTCGCCAAGCTGCTTCGCGCCTGGGGATATCGCGTGATCGAGGCGTGCGACGCGCTGGAAGCACTGCACCGTTGGGAGAGCGAGCGCCATGCGATCGACCTGCTCTACACCGATGCCGTCATGCCGGGCGGGATGAGCGGCGTGGATCTGATCCATCGCCTGCGCGCCGACGATCCTGCTCTCAAAGTGGTGCTGTCGAGTGGCTACAGCGCGGAGCTTGCCCGTCAGAACGAGGTGGCCGCGCTCGGCGTGAGCTTCGTTGCCAAGCCGGCCTCCGCGGCGGACATCGCTGCTGCGGTCAACGCGTGCTTGTCATCGGCGCCGACGACCTCACGCGGCGATTCGAGCTCCACGACGACGTGAGCGCCCGAGGCGTCGGCGCTCAGCGGCTCGGGGATGCGAGCTCGCGGTCCAGCTCGTCGATCAGGATCTCGTCCAGGCTCGCCCCCTCTTTCACGGTGAGGCGAGACCGGAAGTCGGTCATCGCCTTGCGCGTGCGCAGCACTTTGCCGTTGACGAGGTTGGCCACGGTCACGGCGGTGTCTTCCGTCAGCGTGTTCTGGGGCAGCATCCGCCGCAACGCGTCGACGTCCACGAGGTCGCGAGCCCTGAGCTCGGCGAGCGAGTCGAGGAAGCGCCGTGCCGCGACCCGCTCGGACGCGGGCACCCGTGCCAAGACGCGATCCGGGTGATCGCGATACTCGTCGACGATCTCCGCCAGCCCATCGCGCATCCAATCGAGGGCCTGGTCGGCGAGCTGGTTCGCGAAGAATCGGAAGACGTCGTTGGCCGTGACCGGCTCGAGGCCGCGTGCGGTGTGGTCTTTCCAGTCGGCGACCAGCAGGACGTCGATCTCCGAGAGCAGGAAACCGAAGTCGTCGTCGTGGGCCAGGTCGCGAATCAGATCGTTGATCTCCTCGGCGCCCATCTCGCGCGTGAACGCGCGCGGCATGGTGGTGAGCCCGGTGATGACGTCGTCGAGGTTCGCGTCGCCGACGATCGGGGAGGCGAACGCATCCACCACGGCGTCGCGCACCGGGGCGATCGCGCGGCTCACTGCGACGCTGCTCTGTGCGCCGCTGGGATCGGCGAGGAGGCGATCGAGGCTCGCCCGGGCATCGTCGAGCTCGCGCTGGGCGCGGCGTAGCCAGCGAGCCGCGTCCGGGAGCGCGTCGTCCAGGCGATTCGCCGCACGCTCGAACGTCGTGGCGAGATCACCGAGCACCCGTGCGCTCTTCGCGACCAGCTCCACCGCGCGGGCGGCGGCCTGGGGCGAGTCGCTGGCGAGGGCATCCAGCGCCTGGTCCAAGCGCGCAACCATCTGGTGTGCCGAATCCCGCACGCGCACCGCGGAGTCGAGGAAGCGCTGTTCCTCGGCGTCGAACTCGTAGCGAGCCGGTCGGTTCTCGATCTCTCCCAGCTCGAAGCGGTACGCGAGCTCCGCGCGCGCACGGCCACCGAAGCCCAGCTCGAGCGTGAGCCACGTCTCCAGCACGCTCTCTTCCACCGTACCGAAACGGTCGCTGCCGGCGCGCACCCGGGCGCCGGGGGTGAGTGTGAGCGGCTCACCGAGAAAGCGCGTTGGCTCGAGATTCTCCCAAGCCAATCGGACTTCGGCGATGCGCCGCTCGACGGTGCCGCCGTAGGCCCGGGTGAGCGTGAAGTCGCCCGCCAGCGAGAAGCCGACGCTCGTGCGCGCCTCGAGGGCGACGCCGACCTCGCTGGTCGTGGATCCGATCGCGCCGTGGAGGCGGACGCTGGGAACGAGCGGCGCGCTACCGGCTGCGAAACGGATACCGCAATCCCCAGCGATCCAGGGCTCGGGCACGGCCAACAGGCGTACGTCGGTGGTGGCGAGGTCGTAGTCGGCGTCGGGAAGCCGGGCGGTGGGGGCGAGATGGGCGAAGAGCGTGACGTCGTCGCTGGGCGTCAGCGCGGCGCCGAGTGACGCGCCCACCGTGAGCTCGGGAAAGACGTGCTCCACGTCGAGGCGTGCACCGTAGCGCGCCGCCAGACGAAGCGAACCCAACGGAGTGGATGTGGAGACCGGATCGCCGAGAGGCGTGGTGACGTAGCCCGAGACGAACGAGCGCAGCGCGGAGTCGCGACTCTCGTCGTCGATGTAGGGCTCGCCGTCGATCCAGAAGAGCGAGGTGGTCACACCCCAGTGGGTAGAGCCTTCGCTCCGAGCGACGGTGAGCGAGCCGAAGGGAGCGAAGAAGAGCTCGTCGCCGCGGTAGTGGCCGGCGGTGAGCGAGAGGTTCGGGAGCAACGCGTAGCGAACGGCCTGCGTGCGATCGTCGAGCACCAGCTCCCACGGCGGCATCTCGTCGCTCGCTGCCGCAACCGTGGCCAGGAGCACGGCGCCGCACCCGACGACGCGCCAGGCCTGCCGCCCGCTGGCGGCGCGAGACACGAGGGCCTCGAAGGACGACGAACCGACGCCTTCAGCCGTCGAGCGTCGGAGCCGAGTTCCCGCCGGGAAAGCGGGGCAGTGCGGCAAACGAGCGAGGATCGAGCGGCGGACGGGCCTCGTCGGCCGGGGGCAGGTAGAGCTCGACCGCCCAGCCGGGGGCGTTCTCGGGCACCGAGTCGAGCGCGTGAAGCAACGCGGCCAGCACGCGCTCTTCGCCGCCAGGTTCCGAGCTGACGCAATACCCGACCACGCGCGCGTACGGCCAAGCGCTCCACCACAGATCGAGCATCAGACCCGTCGACCTGCGCTCCACCACCAGCTCCCACAGTCCGCGCTCGGAGAAGAGCTTGCGTCGGTGGCCGGGTGACGCTCGATGCCGGCGAGCTTCCTGGAATTGCATCGCAGCCTCCGTCGGCAGCGCCCGCCCCCATCGGCGCCGTCGGAGTGATAATAAATCGATATCAGATGTATTGCAAATTCGAATTAACGTGCTAGTCTTGTTTCATGCGCCGACCGCCCGCGACATCCGCCACGGTCCGAGTCCGTGCTCGTGGATGCCCGGGAGACCCAGCCATGGTGGCTGGATGCACCCCTTGCGCGGGGTCGGGCCGCCGTGACGGGTCCGCGGGCGGTCGGCCATCTTGCACGCGGCATGCGCGCAGCGCGCGCGCGCCGATCCCGCCATGAAGTCTCGTGAGCTGAGCCTCCGCATCGGCACGCTCCTCCGCGAGCTCCGAAAGGAACGTGGTCTCACCCAGCGCGGCGCCGCCGATCGCGTGGGCTGGCCGCAGCCCAAGCTCTCGCTTCTCGAGCAAGGCCGCCTCGACTTCGGCGCGCTGGAACTGGTCGTGGGCCTCGCCCGCGAGCTGGGTGTCGATCCCGCCGAGGTCTTGGGAGTGGCGCTCGCCGACGGCGCCGTGGAGCCAGCACCACGCGCTGATCGGTCGTGGCTGGTCGCCGCGTCGCGCCTCGCGACCGCGCTCACCGACGCCGGCAAGCCGCTGGCCTTGGAGCGGCGCTCGCCGTTCGAGGGTCTCGATGGGGCGTCGCGGCTCGAGCGCTGGGTGGTCGCGTTGGTTCGCTCGCGGGCTTTCGGCGCGGTGCCGAGCGGCGCCCATGCCAGCGGCTGGATCCTGCCGTTCTCACCGAGCCTGATCCGCCAAGCTTGCGACGAGCTCGAAACGGCTGCCGAGGCGCGCGTGCTCGCCGCCGATACGCGTGACGCGATCGTGCGCGAGGCGCAGCGTTTCGCGCTGTTGCACGAGCTCGCGCCGCGCCCCGCCGAGGCGCTCGCTCTCGCCGACTCCTTGGCCGAGGCCTATCCGATGCCGGAGATCGAGTACCTGCGCGGCGTGCTCCATCACCAGCTCGGCGCGGCGCCGCTGGTGGTCAAGGGTTGTGTGCAGCGGGCGCTCGATCGTCTCGAGCGCCTTCCGGCGACCGATCTGCGGGCCGACCTCGTGGTGGCGGGTTTGACGAGTCAGCTCGACGTCGCCGCCGACGCTGCCGAGCGTGCCCACGACACCGTCACCGCGGAGGCCGAACGTCGCATCGATCACTCCATTCGCCTCCTCGACGCAGCGGGGTTCGTGCAGGGCCGGGTCCACCTGGAGGTGCGTCGAGCCATCGCCCGCCACGAGCGCTTGCGCGTAGCGGCCGAGGGCGGGTCACCCGCGGTTGCCCCGGCAGCGCGCGACGCGCAGTGGCAGGCCGACTGGCAAGCGGTGGCGGCGTCGCTGGCGCGGTCGCGAGCCGAGTACTTGGCGTTGGGTGTCGCGATGGGGACGGCGTACGTCGAGGACTGGCTGGCGCGACATCACGAGCTCGCCGGCGAGCACGAGCGCGCGCTCGAGTGGGTGACCAGCGCGGCGCTCGGCTATCGGTCGCTCGGTCAACGTCGCTGGGAGTGCTCGGCGGAGATCCGTGCCGCCCACTACCGTGCAGTCCTGGCGTTCGGGCTGTTGGATGCGGAGAACGATGCTGAGGTGAGCGCCCGCAAGCTGGCGGGTACGGCAGGCGAGCGGGCGACGGCCTTGCTGGAGGCGACGTGCACGCGCGCCGGCGAGCTGCTCGCGAGCGGCGAGGTCACGCCGTACGAGCGCCCGCTTCTCGAGATCCACGTTGCGTTGGCGGCCGGTCGGCTGGCGGGCTTCGCGACGCTGAGGCGCGGCGAGCGCGCGCGGATCGAGCGCCTCGTCGAGACCTATCGAGCCTCGAAGGCTGCAGCGCTCGCGCACCTCGACGACGAAGTGGACGCCACCGAGGCCATCCGCCGAGATGCGCTCGCCTCCTTCCGCGAGCTGGAGCGCGCACACGGGCTGCTTCGTCGCCGTGCGCCTTCAGCATCGAAGAGCGACGTGCGAATGCGATCGTCGGGATCGAGGACGGACCGTGACAGCCACTGACGCCACGCGTCCAGGACGCTCGCTCTGGCTCGCTGCATGGCTGGTCGCAGCGCTGGCGTGGATGGGCTCGCTCGCGAGCTGCTCGGGCACCGGGCCGAATCCCGCCCCGCCGCAGCCGATCCTGCCCGCCCGCGTCATCGGCTGCGGCCTCCTCGGTACGACGCGCTCGGGAGATCCCGCCGGCGCCGGAATCGCCGTGCGCATCGTCGACGCATCGCTCGGCGAAGCCGCGGAGGCCGAGCCACTGGCGATCGGCGTGACCGACGTGCGCGGCTGCTACGCGATCGATCTGCCGGATGCGGCGCCCGTGAGCGCCGGAGCGCGCTACCAGGTCGAGGGGCAGGTGGGTGCGCTGCCGCTTCGCGCGATGCTTCTGGAGCGCACGCTCGGCGAGAACGTCCAGGTCTTCCCCGCCGATTGGTCCGTGAGCAGCGAGTCCTGCACCTTGCTCACGGTGTCGAGCTTGGAAGCCTCGGGGCGAGCGCTCGACTCGCTGAGCCGCAGCGAAGTGGACCGTGTGCGCTCCATCTGTGAGCTGGTGGCGCTCGTCGACAGCCTGGAGAAGGCGCTCCCCGAACAAGTCCAGGACGTGACGGATACGAGTCTCGGAGACGCGAGCTCGCCGGTACGTGATGCGCTCGCGGCGGTGGGCGAGGTGCCGCCGCCGCAGGTCCTCGACGATCCCGATGGCGACGGTGTGGACACCACCGTCGACGACTGCCCGGCGATCGCCGACTCCAACCAGAGCGACGGTGACGGGGACGGCGTGGGCGACGCTTGCGACGACTGCCCCGCCGCGCCCGATGCGGAGCAGCTCGACGCCGATGCCGACGGCGTGGGCGACGCGTGCGACGTCTGCCCGAGCGTCACCGATCCCGACCAGCTCGACACGGACGGCGACGGCGTGGGCGACGCGTGTGACGTGACGCCGGCCTGCACCGACACCGATGGGGACGACATCTGCGACGACGGCGACGCGAGTGGCCTCGCCGGGGATCATCCTTGCAGCGGCGGAGTGCTGGAAGGCTGCGACGACAACTGCCCGTCTCGGCCCAACCCGTTCCAAGTGGACAGTGACGGCGACGGCGTGGGTGATGCGTGCGACGTGTGCCGGGACCTCGCGGATCCCGATCAGCTCGACGGCGACGGCGACGGCGTCGGCGATGCCTGCGACGACTGCCCGAGCACCGCCGACGCCGAGCAGCTCGATGCCGACGGTGATGGTTTCGGTGATGCGTGCGATCTGAATCCGAGCTGTGTCGACGGCGATCTCGACGACGTGTGCGACGACGGCGACTCGAGCGGTGTCGTCGGCGATCGCCCGTGCTCACCTGGTGAGCGTGTCGGCTGCGACGATTCGTGCGTGAGCGTGCCGAGCACGGATCAAGCCGACCTCGATGGCGACGGCGTGGGCGACGCGTGCGACGACTGCCCGCAGGTCGCCAACCTGGATCAGCTCGACACCGACGGCGATACGCTCGGCGACGCGTGCGACGCGTGCCCAACCGAGCCGGGCTCGCCGCTGGTGCCCGATCCGCCGGATCCAGCCGCGCCACTGCCCGGTTGCCCTGCGCCGACCTGATCGTCACGCCGCGCGCTGGCCGCGCGTGCCATCAGAACGTCTCCCAGTGCTCCTCGCTCGCGGAGTTGCTGCTCGCGGGTGGATTTCGCGAAGTCGCGACGAGGTTCGGCGCCGGCCGCGGTGCAGCACGCGGGCTTCGCGTCCGAGGTTTGGCGGGCGCTGGGTCCGCATCGTTCGCTTCGTCGCCGTCCTCTTCCGTGGCAGCGCCGGGTGGTGGCTCGGTGGTGGCGCCGATCTCGACCCGCGGTGACGGCGCGTGCTCCGCGTCGTCGGTGCGGAAGGACCGCATCAGCCGATCCAGCTCGCGTGCCTGATCGGCCATCGATTCGCTGGCGGCGGCCGATTGCTCGACGAGCGCCGCATTCTCCTGGGTGGCGGTGTCCATGCGCGTCACGGCCTGGTTCACCTGATCGACGCCGCACGCCTGCTCGGCGCTCGCGGTGGCGATCTCGGAGATGATGTCGCTCACCTTCTTCACGCTGGCCACGATCTCGGCGAGCGTGGTGCCGGAGCGGTTCACCAGCGTGCTGCCCTCGCCGACCTTCTGGACGCTGTCCCGGATGAGCGCCTTGATCTCCCTGGCCGCTTCCGCCGCGCGTTGCGCGAGGTTGCGTACCTCTGCGGCGACCACCGCGAAGCCGCGCCCTTGCTCGCCGGCGCGGGCGGCTTCCACCGCTGCGTTCAAGGCCAGCAAGTTGGTCTGAAACGCGATCCCGTCGATCACGCCGATGATCTCCGCGATCTTCTTGCTCGAGGCGTCGATCTCGCCCATCGCCGTGACCGCTTCCCCCACCACCACACCGCCTTTCTCGGCCAGCTCCCGGGCGCTGGTCACGAGCTGATTGGCGTGTTGCGCGTTGTCGGCGCTCTGCCGCACGGTGCTGGTCATCTCCTCGACGCTCGCCGCGGTCTCACCGAGCGCCGACGCTTGCTCCTGGGTGCGGTTGTTGAGGTCGGTGTTGCCCGCCGAGATCTCGTTCGCGCCCTGGGTGATGGCCCGCGACGCCGTGTGGATCTGTCCCACCATGTCGCGCAACCGTTCGATCGCCGTGTTGAGGGCGCGTCCCATGCGCCCCAGCTCGTCGTCGGCGACCACGGTGACTTGGCGGCGCAAGTCGCCGGCAGCGAGGCCCTCGAGCACGGTCACCGTGGCGACCAGCGGTTGGGTGATGGTGCGGCAGTAGCGCCAGATCGCCACCGCGAGGAGCAAGGCCAGGGCGCCGCTCGCCATCAGCATCGTGTTTCGGAACTGGTGGCTCTCGGCCAGCACGCCGTCGAGACCGATGTCGAGGCTCACGACGCCCAGCACGCGTCCCTCCTCGACCTGGTGACAGGTGGTGCAATCGGTGCCGAGCGCGTTGGCGCTCGCCACCATCGGCAGCACGGCGCGGTAGACGAAGGCGCCGTGGCGGCTCTCGGCACCCAGGAACGGCTTGCCGTCGCCGAGCACGCGCGACTCGATCGCGTCCGTTGCTGCCACCTGCTGCTTCGACGTGCCGTACTGCTCGGTGACCGCGGCTCCCGGGATCACCCGCAGCGAGCGGATCCCGCCGCTGCGCTCGAGCTCGTGGGTCACGGCCTCGATCCGCTCGGAGTCCGCGGAGTCCATCGCCTGGACGAGGCTCACGAATGCGAGCTGGCTGGCGCCGTTGGCGAAGTTGCGGGCCTGCTCCAGGGAAACTTGGCTTTGCTTGCGGGTCGCGAGCGTGATGGTTCCACCGCTCGTGAAGCCCACCACCAACACGAACATGCCGACCAACCGCACCGAGATGGGTAGAGACTGCACGCGCCGCCACATGATTGGGTTCCCTCCTGCACTCGATCCGTCGCGATGTCGACACGGGGCCCGGACGCGGCCGCGGTGCGCCTGGAGCGTGTCGAAGGTGTTGCTGAAGGAGGTCGCGTGCCTGCGTTGGCCGCGCCGCCGGTCGTTCAGAACTCCTTCCAGTGCTGGTCGTCCGCGGCGCCGGCCTCGATCCGTGCTGCTCGAGTGGCGAGCGGCCGCGGCGACGAAGGAGGGCGTCGTCGTCCGGGCTCAGCGCAGTGAGCCGAAGGTGCGGCGCTCGTGACGGCGTTCCCGATGGCGTCTGCGGCAGTGCTCGCCGAGGATCCGCCGGATTCGCCAGCCGTGGCGGAGCCGCCCTCGTGTGCGATGCGGAAAAAGCGCATCAGTCGGTCCAGCGCGCGCGCGCGATCGGCCATCGACGCGCTGGCGGCGGCGGATTCCTCGACCAATGCGGCGTTTTCTTGCGTGGCGGTGTCCATGCGCGTCACCGCCTGATTGACCTGGTCGACTCCCGCCGCCTGTTCTTCGCTGGCGACGGCGATCTCGCCGATGAGATCGCTCACCTTCTTCACGCCTGCCACGATCTCGGTGAGCGTGACGCCCGAACGGTTCACGAGGTCGCTGCCTTCGGCGACCTTGCCCACACTGTCTTGGATCAGCGTCTTGATCTCCTTCGCCGCTTCCGCGGAGCGCTGCGCCAGCGTGCGCACCTCGCTGGCCACCACGGCGAAGCCGCGTCCCTGATCGCCGGCGCGCGCCGCTTCCACCGCGGCGTTGAGCGCCAGCAAGTTGGTCTGGAAGGCGATGCCGTCGATCACGCCGATGATCTCGGCGATTCGCTTGCTCGAGGCGTCGATGGCGCTCATGGCCGCGATCGCCTGGCCGACGACCGCGCCGCCTTGCTCGGCCGTCCGGCGCGTGTCGTTCGCCAGGCGGCTCGCTTGCTGGGCGTTCTCCGCGTTCTGGCGGACCGTGCTGGTCAGCTCCTCGACGCTCGCCGCGGTCGCGCCCAGCGCGGTCGCCTGGGCTTGGGTGCGGCGGCTGAGGTCGGTGTTGCCCGCCGAGATCTCGCTCGCCCCGCCGCTGATGGCGTGAGACGCATCCCGAATCTGGACCACCATCTCGCGCAACTTCCCGATTGCGGTGTTGAGGGCGCGTGACATCCGCCCCAGCTCGTCGTCGCCGCTGGTGCTCGACTCGGCACGAAGATCGCCACCAGCGACGCCTTCGAGCACGTTCATGGTCTCGGCGATCGGGCGCGTGAGCCGGCGGCAGTAGCGCCCGATGGCGAGGGCGAGCAGGGTGCCGAGGGCTGCCGTGGCCAGAAGCATCGTGCGACGAAACGTGCGTCCCTCGGCCACGACTTGGTCCAGGCTGACGTCGAGGCTGAGCGCGCCCATGACCTGACCGGCAGCGACCTGGTGGCAGGCGGTGCAGTTGGCGCCGAGGAACTCGCTGCGCGCGATCATCGGCAGCACGGCGCGGTAGACCGGGACCCCATCGCGGGTGTCGGGTCCGAAGTACGGCTGGCCGTCGCGAATGACCTGCTCCTCGACGGCGTCCACCGGATACTTCGGATTCTTCTTCGGGCCGAAGCGTGCGATCACCGCCGGGCCGCGCACGACGCGCAACGCGCGGACCGAGCCACTGCGCTCCAGCTCGTCGACCACGGCGTTGACCTGGCGCAGATCCGCGAAGCGCATGGCCTCGATCACGGCAGCGAACGCCATGTGGCTGGCGCCCTCGGCGAACCGGCGGGCTTGTCCGAGCGCCAGCACGTTCTGGGCGCGGGTCGCCAGAAAAATGGCTCCCCCGCTCACGATGGCGAGCACTAGGACGAACGTGCCCACCAAGCGCACCGAGATCGGTAGAGACTTCCGCCCCCGCCACATGCGCAAAGTTCCCCGGCCGCTCGAATCGAGCGGAAAGCACTGCGGTTTCACGGAATGGGCCCCAAACCACTCCTCGCGCGCTGGCGAGAATCCGAGCGTCTGCGGCGTACGC
>CAYUSL010000097.1:0-2484 GCA_964447125.1 uncultured bacterium | reverse complement strand
GCCGTCGTGGGGACCGAGCTCGCGCGCGGGCGCGTCGCTCCACCAGCGCTCGGCGATCTGCGCCTTGCGTTCGGGATTCAGCGGATAGACGAGCTGATTATCCGGACGCGTTCGGTCGCCGACCACCAGCAGCCGGGCCAGTTGATCCGAGTCGTTGATGAACGTGTGACTGATGCCGGTGCCGGCCGGGAATCCCACGGCGTCGCCGGGCTCCAGGCGATGGAGCTCGCCGTCGATCCACGCGTCCACCGTGCCTTCCAGCACGTACACGAACTCGTCCTCGGTCTTCTCGGCGTGCGGATACGAGAGCCGCCTTCCGGGCGGCAACAGCTCGTGGTGGATGCCGATGCGCGCCAGGCCGAAGGCGCGGCCGAACGCCGAGCCGATGCTGTGCAGCTCGTCGCTCGCCGGGTAGCTCCAGGCTTCTTCGTCCTGGATCTCGCGCCAGTGTTTGATGAAGGGCGGACGCTCGCTCATGGGTTCACCTCTCGGACGCTCGACGAGAGCTCGGCTGGCCGCGATCCAGGGCGCGGAAACGGGAGAGTAGGGCTTCCTCCTCGGATTGCGCTAGCCCGTCGTGTGCCTGCGGCTCTCCGTGCCACGCGAGGATCGCGCGCGCCACCTCGGCGACGGGCCGTCTCGGATACGCGGTCGCAGTGAGGTGGTGCACGAGCTTGAGCGCGCGAAACGGGCTCAGCCACGCGAAGAAGCGCGTGCGGAAGCTCGCCGCCGTGGTGGAGTTGGCGCGCATCTCTGCGAGGGCGTCGGTGAACCCCGCATCGCGCAGGAATGCGCGGGTGGGCGCGTCGAGCGCGGCGAGCTCCGTATCGCTCGAGGCGCTCCGCCACGCATCGATGCGCTCGATCAATCCGGCCAGGGAACGATAGACGCGGGGGTCGTAGCCGTGGATCGCGCCGTCGCGCTGCGCCAGCGCCTCGGCCACGGCGCGTCCCGTGCCGAACGGTACGCGCTCGGAAACGCGCGGCGACGGAAACACGGTGGTGGTCTGGATCTCGCCGACGTGCGTGTGCTGCGCGAGCTTTTGCAGAAAGTAGAAGTCCTCGCCGGCCTGGCGCCGGTTCATCCCACCGTGGGTCGCGTAGGCCGTGGCCCGCACCGCCATGCTCGACCCGACGGTCTGCAAGGCGCTCGGATGGCCGGCGAGCCCGAGACCGTGAACGTGGCAACGCAGGAAGAGCTCGTAGCCCACGATCGCTGCCTGGTGGCGCGGGTCGGGAAGATCCTCGTAGCGATGCTCGAAGTGGACGGCGGCGGCGTCGGCTTCGACGTGCTCGGCGAACCAGGCGTCGAGGGTGGCGAGGTAGCTCGGCGCGACGGTGCAGTCGGCATCGAGGCAGGCGATCACGCCGCGTGGCTGCCCGGCACGATCGAGCCGCGCCGCCGCCTCGTCCATGCCGAGCTTGCGGGCGAGGCCGACTCCCGCGTGACGGGCCGGCAGCATGAGCGCCTCGAGGACGTGGACCCGCAGATGCGATTCGTGCCCGCCGCGCGCGGCGAAGGCGCGGGCCTCTGCGGCGTTCTGCGCCGAGCGCGTGCGGAGCGCGGAATCGTCGTCGGCCGAGGCGTTCGCGACCACGAGCACTTCCACGCCACAGGCTGGCGGGATCGCGCTCGCGAGCGATGCCAGCGTCTCGGCGAGCGCTGGCTCGTCTTTGCACGGGATCACCACCACCAGCCCGAGATCGGAGGCGGGCGGCTCGTCGAGGGAGGGTCGAAAGCCCGGCTGCTTTCGCAGATACTGCGCGATCGGAGTATCTCTCGCCATGGCTCTTCGATCCGCGCCGTTACTCGTGCCGAGCGATCCTCGTTGGCTTTCGGCGGTGCTCGCCGACGTGGATGGCTTCCTCGCCGATCACGCCAACTGCGAGCGCAAGGCGTCCGTCCAGGCGATGAGCTTTGTCGTGAAGTTCCCGGACCGGCCCCGGGTCTTGGCGCCGCTCATCCGTCTCGCGCAGGAGGAGCTCGAGCATTTCGCGCGAGTCTACGCGCTCATGGAGGCGCGTGGTCTCGCGCTTCGGCCCGACACCAAGGATCGCTACGTGAACCCGATGCTGGAACGACTGCGCCACGGGCGGAACGAGCGCTTCCTCGACCGCATGCTGCTCGCATCGGTGGTCGAGGCGCGAGCGGCGGAGCGCTTCGGGCTCTTGGGCGAGGCGCTCGAAGATCCCGAGCTGTCTCCGATGTATCGAGGCTTCGCGAGCGGCGAGGAAGGGCACGCCGAGCTCTATCCTGCGCTCGCCGCCAAGTACTTCGGTGCGGACGAGATCCGCGAGCGGCTCGACGAGCTCGCGCGCCTGGAGGCGGAGGTGGTGAGCGCGCTCAGCCCTCGCGCGACTCTCTACTGATCCCTTGTTGCAAGAAGCACGCGCCAGCCGCGCGCCGCGAGACGCCTCGGAGGTTGCGGGCTTGAAAAGCCCACAGGTGCGCAGTTCAAACGTGGGGCCGTCGAGGGACCGACGG
>CAYUSL010000096.1:7725-16141 GCA_964447125.1 uncultured bacterium | reverse complement strand
CACCAAGGAAGCCGGCGTGCGGAACCTGAAGCGCGAGATCGCGAGCGTGTGCCGCGCGGTGGCGAAGGAAGTCGCCCTCGGTCGCACGGAGAAGCGCATCGTCGACGAGAACGAGGTCACCAAGATCCTCGGCCCAATCAAGTTCTTCCAGGATGTGGCCGAACGTACCGCCGTTCCGGGCGTGGCCACCGGGCTCGCGTGGACGCCGGTCGGCGGCGACCTGCTCTTCATCGAGGCGACGCGGATGAAGGGCAAAGGCAAGGTCCACCTCACCGGCCAGCTCGGTGAAGTCATGAAAGAATCGGCGTACGCCGCGCTCAGCTTCATCCGCGCGAATGCCACCCGCCTCGGCATCGACGACGAAATCTTCGAGCGCACCGATTTCCACATCCACGTACCTGCAGGCTCGATCCCCAAGGATGGCCCGTCGGCCGGTGTCACCATCCTCACCGCGCTCACGTCGATGCTGGTGGAGCGTCCGATCGACCACGAAACGGCGATGACCGGCGAGATCACGCTCCGCGGCGCGGTGCTCCCGATCGGCGGCGTGAAAGAAAAGGTGCTCGCCGCTCATCGCGCGGGTATCCGGCGCGTCATCCTGCCGGACAAGAACGAAAAGGACCTGGAAGACGTACCGGAAGAGCTCAAGAAAGAGCTGCGCTTCTACTTCGTCGAACGCATGGACCAGGTGCTGGATCTCGCCATCCTGAAGGATCCGCAAGGCGCCCCGCTCACGGGTGGAATGCCACCGCGTGCGGAGCCCCCGGCGCCGCCAGGCCCACCGTCGGCGCTCGCTTGACGCTGGCCGCCGGGTACTCGCCGAGCGTGCAGGCCCGGTACACGCCTGCATGCTTGGCAAGACGGGTTTCAGGCAAAGCGCAGGACGACCAGCCCCGGTGTTGACTACCGAGGACGCCGCCGAAGCACTTGCGACGCGGCGACCACCATCCGATTTTTCTGCTTTAGGATGCGGAAATGACTGGACAACCGATGTCCGCTGCCATAGAGTTGCCGCGACGGAATGGATACCTCGGGAGGAGCGTCAGGATGCGAGCATTGCTACGTCGGCTCATTCGCGAAGACGACGGCCAGACCATGATCGAATACGCGCTGCTGGCGGGAATCATCGCGGTCGCCGCGATCACGATTCTCTCGACGCTGCGCGGCAGCATCGTGGACGTGTTCGGCACCGTGAACGACGCGCTCACCGGCGCGCAGGTGGGCGACGCAGGCTGAAGACGTCCTGACGAGATTTCGCCGCCGCGCGGTGGCAACCCTCGTCCCCCAGCTGGGGCGTCCGAATGCAGGAAACCCGCAGTCGCGGATGCGACTGCGGGTTTTTCCGTCTCCCGAATGCAAGGCTACTCGCACTCGCCACTGCGGAGACCGACAACGTCAGTCGTCACCCTCGTCATGCGCCGCAGTCTCGTCTTCGTCGTCGACGTCGTCACCCGCGTTGAGCGCATCGAACGCATCGTCGTCGACATCGTCGTCGGCGGCGCTCGCGTCGGCTACGCCCAGCAAGTCGGTGCGCCCATCCACGCGCTCCTTCAGCTCCTTGCCAACTTTGAAAAAAGGCAATCGCTTCGCCGGCACCTGCACCTGCTCGCCCGTCTTGGGATTGCGCCCGATGTAGGGCTCGTACGTCTTGACGATCAAGCTGCCGAAGCCACGGATCTCGATGCGCTCACCGCGCCTCAACGCTTCGGTCATACCATCGAGGACGAGGTTCACCACCAAGTCCGCCTCTTTCTGCGTCATCTTGCGCCGCTCGGCCAATGACTCGATCAAATCCGATTTGTTCATGGCCCGAACTCCCAGCACGCTGCGGCGTCGCCCCAAGCTGGGGCGGATCGGGGTTTGTGCGGAGGGATGCTAGCGATCGCTCTGGGTAAAGTCAAGAATCAATTGACGTTTTTGAGATCCGTGGACCGCGGATTCGCGTCGCACGGGTCGAGCGCCCGTGCTATACCGTGCGGCGAAGGGGTGGTCATGGGTCGCGATGCCGCCAGGATCTGCGCGACCGATCGAGAGGAGGCGCGATGCCCGAAGAACTGATGATCCGGTGCGAAGACTGCGGCCTGGTGTTCAACAAGATCACCTACCCGGAATGTCCGCGCTGCCGGCACCTTCGCCGCAAAGCCTCCGACATCCTTCCGGGCGCGGGCGTACGGTCGGATTTTCGCGTTCCCGGCTCGACAGCCGTCGCCGTCCAGACGTTCCTCGCTGGCGCGCTGCCGCTGGTGCTCGCATTCTTCGCGGGCGGTGCGTTCTTCATGATCGGCGTCAACCTCTCCGCAGGGCTCCCCTGGAACGAACCGCCGCTTGCGGTGTTTCGTGTTCCGCAGCCTTACGTGGTGTGGAAGGTCGCCCGGCCCACTGCCACCGAACCATCGAGTCCCACAGCGCCTGCGCAAGTGGCTGCAGCAGAGCCCACGTCGGACGTGCTCGTGATGGATGCGCTCGACAAGTCGACCGACGAAGCCAATCGCGTCTCGTTCGAGGGCACGGTGCGCAACGTCTCGTCGGTGGCCATCGACTCGGCGCGGATCACCGTGGCAGGGTTCGACGCCACGGGAACCGAGCTTCAATCCGACTGGAACATGCTGGCCCCGACCAAGCTCGAGCCCGGTGAGAGCGGCAAGTTCCGCCTCAAGGTCGTGAACCACCCGGCCATCGAGCAGTACGCCTTTCGCGCCACCTGGACCCAGCCCGTCGACAAGCAGCTCAAGGTTTTGTCCGCGGTTCCAGGGCCGGCGGCGCAGTGATGAAGCCCCTCGGCCGCGCGCGGAAGTCGTGTTGACGGTGCGCGGCGGCGCACCTTAGGTTCGCGCACCACGCGCCCCCGTAGCTCAGGTGGATAGAGCGAGGGATTCCTAATCCCTAGGCCGGACGTTCGAGTCGTCTCGGGGGCACCCCATTTCCAGCGGCAGGATCGCCGCTCGCACCGACCGCGATCCCGGCGGAGCGAAGTTTGAAGCCGGAAACCGAGCCCGCAGAACCGGCCGACCTCGACTTGGCGAGCGAGACGGCGTCGATCGCGGCCCGCTTGCGCGGCCACGTCGAATTTCTCGGTGAAGCGGGCGTCCCGGGACTGCCACGCGTACGACCGCAGGCGAGCGCGGTGTCGCCCCCGATCTCTCCCGCAGCTCCGACCCCGACGGCCAGCGCGGCCTCCAGCAAGGAAGCACCGCTGGCCGCGACCGAGTCGCGCCCGCGCGTCGACTCCGCGGAGCCCATCGACTCATCGACTCCCCGCGCCGCAGCACCTGCCATTTCGCGCACGTCACCGCAGCTCTTCGCTCCGCCGCCGATCGCGCGCCAATCGCTGGCCGAGATCCAAGCGGATCTCGGGGACTGCACTCGATGCAAGCTGCACGAGGGGCGCACCAAGCTCGTCTTCGGCACCGGCAATCCGAAGGCCGAGATCGTCTTCGTCGGCGAGGGCCCCGGTGAAGACGAGGACAAGCAGGGCGAGCCGTTCGTCGGACGTGCGGGCCAGCTACTGACACGCATCATCGAAGACGGGATGGGGCTCACGCGCAGCGAGGTCTACATCTGCAACATCGTCAAGTGCCGGCCTCCGCAGAACCGCGAGCCAGAACGCGACGAAATCGACGCTTGCTTGCCGTTCCTGGAACGACAGATCGCCTCCGTCGGCCCCAAAGTGCTGGTGGCCCTCGGACGTCCGAGCACGTCGACGCTACTCGGGCGCGCGGTATCGATCACTGCCGTTCGCGGGAAGTGGTTCGAGTACAGAGGCGTGCCGTTGATGCCGACCTTCCATCCGGCCTTCGTGTTGCGACGCTACACGCCAGAGGTGCGGCGCCAGGTCTGGGAGGACATGAAGGAAGTCCTGCGAAGGATCGATCGCGAACCGCCTCCGTCACGACGCTGAGCCGAACACTCGGTCGGCGGAACGGTATCCGGCGACCGAGTGGCGAGAGCGCACGAAGTCGCTCACGCGGCGAGTTGCTGCCCGCGCCGACGCACGGCGCTCCGGCGCGCGCGGATGCAAAGCCCCAGCGCCAGTGCAGTCACGACCGGGGCGAGGGGTGCCGCGCCATCGGCCGACCCCGCTACCCGTGCGCAGCCTCCGCCCGTATCACACGCATCGCCGGTGCCATCGTGGTCGGAATCCGCTTGGTCCGGGTTCGCGACGTCGACGCAGTTGTCGACGGCGTCGTCGATTCCGTCGTTGTCGCGATCGTTCGGATAGGCATCACAGACGTCACCCAGCCCGTCACCGTCCGCGTCCGCCTGATCCGGGTTGTAGGTAGCGTCACAGTTGTCGACGAGGTCGACCTTGCCATCCGAGTCGCCATCGGCCTGGGTGCCGGCGATGAGGTGGAACGCTGCGGGGCGGTTCTCCTCGTAGGTGGGGATGATCTGATCCGGCGGCAGCGTGAACCCAGGAATGGAGCTGTTGGGCCGTAGCTCGATCGTGAATCCGGGCCGACGGAAGACGTCGTAGAACCAGTCGTCGGTCGTGCCTGCTGCCAAATAGAGATCGCTCGACTTCTCCGCGGTGTAGATCACGCCGTGGACCGAATTGATCATCGCTTCGAGGTCGTTCGCGATTCGACCGAGCAATGCGTCGTCGGGTGCCTTGTCGTTGGTGTAGCCCCACGGCCAGAGAATCAACTGCGAGTACGAGTGGTACGTCAGCAGGAACTGGAAATCGTGGGCATTCACGAAGTCTCGGATGAGCTGTGTCTCCGACTCGCTGAAGGGTGCGGTGCCACGATACGTGTCGGAGCTGGGCGTGCCCGAGGATCCCGATCCGCCCCAGCCGGCTGCGTAGTTGCGATTGAGATCCACGCCGTACGACCCGCCGCTGTTGAGGCGGCGATTCTTGCGCCACATCCGATTCACGAGCCGCGAGTACTCGAAGCCGTCGGGGTTCACCATCGGCACGATCCACGTCACGCCCCCGTCCACGAGCGCCTTCACCGCGGGATTCGTCGCGTATTCGTCGACCAGGGCTTTGGCGAGGAGGAACGGCACCTCGACGCTGATCCACTCGCGCGCGTGATGACACCCGACGATCACGCCCTCCTTCTCGCCGGGCTCGTCGAGCTGCGGATTGTCCGAGATTTTCACGCCGAGCACGTCGCGCCCTTCGAGGCTTCGCCCGACCACGCTTACCTTGGCGATGCCACTCGCTTCCAGCGCACGCAGGTCGGCGTTGAGGCTGTCGTAGGTGTGGTACTGGGCGTCGGTAGCCACCGGGCTCGACTCGATCGCCTCGATCGCCGCGGCGACGTCGTCGATCTCGATTCGCACGCGATAGCCGAGCGCCCGCACACGCGTCTCCTCGCTCGCATCCAGGTAGAGATACGCGTGGTCGCCCTCGACCTCGAGGATGTCGAGGCCTTGGTCGGCCAACACCTGGACACCGTGCGCGGCGTCGGTTTCCACTCGATAGATCTTGCCGGGAATCGTGTAGCGCGCCTCTGCCGTCGCTGCCGCGAGCACGGCTGCGACCACCCACGCCACTCCCCATCGCTTGGATCCCGTTGCCATGGCCTCGTCCCTCCCCTGCCCACTGCGAGCCGAAAGGTGGTCGCGTGCCGCGACGCGCGAGCTCGTCCCCACCGAGCTCCCACCTGCATTCAGGTGCGCGCCGCGGGCTCGATCACCGCGATCGGCTGTCCCGCGGAACGCCTCCGAACTATCCTCGCTCGAATCATCGGAGGATCGCAATGAAACTCTGCGTGATCGGCGGCGGCGGTACCCGCGCGCCGCTCTTCGTGCGCGCCCTGGCAAACCGCGCCACGGCGCGCGCGGTCGCGGAAGTCGCGCTCACGGACGCCGATCCGGATCGGTTGCGAACGCTGGGGGGGCTCGCGCGGGCTTGGGCGCGCGAGATCGAAGCGCCGTTTCGCGTGACGTTGACTGAGGATCGGGACGCCGCACTGGACGATGCGGACTTCGTCGTCACGTCGATTCGGGCTGGCGGCGACGCGGCGCGAGCGCGCTACGAGCGCATCGCGCTCGACCACGGCGTCATTGGACAGGAAACGGTCGGAGCTGGCGGATTCGCGCTGGCGCTCTGGAACGGCCCGGCGCTGCTCGAGATCGCCGCGGCCATCGCGCAGCGCGCACCTCGCGCCTGGACCCTTCACTTCACGAATCCCGCGGGGCTGGTTGCGCAGATCCTGCACGACGCCGGGTTCGCCCGGCACGTCGGCATCTGCGACACCCCCACCGATCTCATCCGGCGGGTGGCCGCGTTCGTCGGGGTCGACGTAGCCGCCACCGACGCCAGCGTGCTCGGGCTCAATCACTCGAGCTGGCTCACGCACTTCGGCATTGGCGACCCGGCCCGGGATCTGCTCCCCGAGTTGCTCGGCGACGCTCGGTTCCTCGCCGCGGTGGCGCAGCCCTTCGAGCCTGCGCTCGTCCGCAGCCTGGGGGTGCTGCCCACCGAGTATCTCCACTACTACTACCATCGCGATTCCGCGCTCGCGCGCCAGCAACAACGCCACGGAACGCGCGGCGCCTACCTCGATGCCCGCAGCCTGGCACTTCGCGACGAGCTCGGCCGACTCGATCCGCATGGTCGATTCGACGCCACCTTCCCCGAAGCCGCGGCGGCCTATTCTCGCTACACAGCCGACCGGGACGGCTCGTATCGGGACGAGCTCGGCCGCGACGATGCGCCGCCGGCGTCGAGTGACCAAGGGGAAGGCTATGCGGGCGTCGCCCTCGATCTGATCGAGGCGCTGCGCGGGGATGGCGAGCGCCGCGCGATCGCCTCGATACCCAGCGGTGGCCGCGTGCCCGGTGTCGATGACGACGACGTCGTCGAGACCCGAATCATCGCCTCCGGCGCCGGGCTAGTCCCCGCCCCGCTGGGCAAGCTGCCGCGCGACGCCCACGGTCTGATGTGTGAGGTGAAGAGCTTCGAGCGGCTCGCGAGCCAAGCAGTTCGCGAGCGTAACTCCGTCCTCGCAGCGCGCGCGCTCACGGCTCACCCGCTGGTCGGCTCGTATCGCGTCGCGAGCCGCCTGGTGGGAGCCTTTCTCGCTTCCCACCACGATCCGCGCGGGGGCTGGAGCTGATCCGGGCGTGCCCGCCTGGCTCGCGCGAACCCGTGGAGAGCAAACGCGTTTTCGTCGCTTCGAGGACGTCGCCAGGCGTTTGACAGGCTCGGAAAGCCATCGTTACACTCGGCGGCCAATCTTGCTAGCCGCTGCTCGAATTTGGTGATCCGAGCGGCACCTGCGTCCACCATCCCCCGACCGTGTCCAAGGAGAGCTGAAGTCATGTCGACGACGATCACCGACGAGTGCATCAACTGCGGTGCATGCGAGCCGGAATGCCCCAACAACGCGATCAGCGAAGGTGACGACATCTACGTGATCGATCCGCAGCTCTGCACCGAGTGCGTCGGCTTCTTCGACGTCGAGCAGTGCGCCGAGGTGTGCCCCGTCGACTGCTGCGTTCCCGATCCCAACAACCTCGAGTCCGAGGAAGTGTTGCTGGAGCGCGCGAAGAAGCTGCACCCGGACCACCAGTTCAACGAGCCGATCCCCTCGCGCTTCCGCAAGTGAGGATCGCGCGCCGCGTCGGCGCGCTTCCACTTCCACACGCCTGCGACTCAAGACGGGAACCCTCTCGGGTTCCCGTCTTCGCTTGTCGGGATCTCTCTGGCTCGCGCGCACGCGCGCGAGCAACACGGGCTTCAGCTCGGTGCGCCGTTGCCCCGCGCACCGAGGCGCTCGGTTGCCTCCAAGATGGCATCTGGGATCACCCGCAGATGGCGCACGCCGACCAGCGTGTTCCGCCGCTCTCCGAACGCCCGATCCACCACCAGGCCGACCTCTTTCCAGTCGATCGGTACCAAGCGCAGATCCCGCTCCAGCGCCTCCACCGCGCCGGATGGCGCCATGAAGTCGCCGTGGATGCGCACCGCCCCCAGGAAGCGCTCCTGCACGACCTGCACCGCCACCTCGAGCCAGCCACATGCCACGGGCTGAAGCTCGGATCGACCCCAGCTCTCCGGGGTCTCCAAGTCGATCAGGTCTGTAGCAGCGGTGACGGTGTCGCGTTCGGCGAGCAGTGTCCGTTCGAGCGGCGACAGCTCGCGTTCGCGGATCTCGACGTCCTGAATGCGCGCGTACGCATCCAGGATCGCCACCTCCAGAGCCGCGCGATCGAGTGGCCGGCCACTCTCCCGGGCGAGCGTCGTCGCCTCAGGATCGGCGCGATTGCCACCCTCGCTCGGATAGCCATCGAGCTCCCGCGGTAACGCCGTCTCCGCCTCCGCGGCGACCAACGCGTGGAACAGGCAAGCACCGCTGGGTGCCACCTCGAACGACACGTAACCGCCCAGCCTGCGATCGACGCTCAGAAAGTCGCGACCGAAGTAGTACGCGCGGTATCCGCATTTCTGGAGCCCGCCCAGCAG
>CAYUSL010000096.1:0-7625 GCA_964447125.1 uncultured bacterium | reverse complement strand
GTGCACGACGGGCGGTCGCACGGCGCCGTCCCGGCTGCGCTCCGCTTGCGCCAGCAGATGACGCTGCAGCGCCAGGTCGCGAGCGGGCGACAACGCCGTCGATCGGATCACCTCGAGGGTACGCACGGCTCGACAGCCTCACACGCCCGCGTGGATCAGGTAGAGCCAATTCACGAGCACGGCGACGCCGATCGCGATCCGCACGCGAGCTCCGCGGGCCCCAGTGAGCTGGATGCGGAGCGGCTGCCAGCCGCGCCACACCACCATCGCCGCCCACGGTAGATACGCCGCGATGGCGAGCGTGGTCAGCGTCGCGAGCGGCTGCACCAACGACGCTGCGCGCAAGTCACCGTGTGCCAGCGCGAGCAACGCGCGCGTGACACCGCAGGTCGGGCAAGGAATCGCGAGCCAACGATGCAGCCAGCACTCACCCATCAGCGTGCCGACGAGCACCGGGCTCGGTGCCAGGCGCGCCAGCGCAACTCCGAGCAGCGCCGTCACCAGCAAGGCCTGCTCGACGGCCCGGGCGTCGGGCCCGCTCGTCGGGGGCGCCACGCCGACGAGCCGCCGGACGACGGTCGGATGGCACCGTTCGGGGGTCGCTTGCTGGCTCACCCGATCAATGCCCCATCTGGCTCGCGACCCCCGCGAAGATCGCAGCCAAGCCACCGAGCCCGCCGCAACACACCAAGAGCGGCAGCGACACCGCGATGCCAGCCCGGAACACGCCAATCTCGTGCGAACGCGCGAGCGCCAAGACTTGCACGACCACACCCCAGAGCGCGAGCACGACGCCGAAAACACCCATGACACCCATCGCTGCCGCACCACCCAGCGGCAGCAAGAGCACCGCCGGCACGACCTGCAAGAGCGCGAACGCACCGCGCGTGTAACAGACGGAGCGGAACGTCGTCTCGAAGCCCTGCTTCGCGCCGCCCACCAGTAGCAGGCACACGTGCACGACCCCGCTCAGCAAGAACGCCATCAGCACCAGCCCGATGCAACCCGTCACCAGCGATGCAGCGGCGGCGGACGGCCCGGGGTTGGCGATCATCTCCTTGAGCCACGGCGGCAACTCCTCGCCCATCTGCTCGATCATCGCCAGCAACTCGGGCCGCACCGCCGTCTGGACGAGCACGCTCACGATCGTCGCAATCACGCCGGGAATCAGCGCGAAGAGCAGAGGGCTCTCGAGCCCGCCTCGCCGGCGCATGGTCGCGAAGGTGGCTGACGGATGCAGCAGCACCTGGACGATGGTCGATCCGAGGGCGCCCAGGTCGAGGGCGTTCTCACGCCGCTCCCAACTCGGTCCGTCGCGCCCTGCTTCGGGATCGGCCATCGCGACCGCACCCTCGGGCTGCGGAACACCCGCTACGGGCGCGACGCCCGGTGCGCTCAGATCGGCACCGCATTCGCGACAGAACCGCACTCCTTCCACGACCTGCGCGCCACAGTGTGAGCAGTACATGAATCCCCCGAGCCGAGCGAACCGGTCGGCCAGCGGCCAAGCCGCGGGCCAGCCGCCCGTTCAGCGCTCCGTCACAGGTAGCCCAAGGCCTCGAGCCGCCGGCGTACCGCCTCGTCCAGCTCCGGCTCCTCGCCGGTCTCGCGCTCGCCACCAGCCTCGGCTTGCCACGCGGTGAGCGCCTGCCGCAAGGCGAGAATCGGTCCGCGCTCGTCCGCAGCCCGGTCGCGCTTCTCCTCGGGGTCCGCCCCCAAATGGAAGAGCTCCTCCGCGCCGTCCGACGCCGAGATCCATTTCCAGCCGTCGGCCGATTGGACCGCTCGCAGCGATCGGCGCAGTGAGTCGCCGCGATAGCCCGAATAGCGCGCCTCGATCGATTCGACGCGTGGCTCCGGCCCCAGGTACTCCGCGACTCGCAACCGGTCGGGGAAGCGCGTCGCATCGGGAAGCGGCCTGCTTCCAGGCGCTTTCGGTCCCGTCGGCACGGCCACTCCAGCAGCGCCGAGCAGCGTGGGAAAGACGTCCACGGTCTGGACTGGCACCTCGACCGTCCGCCCACGGCTTGCGGCATCGCCGGGATAACGGACCGCGAGCGGTACCTTGAGCAAGGTGTCGTAGAGACAATACTGGTGATCCATGCGGCCGTGGTCACCGATGTTCTCGCCGTGGTCGCTGGTCACCACCACCATCGTCGAGTCGAGCCAGCCGCGCTGGCGGAAGACCGCGAAAAGCTCCTCGAGGCACTGATCCAGATAGAGCAGCTCACCGTCGTAGAGGTCCTCGAGAATCCGGAAGTCGTCCGCCGTCATGGGCGCGCGACCGGTGAGATGCGCCCACGGATCCTGATTGAGGACGCGGATCCGCGCGGCGTCCACGCCGGGAGCGGTGAAACGATGTCTCCACGGCGCCGGCGCCTTGTACGCGAGATGCGCTTCCATCAGGTTCACGAACAGGAAGAATGGCCGCTTCGCGTCGCGCTCGACGGCCCAGCGTCGCACCCAGCGCCCGATCCGCCGCCCACCCTTGTCGTAGCGATCGGCGAGGAAGCGCTGGTAGACACCGTTGGCGAGGTTGCGGAAGAGATCGCGCCCGGTGAGCTGAGCCACCGTGTCGCGCCACTTCTGCCACGCGTCCTCGACGTGAACGCGGTGCAGGTCCCGCTCCGACTGAACGAGCTGCCAAACCTTGAAGAAGCGCTCGAATCCACGCGAAGTGCCGAAGGTGTTCGAGATCCACGAATTGCTCGACAAGCCGACGGTCTCGTACCCCGCGACGCGTAGCAACTCGGCGAGATGCGGCACCTCGGCATCGAGGAAGCGATGGTTCTCGTGCGCGCCGTGCTGCGACGGCATGCGGCCGGTGAACATCGATGCGTGCGCCGGCAAGGTCCAGGGCGAAGGCGAAGTGGCTTCGCGATAGACCGTGGCGTCGGCGAGGAAACGATCGAGGTTCGGGGTGGTCTCCCGTCCGTATCCGTAGGCGCGCAGATTGCGCGCGCGCACCGTGTCCATCACGATCAGCACCAGATTGGGTCGGTCCATCCTCGATCCTCCGCGCGCGCCGCACTACCGATTCAGCCGATCGCGTCGCTCGCTTCCGCAGGCTCGCCGCGGCGCGCTCCCGCCTCCCACTCCACCACCCGGCGCTCCAGACGCTCGCACGTGGCTGCAACCCACTCCTCGACGGGCCACGCTGCTTCCACCTCCGCGAGCTCGGCCGGGCGCGAGGTGGTGGCGGGTTTGCGCGGCAGCAGAAAGCTACAACAGTCGCCGTGGGGTTGGATCGAGATCTCGAACGTGCCGAGCCGCTCCGCTTCCTCCACGATCTCGTTCTTGTTCATCCCCACCAGCGGCCTGAGCACCGGCAGCTCGGCGACGGCGTCCACGGTGGCGAGGTTCTCGAGCGTCTGCGAAGCCACCTGCCCCACGCTCTCGCCGGTGACCAACGCCAGCGCACGCTCGCGGCGCGCCACGCGATTGGCGATTCGGATCATGAAGCGACGATACAGGATCACTCGCAGTGGCGCCGGAGCCCGCGCCACGATCTCCTTCTGGATGTCGGCGAACGGACAAAGGTAGAACACCGACTTTCCCTGGATCCGCGCCAGGCGCTCCACCATCTCGAGCGCTTTCTCTTGCGAGGCCGCGTCCGTGAACGGATGACTGTGGAAATGCAGGAAGACGCAACGGGCACCGCGTTTCATCAGCCGCCACGCGGCCACCGGCGAGTCGATGCCACCGCTCACCAGCGCCACCACGTTTCCTGCCGTGCCCACGGGCAACCCACCCGCACCCCGGAAGCGATCGAAATAGAGCAGCAACTCGCGTGGCAGGACCTCGATGCGAACCCAGAGCGCCGGCTTCTTGAGGTCCACCGGCAACTGGGTGCGCGCCACCACCGCGGCACCGACCAGCGCGCCGATCTCCTGCGAGCTCTCGGGCACCGACTTGTAGCCACGGCGCGCCTTCACACCGAACGAAGCGGGCTGCCGCGCCGCGACCACCTCGGCCGCCGCCTCAGCCACACGTTCCAGCGCCAATGGAAAGCGCAGCGCGGGCGCGAAGCTCTCGACTCCCGGCACCCATTCCAGCCGTTCACGCACGCGCGCAGGCTCGACGGCCGGCGCGAAGCTCACCAGGATGCGACCGGGAAGGCGGGTGACGGCCCTGACGGGCAGGTCCGCGAGTGCGCGCTCCAAGTTGGCGCAGAGCTTGAGCTCGAACCGCGGGCGATTTCCGCCCTTGAGCCCGATCTCGTGGTAGTGAACGAGAACGGTCTTCCAGCCCGAGTCGAACCAGAGGGGCATGTCGCGATGTGGGTCGCTATCGTCGAGGGCTGCGCGTGGGCGAATGCGGCGCGAGGGGCATCGTGCAGCCGCCGGCCTCGGCTCGCTCGCACGACGTCCTCCCGGCGCCGTGCGACTCGGCTGCCGTGGGAACCTGAGACGCACGCCCGATCCGAGGCGAACGGCGAGTCTACCGGCGCCCCTGGGTCGCGTCCACCGTGAACCAGGACGACGTCTCCGCAAAGAGGCGTGCGCGTGATGCCACGATCGCACCCCACCTCGAAGCTCGCGTCGACGCAGGGACCATCGTCGCGACCGACGGCGCGGCACGCCCGTTTCGGCCCGCCGACGCGCTCGTGGTGGTGATGGCAGCGCTCACGCTTGCGGCCTTCGAGGGCCCCGTGAGCCTGCGCAAGCTGCGCGCCAATCTCGCTGGCGTGCCCTCCGACGTCCCCACGCTCGACCTCGTCCTCGGCCGAATCGTGTGGGCCGCGTGGCTGGCGCCGGGCTTTCTGATCCTGTGGCGTCTCGGTGCGCGTCAGCTCGCGCGGCGCCGGAATCTGGACGAGCGAACCTCGCTGGCAGCAGAGGCGTTGCCTTTCGTCCCTTTTCTCTGGCTTGCGGCCGGGCTCGTGCCGGGCTGGGGAAACACGATTCCGGAGGCGTGGAGCTCGGCGATGCTGTTCCTGTTCCTGGGCGTCGTCGCGACCAGTAGTGCGCTGCGTCTCGCGATTTGGCACTCAGTGTTCCTCGGCACCGATCGCATGCGGAGACGCGCCGTGATCTCCGCGTTTCTCGTCGCTGGCGGCGCGCTCGCATTGGTGACGCGCATCGCTGCACCGATCCCGGCCCAACCGCACTGGACCACCCTCGCCGACCGTTCGCCCTACTGGCCCACCCGCGCCTACCTCGCGCTCTGGACGGCGTGGCTCTCGTGGCTCGCGGTGCCGATCGTGTTGGCGGCCGGTGTGCTGGTGGCGAAGCAGCGGCACGTCGCGGCGCGACTCGCCGCACTCGCGCTCTCCGGCGCGCTGATCGCTCTCGGGCTGGTCGAGGCGGGCGCTGCGCGCGACACCTGGGATCGGCGGTACGTCGCCGCGCATCACGTGCCCGGCGAACGAAGCGACGCACTCGTCGAAGGTCACCGCTTCGCTGGGGTGGCGGTGCTCGTGCCCGGCCGATACGGGTGGGAGTTCCCTGCCCGGGAGCGATACGGGCACACCCCGCTTCGTGTCGAGATCCGTGCCCGGATCGCGCCACTCCCGCAAGCCTCGTACGGGTATCGATCGGAGGGCGAGGTCGAGCTCGAGCTTCGGGCCGCGGTGGACGGCAGCGAGTGGGTGCTCGACCGATGGCGAATCGACCCTCGCGAACGAGCCCGCGACCGCGCGCCGTACGAGGTCGTTCGCGCGCTCACCCTTCCACCCGGGCGTCCCCTTCGCGTGGCGCTCGACACGCGGCCCTTGCAACCGAACGCAACGCCGCTGCCGCTGCTCGCCGACGTCGACGTCACGCGCTCGCCGTGAGTGCGCGCACCAGGCCGCGCGAGCCGTCGATCTCGACCCAGCTCCCCGCAGGCAAGACGCTCGTGGCACCCGGCACTCCCATCACCGCAGGAACGCCGAGCTCGCGGGCCACGATCGCGAGATGGCTGAGCACACCGCCACGCTCGCAAACCAGGCCACTGGCGTGGACCAAGAGGCCAGCGTGGTGGGGATTCGCGTCATCGAGCACCAGCACGCATCGTTCACCGCTCGCTTCGTCGCCTGTCGCGGCCGAGGCGTGCATCACGCGACCCTGAATCGAACCACGGCTGGCGGCGATTCCACGCAGCGTGGAGCGAGCGGCAGCAAGCGCGTGTGGCGCGGGAACGTGGGATGCGCCAGCACGCTCGTTCACGATCGCCGCCGCAGGCCGTGCACACGCGGCCGCGAACGCATCGCGGCGAGCGCACGCCACGCTGCGGACCTCGCCCACGCCCTCGGAAGCAGCGAGCCACTCGCTCAGACGCAGGTGAAACACGTCGTCGCCTTGCTCGAGCTTGCCGCCGGCAGCCAGTCTTGCCCCCTCGGCCCGCAGCTCCGCGCGTAACCACGCCAACGCGCGGGTGGCTCGATCGCGAGCACGCACGCGCCTCGCCATCGCCACGGCGCCGAGCCGCGCCAGGGCGTCGAGCCACCACTCCATCGGATCGAGCCAGGTGAGCCACCTGTCCACGCCAGGTGGCTGGCCTGCACGCGATTCCCCGAATCTCGTCGACACGACGAGCGCCGCCGCGTCACCAAGCGTCGCCGGCCCGTCGCCGAAACGTTCGCCGGCGAGCGTGCGTTCACCCGGCCCGCGATGACCGTGCTCGCGCAGGAACTCGTCGAGCACGGCGATCCGCTCGGGCTCGGCAGCGAGCCGTGCGCGAACCGCATCCCAGGTCGCAGCCCCCTCGCGGAACGAGCCAGGAACCGCGCGCGCCAGCGCGGCGAGGCCCTCCTGCAGCGACGCCGCGTGCCTGACTTCCGGCCGCTGGATCCGACGCAGCCGATCGCGAGTCTTCGAGATCGCATCGGGGCCAGCGGCCCGCGCCGACGCATCGAGCGCCCACGCTGCGCACGCGCTCCAAGCGTGCATCGGCGCGAGATCCGTCCTCGCGATGCCGCGCATCGCGCGCACGGCAGCTTCGGGGGTCCATCGCTGGGACGAACGGCGGCGCATCGCGCGGCGGTATCCGCCACCGATCGAATCCCGGATGAGCGCCAGCGTCCGCCGCAGACCTCCGAACCACGAATCACGCGAGAGAAGCGGCGCACCACGCACGGCCTCGAACGCGACGTAAGGTCGATGGTCGAAGAACGCAACGTCGTCGCGCGACTCTCGTCCGAGGAGCAACCGGTCCCAGCCGTACGCCGCTTCGACCAGCTCGCGCTCCAGCGTCGATACCGGGTCCGCCGCCAGGTCGACGCCCGCGCCCGCGATCCAGGTGCGATCCCACTGGGCGGCGGCGAGTCGCTGGCACGAACGCAGCTCGATCGTGCCATCCATCGCGCGCACACACCGCAATCGCAGCGGATGACCCACCGCTGCGTCCGCACGATCTGCGAGCGCGAGCCAAGGATCGAGATCGTCGAGGCCGAGCTCCGTCGCCTCGCCCGCGCCGCGCGTGGTACGTGCCAGGCGATCGACTTCGACCGCCACACCGTCCGCCACACGCTGGATGCGCGCGACGTGCGAGGGTCCGCCTTCGGGTAGCCGTATGAAGACATCGAGCTCTGGCTCGCCGTCGACGGGCAACCCATTCGCCGTGTTCGCGCCGCACGCATGACGATCCAGCTCGATCTCGGCGACCGGCGCTCCCGCCCGCGCCAGGCGCGCGAGATCGAACAT
>CAYUSL010000095.1:0-16164 GCA_964447125.1 uncultured bacterium | reverse complement strand
TGGTACCGCTCGAATCCCGGGTGGTGGGGACGCATCCTCGACGGCAGCTATCGCGAGCGCAACGACCGGACGTCCGCGGGCTGAGCGATCGCAGCGCGTCGCGACTGGCGGCGAGCAAGTAGGGGGAATACCGTGCGGATCTTGGTGGTCGGGTGCCGCGGCATGCTCGGCACCGACTTGCTCGGCGAACTGGGACCGGATCACGAGGTGACCGGTGTCGACGTGCCGGAGGTCGACATCACGCGCTCGGACTCGATTCGCGCGGTGTTCGATCGCGTGCGCCCCGAAGCGGTCGTGAACAGCGCCGCATTCACGCGCGTCGACGATTGCGAGACCCAGCGCGACCTCGCATTCGCCGTCAACGGCGATGGCGCCGGCAAGCTCGCCCGAGCCTGCCGCGACGGCGCGGCGCGGCTCGTCCACCTCAGCACCGACTACGTGTTCGGCGGCGCGGGTGACCGACCCTGGCGTGAGGACGACGTGACCGCGCCGCGCGGCGTGTATGCCGCCAGCAAGCGCGCCGGCGAGGAAGCGGTGGCCGCCGAGCTCCCTCTCGGCGCGTGGACCACGGTTCGTACCCAGTGGCTCTTCGGTCGCAACGGTCCGAATTTCGTCGAGGCGATCCTGCGGCAAGTGAAGCCGGGTGCGAGGCTGCGGGTGGTCCACGATCAGCGCGGGCGGCCGACGTGGACACGCGACCTCGCGCGCGGCATCCGCTGGTTGCTCGAATCCGGCACGGGCCACGGCTACGTTCACGTCGCCAACGAGGGTGAGGCGACCTGGTTCGACTTTGCCGTGGAGATCGCTCGCAGGGCCCAGGTGCCCGACGTCGACGTCACGCCGATCTCCACCAGCGAGGCCGCGCGTCCGGCGCCGCGACCGGCCTACAGCGTGCTCGATCTGTCTCGCTTCGCGACCGTCACCGGGCGTTCGCTCCCCGATTGGCGCGAGGGGTTGGCGGGCTACCTTCGGGAGCGATCATGACCGACTCGAATGGCGCAACACCGGCGCGCGCGCCCTACGCGGTCGTGCTCGCCGGTGGGCGCGGCACACGTTTTTGGCCGCTCAGCCGCCGCGATCGTCCCAAGCAATTGCTCGCGTTTCTCTCCGGCGAGCCGCTCCTGCGTGACACCCTCGACCGACTGGAGGGGCTCGTTCCTGCGGAGCAGCGCTGTTTGGTGGTTCCGGAGGACTTGGTCGCGGCGTGCGCCAAAGTCGCTGGCGAGGTGCCACTCGCCAACGTCTTCGTCGAGCCGATGGGCCGCAACACCGCGCCGTGCCTCGCCCTCGCCGCGCTCCACTTGCGGCGCCGCGACCCGAGCGCGGTGATGCTGGCGCTGCCCGCCGATCACCACGTATCCGATCCCGAGGGGTTCCGGGCCGCGCTACGCACCGCCACCGCCGTGGCGCGCGAGGGTGCGCTGGTCACGCTCGGTATCAAGCCCACGCGCCCGGACACGGGCTTCGGCTACATCCGCGTGGGCAAGAAGCTCGGAGAGCGCGAGGGCCGTGCCTACCATCGGGTCGATCGATTCGTGGAGAAGCCCGACCGCGCCCGCGCCGAGAGCTACGTCGCGCGCGGCGATCATCTCTGGAACGCCGGCATCTTCGCGTGGCGCGTGGATGCGTTCCTGAGCGAGGTCGCGCGTCAGATGCCCGAGCTCGGGAAGGCGATCGAGCGCATCGACGCCGTGCTCGGCACGTCCCGCGAGCGCGAGGAGATCGCCAAGGTCTGGGCAGCGCTGCCCTCGGTCTCCGTCGACGTCGGCGTGCTCGAGAACGCCATCGAGGTGCGTGTCGTGCCGTCCGATTTCGGTTGGAGTGACGTGGGCTCGTGGTCGGCGCTTCGCGAGGTGTTGCCGGCGAGCGAGGGCGGCGTTCAGCGTGCTGCGCGTCACCTCTCGATCGATTCCGAGAACTGCGTGGTGGTCGCACCCAATCGATTGGTGGCTACCGTCGGGCTCAAGGACACGCTGGTGGTGGTGGTGGACGATGCGGTGCTGGTGTGCCCACTCTCCCGGGATCAGGAGCTTCGAGAGGTGGTCCGTCGTATCGAGGAAGAAGGTCTCACGGACTATCTCTGACTCGCCGCCTCGTCTCGGCGGCCGTACTTCCGACCATGGCTCAGCGCGTGCTCGTCACCGGTGTGAACGGCTTCGTGGGGCCGTATCTCGCACGAGCGCTGGTGGAGCGCGGCCATCGCGTCGCCGCGACCCACTACGGAGCCTTCGCGCCGCATCCCGTACCGCTGCCGCCGATCGAACCGCTGGTGGAGCTCGACGTCCGGGACGGTGACGCCGTGGCCGGCGCGATCGCCTCGACGCGGCCGGACGCGATCATCCACCTCGCCGGTTTCTCCGAGCCGCAGAGGTCGATGGCGCAGCCGGCGTTGACGACGCAGATCAACGTCATCGGAACGTTCCACGTGCTGGAGGCGGTGGCGCGCGTCGCACCGTCAGCGCGTTGCGTCGTCGTGGGGAGCGGCGACGTGTACGGGGCGCAGGAGCCGGGATCGGCGCCGTTCACCGAGGATTCCCCGATTCGGCCGACCAATCCGTATGCCGTCACCAAGGCTGCCGCCGACTGGCTCGCGGGTGGCTACGCTTGCGGGCCGCAGCGGCTCGACGTGGTGCGGGTTCGCCCCTTCAATCACACGGGGCCCGGTCAGCAGCGCGGCCTGGTCTGTCCGGACTTCGCCTATGGCATCGCGGCGCTGGCCGCGGCCGGTGCGCGCTCCGGCACGCTCGCGGTCGGCAATCTCGACGCGGCGAAGGATTTCTCGGACGTGCGCGACATCGCTCGCGGTTACGTGCTCGCCCTCGAGCAGGGCGAGCGTGGGGCCGTTTACAACCTCGCCAGCGAGCACACGCTTTCGGTGCGTTCGATCTTCGAGACGCTGGCGCGGATCGCAGGCGTGGAGGTCACGCCCACGCCGCGCGCAGGGCTCGCTGCGGGACCCGCCGTGGCGGTTCGGGCCAGCGCCGCGCGGTTCCGCGAGCGCACCGGCTGGGTGGCCGAGATCCCGTTCGACCAGACCCTCGGCGAGCTCTATGCGTATTGTCTGGATTCGCTCGCCACCGGCGTGAGCGGTGGCCCCCGAAGCTGAGCTCGTTCCGCCATTCTCGATTCGTCGTTGGGCCCCCATGCTCGAAACGCTCTCGGAAATCACCCGCCACCGGGCACTGGTCTGGAGCCTGGTCCAGCGGCAGCTCGCGGTGCGCTACCGCGGCTCGGTGTTGGGCTTCGTGTGGACGTTCCTGAATCCGCTGTGCGTCATGCTCGTCTACACGTTGGTGTTTTCGGTGTTCGTACGCGACCCGTCGATCGAGCACTACGGCACGTTCGTCTTCTGCGGGCTTCTGCCCTGGATCTGGTTCTCGTCGGCGCTTCTCGAAGGGGCGAACGCGATCGTGGGGGGCGGGACGCTCATCACCAAGGCGCTCTTCCCGGCGCAGATCCTGCCCACGGTCACCGCACTCTCGCATGCGGTGAACTTCCTGCTCTCGCTGCCGATGCTGCTGCCGTTTCTGATCGCGTCGGATCGCCCGTTCGGCTGGGCGCTGCTCGCGTTGCCGGTGGTCATGACGGTGCAATTCGCTCTGATCTTCGCGATCGTCCTGGGGGTGGCTGCGCTCAACGTGCACTACCGCGACGTCCAGCACATCCTCGGCAACGTGCTGTCGCTCTGGTTCTTCGTGACGCCCATCATCTTCTCGATCGACAGTCTCAAGAACCGGCACTGGCTGCTCCAGGTCCTGATCGCCAAGGTGAACCCGATGGGGGTGCTCACGCAGTCGTACCAGTCGATCCTCTACTGGGGGCAGTTCCCGAACTGGCGCAATCTGATGATCGTCTTCCTGGGTAGCATCGTGGTCTTCGTGGTGAGCCATTCGATCTTCCGAAGCTACCGCGACGGGTTCGCCGAGGAGATCTGATGGCTCGCGCGACGAGCGATGCGAAGAGCGAGAACCGGCGCCGTCCGCCGGCGATCGAGTTGGTCGGGATCACCAAGCGCTTTCGCAAGCGCACCCTGAGCCGCGGCTACACCACCGTCAAGACGCGGTTGCTGCGGGGAATGCTCGAGAGCGTCTTCACCCGCAAGACCCGCCGCGGCAACTTCCTCACGGCGCTCGACGACATCCACCTGCGGATCGAGGAAGGCAAGACGCTGGGCGTGATCGGCCACAACGGCTCGGGCAAGTCCACGTTGCTCAAGCTCATCACGGGCATCTACAAGCCCGACGCCGGAGAGATCCGCATCCACGGCCGGGTGTCGGCGCTGATCGAGCTCGGCGCGGGCTTCCATCCCGAGTTCACGGGTCGCGAGAACATCTTCCTGAACGGGCTCGTGCTCGGGCTCAAGAAGGACTACATCGAGCGCAAGTTCCAGGAGATCGTGGCGTTCGCGGATCTGGAGGATTTCATCGACGATCCGGTGCGCACGTACTCGTCGGGCATGTACATGCGCCTCGGGTTTTCCATCGCCATCCACGTCGATCCCGACATCCTGATCGTCGACGAAGTGCTGGCCGTGGGCGACGAAGCGTTCATCCACAAATGCCAAGAGCGGGTCGCGGACTTCAAGCGCCGTGGCAAGACCATCGTGCTCGTGACCCACGATCTGGGGGCCATCGAGCGCTGGTGCGACGAGGTGGTGCTCCTCGACCACGGCCGGCTCGTGGAGTGGGGCGGGCCGCGGCGCGTGATCGACGAGTACCGGAGGTTGGTCGCCGAGGGGGAGCAGCGGCGCCTTGCCGACGAGCACCGCCGTGCCGCCGAGCGCACCCAGCATGAGGACGAAGCCCCCGCGGTCGCCGTGAACATGGGCGAGGTCGGCGATGCCAGCACCGCGCATCCCGAGCGGAACCGCTGGGGGACGCGCGAGATCGAGATTCTCGACGTGCAACTCGTGGATGCGAACGGTGCCGAGCGCTACGTGTACGAGAGCGGCGAGGCCGTCACCATCGCGATCCGCTACGCGGTGCACAAACGCGTGCCGACGCCGGTGTTCGGCATCGGCATCTTTCGGCCGGACGGCGTGTGCTGCTACGGCACCAACACCCACATCGATCGGGCTTCCGGCGACCTGGACAACGATGAAGGCACCGTGTCGTGTGCTTTGGAATCGTTGGAGCTGGTGGCCGGCGATTACCTGGTGGACGTGGCGGTGCACGCGGAGGACGGCTACGCGTACGACTACCACACCCGTCGCTGGTCGTTCGCGATCCGCTCGGGGGTGGCGGACGTCGGGGTTTACCGACCGCGCCACACCTGGAGCTTCGCGTGAACGGCTCGCCGCCGCGCGCTTCCGAGCTCGCGGAGCTGGCGCGTGTGAGCGAGAGTGTGCACGCCGCGAGTCATCGTGCGCTGCTCGGCCCCGTGGTCGTCGCGCTGAAACGCGTGTGTGACCGCATCGTGCGTTGGGGGCTGGCACCCCTACTGACGAAGCAAGAAGCGTTCAATTGCGCGGTCGCCGTTCGCTTCGACGAGCTCGGCGCGCGCACCACCGCCGCGACCGAGTCCGCGTCAGGGCTGGCGTCTTCGGAGGCGGCGCTCCTGTCGCGACGCATCGAGCTGGTCCACGAGACGCTGCACCGCGAGCTGCAGGGGGTGGAGGCTGGCGTGCTGCGCACCCTGCGCGAGGAGCTCGCGCTCAAGACTTCCCAGGCGCTCGCTGCGGTGCTGGCGCGCGCCGAGCCGGGTTCGGCGCTGGCGAGCGGCTTCGGCGAGCACCTGTACCGCGAGTTCGTCACGCGCTTTCGCGGCAGCGAAGCGGAGATCCGCGAGCGTTTTGCGCTCTACACCGAGCTCTTCGCGGACGCGGCACCCGTTTTGGACGTGGGCTGTGGGCGCGGCGAGTTCCTCGCCGCGCTCGGAGCGCGGGGCGTTCGTGCGTCGGGCGTGGACGTCAACGCGGAGTTGGTCGAGCGCTGTGTCGCGGACGGGCTCGCGGTGGTGCGCGCCGACGCGCTCGCGCATCTGCGCGCGCTTCCGTCGGGCAGCCTGGGTGGTGTGTTCTCGGCTCAGGTGATCGAGCACTTCGAGCCGGCGGCCGTGCAATCGTTCCTGGCGCTTGCACATCACGCGCTCCGGCCGGGCGGTACCTTGATCGTCGAGACGATCAACGCCGAGAGCTTGAGCGCGGTCACCCGGAACTTTTTTGCAGATTGGACCCACCGCACGCCGATCACGCCGCGTAGCCTGCGGTTCGTGGCCGAGAGTCTCGGTTTCGCGGAAGTGGAGATCCGCTATCTGTCGCCCGTGCCCGAGGATGCGCGGCTCAGGATCGTGCCGATCGACCCCGACCTGCCGGCGACCACGCGCGACCAGCTCGAGGCGATCAACCGGAACTTCGAGCTCTTGAACGCGCTGCTCTTCGCGCCCCAGGACTTTGCTCTCGTCGCGCGGAAGTCGGCGAGCTGAGCCCGATGGGTGCTCACGACTTCAGTTGCGCGTCGAAGAAACGGAAGATTCCCGCGACGCCGAAGGGATAGGCGTAGGGAACCGTGAGCGTCGCGATGGGTGCGCCGGCCAGCACGTTGATCGCCGGGTGATACGGGTAGAGCGCAGGCACGGTCTCGCAGTGGTAGGGCTCGATGGGGCTCGAGCTGAAGTAATCCACGTGATGATCGGACACGTAGGCGCGAAACCCATGGGACGACCCGGGCGGCTGTACCCGAATCGTCAGATTGCCGGTACTCGAGCCACCCGAGTGTCCGATGAGGCCGATGGCGTCGGCGCGCACGTCCGCACGGGAACGCAGGTAACGGAGCCCGAGGAGCGATTCGTAGACGCGTAGCCCCATCAGGCTGAAACCGTCGAGCAAGAGCTCGCGAGAGATCGTGTGCTCGGCATCGTCGATGCCCATCGCGCGCATCGTCAGGATCAGCACCGCATAGCCGTGCCCCGGATACTCGCTGCCGTGGTAGCGGTCCCGATAGATCGCGGCGTCGTCGCCGTGGCCGTGCACGGCGACCACGCCCGGGAAGGGGCCCGGGCCGAGCGGCGTGAGCAGGATCGCCGGCACTTCGCCGATCCACGGATCGACGAGGGCGAGCTCGGTCTCGTGGTAGTACGCGGTGTCACGCTCTGCGGTGACGATCACGTCCAGCCGGCGATCGTCGAGGCCATCGAGCAAGAAGCCGATGCCGAGCCCATCGATGAGGGCCTGTCGAAGCGTGGCCTCGGGTTGTGCGGCGTCGTATATCGGCGCCTCGCCGCGCGCGATCGCCTGCAGTCGGGCGTCGAGGGCTTGCTGCTCGATGGGACGGGCGTAGGGTGTGGCGATGACCCGGAAGTGCTCGTACTCGTCGGTGCAGGGCTCGTTGTCCGAGCAACGCGGTGCTCGTCCGATCTCGGAGCGCAGGTGGACGTTTCCCGAGGGAGGCGCGGGATCGTGCTGGTCTCCGCATGCGCTGGCGAGCGCCGCGCACGCGAGAGCGATCGCACGGATCCGTCGCGCGACCGCCAGCGCTGCGCGTTCGTTTCGCTGACGAGGGTTCACGGGAGGAGAGGATCGGTCAGTGGCGGGCGACGTGCAACCAGCCACGGCGACCGGCCTCTCGCGCCCGTCGCGCTGTAGTAGTCTGGCGCGTGGTCAGCCAGCACAGGACGCGGCGCGAGGCGACTCCCCCCATGACCACGCACCGCGCGCAGATCTTTCTCGGCGATCGCCTGGTCTGCGACTCGGCGCGGGAGAGGGTCACGATCGGGCGCGGCGAGGACAACGACGTCGTCGTGCCCGAGGTGGACGTGTCCCGCCACCACGGTGAGCTCTGCTGGACGGGCAGCGGCTGGGCCTACCGCGACCTCGCGAGCAGCAACGGCTCACGGCGGCGTCGCGGTCGAACGCTCGAAAACGTCGACGAAGCGTGCTCGTTCCAGGTCGAGCTCGCCGATGGCGACGAGCTCTTGCTCGGCGACGAGGAACGTCCGGTGGTGCTGGCGCTCAGGCTCGCGGGCACAGCGAGCGCGCCCGCGGCCGAGCCGCCGGAATCGAGCGTGGGGCGCGTGGTCGACGCAGGCGCCACGATGCGCACCATCGTCGGTGTCAATCGCGTGGACCGGTCGGAGTTGGTATCGCTGCGCATCGAGGAGGACCGCCAGGCGCTCAAGTGCCTGTATCGCCTGCTCACGCGCATGAACGACGTCGCCGCCGACGAGGCGTTGTTCGACGAGCTGGTGCCGCTACTCGCCGAGTTTTTCCCAGCCGCCACGCACGTCTCGGTATTCCTGCGCGATCCTGGAACGGACGCCGCCTTCGCGCGCGTGCGGCTCTGGGCCCGCGCAGCGGTTGCCGACGAGCAGATGCTGCCGCCCAGCCAGACGCTGCTCACGGAGCTCACCGAGCGGCGCGAGGCGGTGCTGTTTCGCGACGTGGATGGATTCGGTGGTGCCGAGAGCCTGGTGGCCGCGAAGATCCAATCGGGTCTGCTCGTGCCGCTCTGGGACGAGGAGCGGGTGCGGGGCGCGATCCAGCTCGACAGCCGGGCGACGGTTGGCGCCTTCACGCCCAAAGACCTCGATCTGCTGACCATCATCGGCAATCAGGCGGCGCTGGTGCTGCGCGGTCTGACGCTGACCGCCGATTTGCGACGGCTCAACGACGAGCTCGCGCAGGCGCTGCGGCGCGTCGAGCTCTTGGATCGGGCCAAGCGCCATCTCGCGAAATTCGTGCCCGAAACCGTGAAGAAGCTCGTGGAAGCGAGCCCGGAGGCGCCCGATCTCGCCGCAGTCGACGCAGATGCGTCCGTGCTCTTTCTCGACATCGGTGGCTACACCAAGCTCAGCGAAGCGCTCGATCGTGACCAGGTCAGCTTCCTGGTGGAGACGTATTTTTCGTCGTTCATCGACGACATCTACGCCCACGGCGGCGACATCAACGAGACTGCGGGTGATGGGTTGATGATCATCTTCCAGGCGCCGGATCCACAGGCGCACGCGCGCAACGCCGTGCGCGCCGCGCTGGCGATCCGTCGAAAGACCCGCGAGGTCAACGCACGGCTCACGGACTTCGAGCCGATCCACGTGAACATGGGGATCAACACCGGTGTGGTGACGGTAGGCTCGCGGCGGATCGAAGGCGTCGCGGGCTCGCGCTGGACTTACACGGCGACGGGGATGGTGACGAACGTGTCGGCGCGTCTCGGCGCTCACGCGATTCTCGGCCAGATCCTGATCGGGCCCGAAACCGCCGCGCGCGTGCTCGACGTGATGACGCTCGCCGAGCTGGGACCGGTCCCGTTCAAGAACGTGTCGAGACCGTTGCCGGTGTTCGAGGTGCTCGACGCGAAGTGAGCGCCGGTCGGGTGCGCCCGACCCGGTGCGGACCGCGGTGAGATTCGTTCAGCTCGCCGGTGCCGGCTGAGCGAGAGCGATCAGGTGTCGCAGCAGCGTGCGCACCGCGAAGCCGGTTGCGCCCTTGGGGCCGAGATCGGGAAGCGTCTCCGCGAACGCGGGCCCCGCGATGTCGAGATGCGCCCAGCACTCGGTCTTCACGAACTCGGAGAGGAAGAGCGCCGCGGTGATGCTGCCGGCGTAGCGCCCGCCGATGTTCTTGAGGTCGGCGATGTCGCTCTTGAGCTCCTTCTTGTACGCCTCGACCAGGGGCATCTCCCAGATCGGCTCACCCGCGGCGTCGCCAGAACGGCGCAGACGTGCGCTCAGCTCGGCATCGCGCGAGTAGAGCGCGGCGACGTCGGTACCGAGTGCCACGATGCAAGCACCGGTCAGCGTCGCCAGGTCGATGATCTCGTCGGGCCGCAGCGCGTCGGCGTAGGTCAGCGCGTCCGCGAGGAGGAGCCGCCCTTCGGCGTCCGTGTTGAGCACCTCCACGGTCTTGCCGTTGGAGATGGTCACCACGTCGCCGGGCTTGATGGCGCGTGGTCCCGGCATGTTCTCCGCCGCAGGTACCACCGCGTGAACGCGAATCGGCAGCTTGAGCTGGCTCGCGGCGCGGACGGTGGCGAGCACCGCTGCGGCGCCAGCCATGTCGCATTTCATCGTCATCATCGACGCAGCCGGCTTGAGCGAGAGGCCGCCGGAGTCGAACGTGACGCCCTTGCCTACCAACGCGACCGAGCGCGTCACCCGTCCGCTCGGTCGGTACTCGACGTGGATGAGCTTGGGCTCGGTCTCGCTGCCGGCGGCGACGCCCAGGATGCCCCCCATGCCGCGCCGCTCGAGCTCGCGTTTGCCGAGCACGCGCACCTTGAGCCCGCCGCGGCGTTCGAATCGCCGCGCCTGCGCGGCGACGTGCGTGGGGCTCATCGCTCCGGGGGGCTCGTTGACGAGGTCACGCGCCCAATGCGTCGCTGCGCAAAGCACTTGGGCCTCGCGCACCGCACGCTCGAGCCCATCGTCACGACGGCTGGTGTGGACGACGATGCGCCGCACGCACGGCGGCGGATCGTCGTTGCTGCTGCGGTAGCGCAAGAACGCGTACGAGCCGAGCGCCAGTCCTTCGATCGCGGCGCCGAGCCAATCCGCGCCCTCGGGACCCGGCAGTGGAATCGCCACGGACTGCGGGCCGGGTGCCAACGAACGCACGGCCTTGGCGTGGATGCGTCGCACCAACGCCGGGTCCAACTTGGCTGCCGGGCCCATGCCGACCAGCACGTAGCGCTTGGGCGGCGCGCCGCTCGGCGCGGGCACGCTGAGCACGCAACACGGCTTGGCCCGGAATCCTTGATCTTGAACGAGCTCGCTGAGCCAGCCGTCGAGGGCGCGATCGATCGCCGCGAACGCGGGCCCTCGATCGTGCTGCTCGCCCTCCAGCACGGGGACGATCAGCGCATCGACGCGGCTGCGATCGATGGGCTCGGCGCTGAACGCGACCTTGGGGAGGGCGGGATCGTCGATCGACACGGCGCGCGCAAGAAAACCGACCACGGGTGTGCGGTCAAGGCCCACGATCTCGGGCACGAGGCCGTGAGGCCGCGATACCAACCGCTGCGCCGGCTATGCTCCCGGGTCGCCGCGCGAGCCCCACGAGCCAGGGCGTCGGCGTGCGCCACCCCAGCGAATCGGCTGTCTCCGTGTGGATCACTCTCAACTCCGTGCTCGGGATCGACGGTGGCAACATCGACGCAGGGGGCGGATCGGCCGCGCTCTCGAGTCGGCACGACCGAGGTTGGATGGACGCCGTGCGCGCAGCGAGCGATGCGGTGCTCGTGGGTGCCGCGACGATTCGCGGCGAAAACCCGAGTCTTTCCGTCGCATCCATCGCACGCCGTGCCGAACGCCGCGCGCAGGGCCGAAGCGACCAACCGCTGCCCGTCGTGGTGTCGGCGACGGGCGCGCTGCCGGACGATGCCCGCATCTTCGATGCATCCGAGCCGCGCCCGGTGCTGCTGGTCGCGGCCAACCGTGCGAGCCACGTCGCGCGCCACGCGGCGTGCGCGGAGATCGAGTTTCTCGATCCCACGGAGACGCTGGTCGACGGCACGGTCGCGGCACTGGCGCGGCGCGGTGTGGAGCGCCTGCTCGTGGAAGGCGGACCGACGATCGCGCGCAACTTCTTCGCGAGCGGTCGTGTCGACGAGGTCTGCCTGACCTTGAGCCCGCGCTTCGGCGCACGCTCCGCGTTCTCGGAGCGAAAAGCCGCCGAGTCCCTGGGCGAGCTTGCACTGGCCGACGCTCGCGTCGTCGATGGCTTCGTCTACTTGCGTTACCTCCGCGCTGCTTCCGCGCGGGCGAGCTGAGACCGTGGCCGGAGGCGTCCAACCCGTGACGACCACGCTCGGTGTGGCATCGCTCGATCCGCTGGCGGCGAACGGCGAAGAGCCCCCCGATCTGCGCGATCTCACGCTACCCGCGCTGCGCGACGTCCTCGCCGCGCTCGGCGAAGCGCCGTACCGGGCCGACCAGATCTGGGGTTTCGTCTACAAGCACGGTCACCGCGACTTCGCGGCGATGCACACGCTTTCCAAGGAGCTGCGTGGGCGTTTGGCCCGCGCCCTGCGCTTCTCCGAGCTGCCGGTGCTGGAAGTGGCTCGTGCCGGCGACGGCACCGAGAAGTTCCTGTTCGGGCTGGGCGACGGCCGCGCGGTCGAGTCCGTGCTGATTCCGGACGGCCGGCGTCTCACGCTCTGCGTGTCGAGCCAGGTCGGCTGCGCTTACGCGTGCCGCTTCTGTCTCACCGGCTACCGTGGCTTCGCGCGCAATCTGCGTCCCGGGGAGATCGTGGGGCAGGTGATGGCGGCGGCCGAGCACGCGGGCGCCGACACGCGCATCACGAATCTGGTTTTCATGGGGCAGGGCGAGCCGCTCGCGAATCTCGAGCCCGTGATCGCAGCGATCGACATCCTGACCCAACCCGCGGGGCTGGCGATCTCACCGCGGCGAATCACGGTCTCCACGGTGGGCCTCGTGCCGCAGATGCAGACGCTGCTCGAGCGCACCAAGGTGGAGCTGGCGGTGTCGCTCCACGCCACCACCGAAGCCGCGCGCAGCGAGCTGGTGCCGTCGAATCGGCGTTACGGGCTGCATGCCTTGCTCGCGGCGTGCGCCGCGCTGCCGCTCGCGAAGCGCAGCCGCATCACCTTCGAGTACACGATGCTCGAGGGAGTGAACGATTCGGACGCCGATCGTCGCCGTCTCGCCAAGCTGTTGCGCGGATTGCGCTGCAAGATCAACTTGATCCCGTTCAACGCCTTCCCCGAGGCACCGTATCGAGCGTCGTCCCTCGAGCGTATCGATGCGTTCGCCGAGGCACTGCGCAGCGACGGTTACGCGGTGATGGTTCGGCGCACCCGTGGCGCCGACGTCAGTGCCGCGTGTGGCATGCTTGGGCGCACGGAACCGAAGGACACTCACTGAGCTGCCGAACGATCGAGGCGCACGCGCCCACGCACGGCGAGGAGGATGCATGGCGACGGTTGGAGTCATCGGAGGAAGCGGGCTCTACGTGATGGAGTCGCTCGAGGGGATCGAAGAAGTGCGGCTGTCGACTCCATTCGGCGATCCTTCCGACTCGTACATCGTGGGAACGCTCGCCGGCACCAAGATGGTGTTCTTGTCGCGCCACGGTCGCGGCCATCGCATCCTGCCGCACGAGATCAACTTCCGCGCGAACATCCACGGCATGAAACAGCTCGGCGTCGAGTGGATCTTCTCGGTGAGCGCCGTGGGCAGCATGAAGGAGCACATCCACCCGGGTCACATGGTGGTGCCCGATCAGTTCTTCGACCGTACCAAGTCGCGAATCCCCACCTTCTTCGGCAATGGTGTCGCCGCGCACGTGACCTTCGCCGATCCGGTCTGCCCCGTGCTGTGGAAGATCATCGGCGACGCCGCCGATCAGACGAACGCCACCGTGCACAAGGGCGGAACCTATCTCTGCATGGAAGGCCCTCAGTTCTCGACCCGAGCCGAGTCCAAGGTCTACCGGACCTGGGGAGTGGACGTGATCGGGATGACCAACATCCCGGAAGCCAAGCTCGCGCGCGAGGCCGAGATCTGCTACGCGACGCTGGCACTCTCGACCGACTACGACTGCTGGCACGAGACCGAGGAAGACGTCTCGATCGAAGCGGTGCTCGAGATCATGCGCACCAACGTCGAGACGGCGCAGCGCATCCTCAAGCTCGCCGTCACACAGATCCCGTCCGAGCGCAAATGTGGCTGCCCGAAGGCGCTCGAGCACGCGATCCTGACCGATCGCTCGCTGATCGCCGTCGAGGTACGCGAGCGACTCGCGCTGATCGCGGGCAAGTACCTCTGAGCGGCGGAACCGCCGGCGCGAGGCCGGCGGTCAGGCCGTGGCGGTCGACGGTTCGCGCGCCGCGATCGTCGCGGTTCCCGTCCTGGCGCCGGACCGCCGACGCGCAACCACCAGCGCGTTCTTGGCGGCGTTGAGCGAGTCCTGGAACGAGAGCATGCCCTTGACCGGCCGGAAGAAGATCCGCTTCAGCGGGCTCGACCACCGATGCACGAACTCGTCGAGGGCGTGAATCACTTCCGCGCCACCGATCGCGCCCAGGCTACCGATGGCGCTGAGGATCGCGTCGCGCTCGATGGGGAAGTCTGTCTTATTCTTGCGCGACGTGCTCGCATCCACGGCATCGAGCGCCTTGAGCAGGAATCGCGCGGCGGTGGGCGAGCCGATTCGTTCCATCGCTTCCAGTACCGCTTTGCGGTGGGGTTCGTAGCGCAGGAAGATGTCGATCAGCGTGTCGACCGTTTCTTCGTCTCGCAGCACACCGAGGCCGAAGATCGCCGTGTCGCGAACCTCGGCCTTCGAGTCCTTGAGCGCCTTCTTCACCTGCACCGTCGCGCTCGGTAGTCCCGAGCGAAGCAGGAGCTGAAGCGCCTCCTTGCGGACGCGGTGGTCGCGATCGGCCGTGAGCTCGACCAGGTAGGGCTCGGCGAGCGTGGTGTCGATCTCGGTCAAGAGCCCCATGCAGTTCCGCAGGATGAACCACTCGGATTCCTGCTGGAAGATTCCCGTCGAGGGATCACGGCCTGGGAAAGTGAGCGCCTTGCGCTCGTCGAGCGCGATCCGGATGCTGCGCAGCGAGCGCTTCCCCATACGCTTCAGGATCTGATAGGCACGCGAGCGTACGGCGCGATCCGGATCGACGAACACCTGGAAGAGTTTGTTCACCACCAGATCGGATTCCACGGCCTCCAGCATCTCCGTTGCGGGTTGGGAGCGGGTCGGCTCGGAATCGATCGCCGCTGCGATCAGCACGTCGACGATGTCCTCCTCTTGGCCGACGGTGCGCAGCGCCTCGCGCGCGATTCGTGGAACCTCGGACTTGTCGTCGAAGTTCACGTAGATCGTCGCAGCCCGTTCGTCCTGACCGAGCCGCACCTCGCTCTCGCCGTTCGCGAGCTGCAACAGGATGTCGGTGAAGTCCTTTCCTTGTTCCATGCGGCGTCGGCGCAGGTAGGTGATGGCCATCGTCGCGTACACGCGGATCGCGACGCGGATCAGGTCAGGATCCGTTTCCTGGTTCGTGACGTACTCGAGCAGCCGCTTGGTGATCGACGAGACCGTCTGTTCCTTGTGCCGGGTGATGGCGAGGTCGGTGAGCTGGGTGATGGTCTCGAGCGCGTGCTCCTTGGCTTCGTAGTCGCCCACGCCGAGCTCGCGGAACATGTGGTCGAGCGTCTTCCTCGCCGCCGACCACGACAGGTTGCGACGCATCTCGGGGCTCGATAGGAACCCCTTTTCGACCAGCTCGGGATCGAGAGTCACGAGCATCCGTGCCAGCGCCTTGCGCTTGTCCTCGTCCGGGTTCGCCAGGATGTCCTTGAAGAACGACCCGACCTCCTCGACGGAAAGCGTCTGGATGCTTCCGCCTTTCTCGAGCTTGTCGATCACCTGGTTGTAGATGAGGCTTTCCAGCAGGTGGTCGTCGGAAGCGACGGCGTGACCTTCGACGGCGGACTTGCCGTCGTCGGCGACCACGCCGTACTTGAACTGATCGACGACGATGTTGGTGATGTTCTTGCGCTGCAGGATCTTGCGGGCCCCACCCTTGTCCTTCACCATCTTCGGACTCTCGGTGAAGCAGTAGGTGAAGGTCTTCACCTCGTCCACCGTGAGCCCTTGGCGGAAGGTCACCGACGATACTTGGCGCTCGTCGAAGAGATCGCAGAACGTCTTCTTGAAGCGGTCTTCTTTTCGGATCTTGAAGTCGTCGAGAAGGATGTCGCCGCCCATCACGGTGATGGTGACCTGCTCCTTGTCCTCGATGGCGCTGTCCACCGTGGACTTGAGGGCTTCGAACGCCGGCGGCAGGCCTGGATGGTCGGGCGGGTACATCGTTGCGCTGCGCACCAACAGACAGAAGCGCTTGAGGATGAAGAGCGCCTGTCGCTGCGCCACGGCCTCGGAAAGCTTGGCGGCGCCGCCGGTGCCCAACATGACGCCCAAGCCGGAGGCTTGACCGAGGATGCGAACCTGCTCGTCGTTGAGGTTCGAGAGGAAGGTTTCGTCGTCGACCTCCTCGAAGTCCGCCTCGAGCAGCACGTCACGGGCGGCGGGCAGCCCCTGCCGTCCGACCCAATTCGTCAGGTCGATGCGAATCGAGTTGTCCTGCAAGCCAGACTCGTTGAGGACCCGTTCCGCGATCTCGTAGCCGTTGACCCGGATGAGGGGTAGGCGCTCCTGCTCCATCTTGTCGTTCAGCATCGACACGGTCTGGAGCATGATCG
>CAYUSL010000094.1:0-16174 GCA_964447125.1 uncultured bacterium | reverse complement strand
TCGGGATCACGTCCTCGCCCCACAGCGTGTAGCTCGGCTCGCCGTCGCCCTTGCCCAGGTCGCCGTACGCCGAATCGTACGAAAAGTTTTCCTTGATGATGAAGAACACGTGCTTGATGGGCGAGCGGCCGGCGGCGTCCGGGCTCGGCAGCGCGGTGTCGTTTCCTTTCGAGAGGTCGAAGTAGCGCGATTGGCGGTCGTTGTTCTCGGCGACGATTGCCGTCAACTTCGCGAGCCGTTCCGCAGAAGGGACTGGGGTTGCGAAGAGCGAGCCGAAGAGCTGGCGTCCCACCGGGTCGGTGCTCGCAAAGTCGTCGGTGCCGTTCACGAACGTGGTGGGGCCGTCACCGCGTCCTTTGCCGTTGAGCACGTAGAGCGTCTGCGCATCCGGCGAGAGCGCTACGTCGGTCGGATACCACTCCGTGGGAATCGTGCCGCGCACCGAGCCGGCCGCCACGTCCACCACCGCCACGAGGTTCTCGCCCGCACCCGCCACATAGAGCGTCTTGCCGTCCGGAGTGAGCGTCATCAGCGTGGGATAGATGCCCTTGAGCGCGGCGGGGTCGCCGTGGAGCGAGATCCGGCGCGTGACGGCGAGCGTGCTGGCGTCGATCTCCACGATCTCGTCGGTCTTGTTGCAGGCGACCAGCACCCGCTTGCCGTTCGGTGTGACCACGATTCCTTCCGGACCGAGGCCGACGTGGATGGTTCCGATCGTCGCGTTGGTGTCGACGTCGATCGCGGTCACGGTGTCGCCTTGGGCCGGGTTCGCCACCGTGGAGATGTTCGACGCGAAGAGCCGCTTGCCGTTGGGCGTCAGCGCCAGCGCGTAGGGCTCGGGCGCCGTCGTGATGTCGGTCACGGCACCGGTCGCCAGATCGAGACGGGCGACCTTCTTCTGGATGAAACAGCTCGTGAACGCTTGCGTCTCGTCGAGCGACAGCACCACGTCGGCGGTGTAGCAGTCGTGAAGCTCCCAGAGCCGGTCGAACGTCACGTGGCCATCGCCGTCGAAGCGGTAGCGCTGGATGGTGCGGTCGTAACCGCCGGCGGCGTAGAGGAACGCACCCGCGGCATCGAAGCGCAGCCCCAGGTGCATCGAGCGGCGCTGCATCGGTACTTCCTGCACGACCTGCATCGTCCGGAGATCGACGATGCGCATTCGCTCTTCCTTGTCGCGGTGATTCGCCGGGTCCTTGATGGTGCCGAAACCGTTCTCGTTGATGGCGGCGAAACGGCCGCCCGGATGAACGGCGATGCGCGTGGGGAAGGTGCCGAGACGGACGGCGGGCGCCGCGGGTCGGATCAGGCGTCCGTTGACGAGGAGGTTGGTTTCACCGGCGCTGGCCGTGGGGCGCGCGAACGCGAGCTCGTTGGCGATCGGTACGACGGGCGCACGGCAGCGACCGCTCGAGCACACACCATCGCCGGCGCAATCCACGGCGGATTGGCACGCGGATCGGCCCTCGTCACAAGCGATCCCGCCGGCGAGCGCGACTCCGGCGAGTAGCGCCAGCACGACGACTACGGGACGAGTGCGCGCGACCTCTCGAAACGCCATGTAACTCTCCTCGGCGGCCCGGCTCGATCGAGGCCAGCGCCGCCGAGGATGCAACAAAGCAGCATCGAGTGACGACCCCGTGACGTGCGCCGCGTCGCGGAAGCGCCGTCGATGCGCGGCCGACGCCTACGGATTGTCGAGCCTGCGCCGCGAGCTATCCTTTACTTCGATCCGTGATCTCGCGAGGCGTCCTCTCCCGCGTCTCGACAACCGCCGTCGGTTCTCGGTCAGGGAGAGTGCGTCGTGGCACGAAGCATTCGAAGTCTCGATCGCGCCTGTGATCGTCGCTGGATTCGCAGCGCCGGGTACGTGCTTGCGCTGATGGTCGCGCTCGCGGGCGGCTGCGGCTCGCGCGACGCGCAGCCGGAGCCCCCGCCAACTCGACCTCCGCTGCTGCCGCCGCCACCGCAGCGCGACTCGCGGTGGCTCGCGCCGGTAATCGTGTCGACCACCAATACCTCGAACGCTTCCGGCATGCCTTGCTTTCCGGCGCCGGCGATCGACGGCGCTGGGCGGGCGATGGTGGCATGGTTCCAAGACGAGACTGAGATGGGTCCCTTCGGGCCGACGCAGGCGGTGATGGCGAGCCGCTTCGATCCGTCGCAGGGTTGGAGCACGCCGGAAGCACTGGCCTCCGGCATCTTCTTCAATGGCGGCGAGCCCCCGCGGGTGGCGATGGACGAGCGTGGTGACGGATTGGTGGCCTGGCTCGAGATCGATCTACCGGAGAGCCGTGTCCGCGCGCGCAGCTTCGATCCGGTGCTCGGGTGGTCGGATGTGGTGGAGCTCGAACGGGCACTCTCCGAGCCTCGCCAGTTGCTCAGTGCGGTCGAGCTGGCTGCGTCGCCGGATGGAAACTTCGTGGTGACCTGGAAGCTCGATCGACCGAACGTCGGGGTACGCGGAGTGCGCTGGACGCCCGAATCCGGGTTCTCCGAGGTCTCAATCTTTCGTCCCAACCTGCCGACTTTCAGCTATTCGGTGGGGCTCGATGTCGCTCGCGGCGGCGCGGCGATCCTCGCGGTGATGGAGCCCGTTCCGGAGATCGACGGATCGCAGCTCGTCACTCGTCGCGCCGCTCCGAATTCGACCTTCGGTGCAGACGAGCCGCTGACCGACGTGGATTGGAACTGGGATGGGTCGTTTCGGCTCGCGCTGGATGCGTCGGGCAATGGGCACGCGCTGGTGACCGAAGGCAACCACACCGGTGGGGGCTGGTCGGTCACGCTCTTTCACGAGTCCGTCGCCGGGGGCTGGGAAATGCGCCACGTGGAGACGGGTGCTTGCTGTGGGACGCCGCGCGCGGATCTGGCCATCGCCGACGACGGCTCGGCCCTCACGCTGTTCACGGATTCGTACGCGCAGATCCACGCGGTCCGCGTCGGTGCCACGAACAGCGCAATCGAATCGACGATCGTCGATAGCTCGTACGGTGACGACACGGTCTCGTTCGAGACGACGCTGGCGGGCATGTCCGACGGCCGCGCCGTTGCGCTGTGGGCTCGCAACCAAACCAACGGCACGACCGCCGAGGTCGTGAGCCGCTTCTACGAGCCGGGAGAGGGCTGGAGCCCGACGGAGAAGATCCCCGACCTCCGTCGCGCACCTGCCATCGGCTATCTGCAGTTGGTGGCGAACGATGCTGGCGACGCGCTCGCCGTGTGGTGCGAGGACATCGAGCCGTCGTCGGCGTCGGGCAACTACGACGTCCGCGTGTTCGGAGCGTTTCGCCCCGCGGACGACGGAGGCTAGCGCGAGCCATTCGTGAACGCTGTGTCGAGACTCCACGAATCGCCGCGTCGACACCTGCGATCGTCGCAAATGAACGTGGCTTCTGCCCGCGATAGCGCGCCGGCGCCGACGGAGCGGCGCCCTCCACCGATTGCGGCGAAATTCCTGCTGGAGGGCTGCGCTCCGTCGCAGCCGCAGGTTCTCGCTCGTGAATGTTCCAGGCTAGTCCTGCGCCAGCGGCTTGCGACCGAAGACGCGCACGCTCGCGATCTTGCCTTCGAGTTGCTTCGCGAGGCCCAGGATCGTCTCGCGCGTGGGTGGCAGGCCGAGCTGCTCGAGGAGCGACATCAGCTCGCCCTGTGCATCGGAGGCGAAGCCCACCAGCGACTCGGCGTCGTAGACGAAACGGTCGCGGACCGTGACGTCTGCGAGGCCGGCGGCCCGCAATCCCCCCAGGTACTCGGCTTCGGGAACGGCGCCTGCGACGCAGGAGACGTAGAGGGACACGCTCTGCCGCGCCCACTCGGGGATGTCCTCGGCGACGATGTCGGATACCAGCATCCGGCCACCGGGCTTGAGCACGCGTGCGACTTCCGCGAACACCTTCGCCTTCTCGGGCGAGAGGTTGAGGACGCAGTTCGAGATGATCCAGTCCACGCTCCCGGTCTCGACCGGAAGCGCCTCGATGATCCCTTTGCGGATCTCGACGTTCGCGAGCCCTGCGGCGGCGACGTTCTGGCGCGCGCGCTCGATCATGGCGTCCGTCATGTCCACGCCGATCACCTTGCCGGTGGGGCCGACCTTGCGCGCCGCCAGGATGAGATCGAGGCCGGCGCCGGAGCCCAGATCGACGACGACGTCGCCCGAACCGATTTCGCTGAACGCGGTGGGATTGCCGCAGCCGAAGGTCGTGCCCGTGGCTTCGCTCGGCACGCCGGCGAGCTCGGCAGGCGAATAGCCGATCGACTCGGCCTTGTCGGTGGTCGGAGTGCAGGACGACTGCGATCCGCAGCAGGAGGAACCGCGGGTCACGGCAGCGGCGTAGGCACGGGAGACGGATTCTCGAACTTCGTTGGGCTCAGCGTGGCTCATGGGAACGTTCCTTTCGTGTCTTGGGTTTGGGCTTGCGGTTGGATCGAGCCCGGGCGGCGGACGCTGGCTTCGCGGGCGCGTCGTTCGGAGTGGCCGGCTCCGACGGCGGCGCGCACGAGACGGCGCAGCAGCTCGGCTGATCGGGTGGACAGCAGGCTTCGATGGCGTCGGCGATGGCACGCAGTGTTCGGGCCACCTCGCCGAAACGCACCGCGTACCGAACCTCGCGTCCATTGCGCTCGGCGGTGAGTATTCCGGCGTCGTAGAGCTGCTTGAGGTGCCGCGAAACCACCGAGAGGTCGGTGGTGCAGCATGCGGCGATCTCGCCGACCTTGGTCGGCTGGCCGGCGGTGGCGAGCTGGCTCAGGATGCCGACGCGGTTGGGATCGCAGAGCGCCTTGAAGAAGCGCGTCGACAGCAGCTCGCCCAGGCTCGGGCAGCAGCCCTCGGCGAGCCGCGCAGGAAGATCATAATTGCTTGCTTGTGCCATGACACAATAGTTGCTCATTCATGCAACTATGTCAAGTGGCGAAATCACCGCTCGTTGTGCGGCGATCAGCGGGCGGCGGCCGCGGCGAAGATGGGCTCGCCGGCGAGCCAGCGGGCCTCGGCGTCCGGCGCTTCGAGGGCGATGCGGATGGCGGCGGTGAGCTCGAGGCGCGCGCCGTCGAGCCCCGCGCCACGAATGCCATCGGCCACTCCCGCCGCCACGGCGCGCGTCACTTCCCACTGCACGTTCTCGATCTCGAGGTTCCCGCTCCGCGGATGGTCGAGCTCGACCTTGCAGCGCTCGACGTCGAGGGAATTCCAGCTTCGGCAGCGCAGCGGTCGCGCCGCGTGCACCGAGCACGAGAAGTCTTCGAGCAACGCACACGGCAAACGCGTGTCGGCACGTGCGTCGCGATCGAGACCGCGGGTCCGCTCGTCGAGCCACGCGAGCCTGTCTTGCACGCGTTCCAGCTCTGCGGGAGAGCGCGTCTCGCGAAGGTGGCGCGCCACGCGCAGCGCTTCGGGTGCGCTCACCACCACGTGCACGTGACAGCACCAGCCGCAGCCGGCGCGGCACGCGATGCGCTCGTGGAGCGTGCTCTCGCCGCGCAGCGCATCGGTGAGCTGGTTCGCGAACGCGGCGGAATCGGCGAGCAGCCGTTCCAGCGAAACGCCGTCACGAGGGCGGCGCAGCGATCCTTCGGTGGAGCGGCGCACGGCGTCGCGCACGAACGCAGCGACCCCGGCGGTTCCGTCGGGGACATCCGTCTCGCGGTTCGGGATCGTGGAAGCGCTCATCTTCGGTGGCGGGCTGCTCGTCGTGGTGACTCGGCCGGTGCAGTGTCGGCGGGGTGAACAATGGCACGTGATCGGCTAGCTTCGCAGAGATGGCGCGCGCAGGCGCTGCGCTTGCGTACGTCGAGGAGGAGATCCCGTGAAGCGAAGCACGACGTGGTGCGTTCTGGTGAGTCTCTGGATCGCCGGCTGCGCGAAGCCCGCGCCTGCTCCGGAACCGGCCGCTCCGGTGCCGACGCCGAAGCCTGCGGCGTCGGAGTCGGTCACCCCGCTGATCCCGCGCGACGTGCTCTTCGGCAATCCGGATCGGGCGTGGCCCGTGCTCAGCCCGGACGGCAAGTCGCTGGCGTTCTTGCAGCCCGAAAACGGGGTGCTCAACGTCTGGGTCGCGCCGGTGGGGAAGCTCGACCAGGCCAAGGCGGTCACACACGATCGCGGCCGCGGAATCTACGATTACCACTGGGCGTACACCAACAAGCACATCCTCTACTTGCAGGACAAAGATGGCGACGAGAACGACAAGGTCTTCGTCGTGGACATCACCACCGGCAAGGAAAAGGTGCTCACGCCCTTCGACGAGATCCTCGGCCGCGATGGCAAGCCGCTCACCGGTCCCGACGGCAAGCCGTTGCGGCCCAAGGCGATGATCGTCGAGGTGAGCCCCAAGTTCCCGAACGAGATCTTGATCGGCCTCAATCAGCGCAATCCCAGCTTCCACGACATCTTCCGCCTCGACATCAAGAGCGGCGCCATGCGCCGGGTGCTGCAGAACGACGAGTTCTCGAGCGTGGTGACCGACCGCGACTTGCGAGCGCGTCTGGGCCTACGCCCGCTTCCCGAGGGCGGCTACGAGCTGGTGGACATCAGCACCGCGAAAGCGCCGAAGACTCTCGCCAAGGTCGATCTCGAGGACGTCATCACCACGCATCCACTCACGCTCGATTCGACGGGGCGGGTGCTCTATCTGCAGGACAGCCGCAAGCGCGATACCGCGGCGCTGGTGTCCGTGGAGCTCGCTTCGGGCAAGACGCACGTGCTCGCCGAGGATGCCGGAGTGGACCTGAGCGAGGTGCTCGTGCATCCCACGCGCCTTCAGCCCCAGGCGGTGGGTTTCGAGCGCGCGCGCCTCGAGTGGAAGGCGCTCGACGCGAGCGTCGCGTCCGACGTGAAAGCGATCTCCGCGATCGGTGACGGAGACTGGCGCGTGATCAGCCGCTCGCTCGACGACAAGCGCTGGATCGTGTCGTTCGAGGTCGACGACGGCCCGCGGCGCTTCTATCTCTACGAGCGCGCCACCAAGAAGCCGACGTTTCTCTTCGCCAATCGCAGCCGGCTCGAATCGGCGAAGCTCGCCAAGCGCCATCCCGTCACCATCCAGAGCCGCGACGGCCTCGGTCTGGTCAGCTACTACACGCTGCCGCTCGACGCCGATCCGACTGGATCGGGGAAGGTGGCGAAGCCGCTGCCCACGGTGCTGTGGGTGCATGGCGGGCCGTGGTACCGCGACTCGTGGGGCTACGAGCCGATCCACCAATGGATGGCGAATCGCGGCTACGCCGTGCTGAGCGTCAACTACCGCGGCTCGACTGGTTTCGGAAAGACGTTCGTGAATGCCGGCAACCGCGAGTGGGCGGGCAAGATGCACGAAGACTTGCTCGACGCCGTGGCGTGGGCCGTGAAAGAGGGCATCGCCGATCCCGAGCGCGTGTGCATCACGGGCGGCAGCTACGGCGGCTTCGCAACGCTGGTCGGGCTCACGTTCACGCCCAAGACCTTCGCGTGCGGCGTGGACATCGTGGGCCCATCGAACCTCGTGACCTTCATGCAGACGTTGCCGCCGTATTGGCAGCCGGAAGTCGAGGAGATGCGCAAGCGCATCGGCGACGAACGTACCGAGGAGGGCAAGGCGTTCCTGACCAGTCGGTCGCCGATCTCGCGAGTGGCCGACATCGAGCGGCCGCTGCTCATCGGTCAGGGCGCCAACGATCCACGCGTGAAGCAGGCGGAGTCCGATCAGATCGTGAACGCCATGCTCGGCAAGAAGATCCCCGTGACCTATCTGCTCTATCCGGACGAAGGCCACGGCTTCCAGCGACCGGAAAATCAGCTCTCGTTCTTCGCGGTGATGGAAGCGTTCCTGTCGAAGCACCTCGACGGTCGCTTCGAACCCATCGGTGATGCGTTCGCCGGCTCGTCGGTGGAAGTGCTGGAAGGTCGCGCGCTCGTGCCGGGCCTCGCCGACGTGAAGAGCGCTCGTCCCAAGAAGGACTGAACGACCACGGGCGGTCACCATGCTCGAAGGGCTCGCGCTGTCGCGGGAGTGGGTGGTCGGGCTGGCGATCGCGTCGCTGGTCACGCTGGTCGCGAGCCCGCTGGTGCTCGCGGCCGTGCTCGCTTGGATGCCCGCGGACTACTTCCTGAGCGAGAGCCCACGACCTTCGAGCTTCGCTGGCAGGCATCCGGCGGTTCGCGTCGCGTTCCACGTCGCCAAGAACCTGCTCGGCACGCTGCTCTTCGCCGCGGGTGTGGTGATGCTCGTGACGCCGGGCCAGGGCGTGCTCACGATCCTCGCCGGAGTGCTGCTCTTGGATCTGCCGGGGAAACGCGCCCTCGAGCTCAGGTTGGTAAGCAATCCGCGCGTGCTACGCGCGATCAATCGGCTGCGCGCGCGTGCCGATCACCCGCCGCTCGCGCTCCCCTCCCAGCGCTGATCGCACCGCACCGGCGAGCGCGCCCGAACGACGCGATCAAGCGCGTCGTTTGGTCTTCGATTTCGCCGACCGTGCGCGCACTTCCGCAGCGCGCGCTCGCACCAAGCGTTTCACCAACGCCGCAGACGGTTGAGCCTCGAACGAAAAACGGATCGTGCCTTTCGACATCGAGCACCGAGCGAGTGCCGCGGCGTGGGCATCGCGTATCGCCTCGCTCATCGGGTAGAGGCTGGTGTGGCTCTTCCAGGCTGCGTACCAGACGAGCGCGCGTCCATCGAGCCGAAAACCCGGGATGCCGTAGCTGAACGCCTCGACCGCAGCGGGGGCGGCGGCGCGGATCGCTCTACGCATCGCTTCGAGATGCCGACGCGCTTCCGGCGGCAGCGCCGCGAAGTAGGCGCGCCGCTGCGCATCGATTGCATCGGTGTCGGTGCTCTTCGTCGATCGTGTCGGCATCGGGGATCCGTAGAGGTAGAGAGGCGAGCGTGGGACGAGAGCAAGACCGTCGGCTAGTCCGCGTGAGGCACATCGGCGAGGCCGATGTCATCGAGCCGAAGAATCTATTTCTCGCCATTCCAACCGCCGCATAGCCTCGCATGCGAACCGGGAGGATGCCGATGCGATCGAACGAGGAAACGCCCCGTGCCGCCATGCGTGACGACGAACGAGCCCGCACGCTCGATGTGGAGAGACTCGAGCGCCGCAGGCTCGAGGCCGAGCGTGCGTTGGCGGCGAGCCGGCTCGCCATGGCGCTCGATCGGCCGAACGGCGAATCGGTGGCGCGGCTCGTCGCTCTCGGTCTCAGCGCCGAAAGCGCGGCAGCTTTTCACGTGTTGCCACTTCTCGAGGTCGGCTGGGCGGACGGCGCGCTCGACTCCGCGGAGCGGGAGCTGGTGGTGGCCGGTGCACGGCGCGCGGGTGTGACGTCCCACCGAGCGTCGCGGCGCCTGCTGGACGATTGGCTCGAAGCTCGCCCGGATCCAGCGCTGCTTCGCCTGTGGCACGAGCTGGCCGAAGACGACCGATCGCGCCGCGTGTCGAGCGACGAACGCTGGCGAGTCGTTCGAGATGCCGAAGCCGTGGCCAAGGCCTCGGGCGGGATCTTCGGGGTCGCGGCGATTTCGCGAGCCGAACGCAGAGTGCTCGCGATGATCCAGGCGAGCTTGGGTGGCAGCGCCGCCCCGCCAGCGCGCTGACGGCACCGTCGTCGGCCGGATCGGCGCCGCTGCGAGCGCAGGGCCGCGGACCCCCGGCCGCGTGGCGAGTCCAGGAGCCCGCGAAACGTGCCCCGTTGCATCCGCGGCATCGTCGAAAGCCTCGGTGGCGCCGCATCGAGACTTCGCACGGGCTCGCTACCCCGCGTGCTTGCGCCCACTCGTGGAAGTCCGTATGACGATCGCGTGATCCGCACGGACGGATGGCGCGTGGAGGCGTTGGTGGAAGCAGCGGAGAGCGAATCGAATGGGACCATCGAGCAGGATGCCGCCGCCCTCCGGGCCGCGATCGCAGCGGCCGCAGACGGATTGGTGGATCGCGCGCATCTGGTCGAGCTGGTGGCGCTCGGCGCGGTGGCGCGCGAGCACGTGCTGGTGGTCGGTCCCCCCGGAACTGCCAAGAGTGAGGCCGCTCGCCGAATCGCGCGAGCGCTGGGTGGGCGCTACTTCGAGTACTTGCTGGGACGCTTCACCGAGCCGGGTGAGATCTTCGGCCCGATCGACATCCGTCGTCTCGCGGAGGGGATCCTCGAAGCGCGCACCGAGGGGATGCTGCCCGAGGCCGAGATCGCGTTCCTGGACGAGGTCTTCCTGGGATCGACGGCGATCCTGAACACGCTGCTCGCGCTGCTCAACGAACGCACGTTTCGGCGTGGCCAGACGGTGATCGATGCGCCGTTGCGCGTGTGCGTGGGAGCCACCAACGTGCTCCCGGAGGACGAGACGCTGGCAGCCTTCGCCGACCGATTCCTGATCCGCGTGTTCCTGAGTGCCGTTTCGGATCCGGATCTCGAGACTTTGCTGGAGTCCGGCTGGCGTCTCGGCGGGCTCGATCGCGATGCCGCACGGGACGGCTCTTCACTGCATCGCATCGAAGCGCTCGATCGCCTGGCGACGGCGGCCCGTGCCATCGATCTTGCGCCGATTCGCGGTGAGCTCGCCCACGCGGTGCGACTCTTGCGCCGCGCGGGTGTCGCGCTCTCGGATCGGCGTCTCGTACGCAGCCAGGCGCTGATCGCCGCCGCCGCGGTGCTCGCCGGTCGCACCCGTGCGGCTGCCGCAGCCGATCTGTGGCCGCTCGTCTACGCCGTACCGTCGGAAGAAGGGCAAGCCCTCGCGCGCGAGACGCTGCGCGACGTGCTCGCCACTGCAGCGAGTCCCAGCCTACCTACGGCCGCCGAGCTTGCGGCACACGGTCCGGCAGCGCGGGCCGCACGGCTCGTCGCAGAGGGCGAGGCGCTCTTGAGCACGCGTCCGGTGACAGCCGAGGCCGTTGGCGCCTGGCTGCTCCGGATCGAAGGAGTGGGGCGCGAGATCGATGCCGGCTTCGCACCGAGCGCATTGCCGGAAAGCCTCGCGCACGTGCGAGCGCGCCTCGCAGCGGCGCTCGACGAGCGCGGTGAGACTGCGCCGTCACCCGCTTCGCCGTGAACGGTCAGATCCGCGTGCGCTTCCTGCCGCGCGACGTCCCGCTGGCGCCGACGGCGGTCGCGGCGACGGAGCGCGACTCGGTCGCGAGGTTGGTTCGCGCGCTCGCGACGCGCTCCCGTGAAACGCTGGCGAGCTTCACGGCCTCGTGCGCGGCGGACGTCCTGATCGTCGCCGGCCCAGGAGCGGAGCTGCCGTGGTTTCCCGGGCTGCTCTACCTGGGACTGGAGCCGGGAACCCGCGGATTGTTGTTACCGACGCACACGCGTTGCGAAGTGCCCGCAGTGATCGTCGAGCGGGCGTTGCGGATGCGGTTCGGTAGCGCGCATCGGCGGTTGGCGCTGGTTCCGAAGGGTGGGGAGGACGTGACCGCGCGCTGCTTCGCGATGGATGACGCGGGTCCCCTGGACGCGGCGTCGTTGGCGGAGCGATTCGCGTGACACTCGCCGAGCCCCTCTGCTCGGCGGCACGCCTGCCCGCGGCGCTGGCGCCGTGGGCGAACGAGCTCAGCGCACTGCCGCTCGATCTGGCGTGCGTTCTCGGAACCTGGCTGCCGCGCCTCGATCAGGTGATCGGACCGCTGCGCGCGGCCGCGGGACGGCCGACGGACGAGCCGAACGGCTACGACGGGCTCGCTCGCCGCGGCACGTTCGAGCGCCTGCTCGCGAGCGAGTGGGCCATCGGCGCCCACCATCCACTCGAGTTCTTGCGACGCGCCGCCGAAGCCGAGCACGCGTTCCTGCGCATTGCACGAGCCACCCGCGTCGCCGATCGAGCGGTGCGCGTCCTCTTCGACGCCGGTCCGATGCAGCTCGGCGCACCGCGCCTCGTACACCTCGCGATCGGCGTGGTCTTGGCGCGCCGCGCCCGCGCGGCGCGGGCGCGCTTCGCCTGGGGCACGCTGCAGCACGAGCCCAAGGGCTTTCGGCACGATGCCAACGGCATCGACCTCCAGGCACTCCTCGACCGCCGATCGGCGACCGCGGTCACCAACGAGATGCTCGCGGCGTGGCTCGCGCGCCAGCGCCGCGAGGATCGCGAGTCCGGCTTGGATCCGGACGCCGGCGAGCTGTGGCTCGTCGGCGGCCACGAGCTGCGGCAGCGTTCGAGCGGACCCGGCACGGGCTGGATCGACGTGGAGGAACCGCTCGAGATCGATGCAGCGCGGCTACGGGTCGCGCTGCGCCGGCGTCCCGGCGGACGTGCGATCGCCTCGACGTCTCCGGTGGAGTTGGCGCTTCCGCCGCCCGACGACCGTGTGCGGATCTTGCGCGGCGCCTTCGACGGCCGGCGGCGTCGCGCGACGCCGCGTGTGGCTTCGGATGCGCGGCATTGCGTGCAGCCCGGCAGCAGGCTGCTCGTGTCGCACGCGCGCATCGTCGCGTGGAGTCGCGCCGGTGGTCTGGTGTCGTTCCCGATCGCATCGAGCGAGAACGCCGCCGCGGAGCTGCGAGTGCGTGAGCGCGACGCCGCGACGATCTCCGGACTCATCGCTGCGGGTGTGGCGCACGGCATGGTGACGGTGCGCCTTCGCGGCGCGGAATTGCTCGTGGAGGGCGCGGGCAAACACACGTGGCGCCTCGCACTGTCACCGGAAGAGCAGCAGGCACTCGGAATCGAGCCGGCGGTGTGGGGCGGCGTGCTGCCCGAGTGCGTGGTGGTGGGGGGCGGTGGATCGCTCCACGCCGAGATCTGGTTTCGCGATTGCGCACGCGGCCTCTTTCGCGCACGTCCCGGCACCCACCGAACCGCGGGTGTCGAGCGCATCGCCTCCGGCGTCACGCAGCTCGTTCAGCATCGCGGCGACTGCGTGGCGTACGTCGTGGGTGAGGGAGAGGTCCACGAGCACTCATTGCGGCAACGTGCCTCGACGTGGAGCGTGCCGACCGGCCTGCGCATCGCGTTCGGACACGGACCCGGCCAGCGTCCCTTGGTGGCGTCGCAGCTCTCCGGCGAGCGCTGGGCGATCGCCGAGGGGGCTGCGACGTTCGAAGTGACCGTGCCGGGGACGGATCACGTGTGCGGCGTCGTCGGCACGCGAACCGGCGCCGCGCTGGTGATGCTCGACGGAGAGCATCGGGGAATCGTGATTCGCCACGTCGCGACCGGCGAGCGCAGGGCTGTGTTCCAGTCGCGGGAGGTGATTGCCCGTGTCGCGGTCAGCGCCACGTCGCCGATCGTGGCATGGACGACCCAACGCGGGCGGCTCGCCGCGTACCACGCCTACAAGGACGCCCTCGTCCTCGACGTCTCCGCGATCGATGGCTCGGCGCGCGAGCAACCGCATGCGTCCTGAACGATTGGTCTGGCGTGGGAGCGTCGAAGCCGACGCGATCTGGTTGGATGCCCGCTGGATCGGTGTCGACCAAGCACGCCGGCGCGCGCTGCGCTGGATCGAGCGATGCGGGGGACTGGTTCGTGGGCGAGGGGACGACCTGTTGGTGATCTTCGAGCGGCCGGCCGTCATCGATGCGGCGTCGGCCGACGGCACGCCGCTGGTCCGTACGACTTCGGGCGCAGCCGGTGCACCGGCTCGTTTGCTGAGCGCCGCACCGCTCGCGCTCCGCGAACGAGCCGGGCTGCCCCCCATCGCTACGGATCACGTGCTGCTGCTCCGTGGCGGCGTGGCGGAGCTCGAGTCGCTCGAAGCGTTCGAGACGATCGACCCCGCCGCGTGGCTCGATCTGTCCGACGTCGAGTTCTGCGTTCTGGAGCCCGTTGGCGGTTCGGTGAGCGCCGCAGAACCGATCGACGCGGCGAGCGCGCTGCCGGCCGTCAGCGAGCTGTTCGGGCGCCGCGTCGCACCTTGGGTCACGGTGCGCGCTCCGAAGGGCTCGTTCTGGGCGCGGCTGCGCGAGACCTGGCGTCTGCGTGCGGCGTCGTTGGGACGCCTCGCCGCGTTTCTTTCACGAGCGGTCGGACTCGGTTCGGTCGGGCCGTCATCGGATGGGACCGGGCGTCCAGCACGTGCGGGGAACGACTCTGGCCCTCGCACTCGCAGCTCGGACTCCGCCCCTCGGCCGCGCCCGTCGTCGCTGCGCACGACGTTCGATCGGTTGATGCTGGTGAGTGGCTTTGCTGCGGCCGCGAGCTTCGCGCACGCGCTGACCATTGCTCGGGTGCTGCGGTTCATCGACGCGGGCGATCTCGATTCGGCGCTTCGGCACGCGCCGCCCGCAGGCGATCGCGCCGGCGGATCCGATCGGCTCGCGTGGTGGCCGTTTCGGCCGCGCCGTTCGCTGACCTTGTCGACGGGACGCGGTCAGCATCGCTCGATGCTGGTCGGCCAGCAGCTCTTGGATGGCGTGCGCGCCGCATACCGTCGGGTTCTCGACGAGTTGGTGCGACGCGGCCGAATCGAGGATGCGGCGTTCGTGCACATCGAGCTGCTCGGCAGGGACGCCGAAGGGATCGCGCTCTTGGAGGCGCACGGGTTGTTTCGGCGCGCGGCCGAGATCGCGGAGGCGCGAAAGCTCGCGCCGCCACTCGTAGTGCGGCTCTGGTTCCTGGCGCGCGATCGTGAGCGAGCGATCGATCTGGCGCGTCGAACCCAGTGTTTCGCCGACGTGGTCGCACGGCTGGAACGATCCCATCCGGAGGAAGCTCGCGAGCTGCGCCGCGAATGGGGCGAGTATCTCGCCGCGGCGGGCGACTACGCCGCAGCCGTGGACGTGCTGTCGGGAGATGTCGAGATGCGGGAGCGTGTGCGCGAGTGGGCGGCACGAGCGTTCGCGACGGGTGGCCGCGTGGCGGCACGCATGGCCGCGAGGCTCGCGCAGCTCGATCCAGACGCGATCGCTACCGTCGGGCCGTTCGCGTGCGAGCTGCTCGACGATCCCACGCCCGAGCGTGCGGCGGAACGCGAGACGCTCGCGCGTGGGCTTGCGGAGGGTGCGGCGACTCCGGCTGTGCGCGCGCTTGCACGGCGGGCAGCGCGCTCGATGCTGCGCGACCTCGACGCTGCGCGCCGCGATCGGAAAGCGCTGATCCAGAAGCTCGTCGACAGGACGCGTGATCCTGCGCTCGCCGCCGATCTTCCCAAGGGCGGAAGCCGCACGGGCCGAGCCTCGCCGGAGCGCACGTCTCGCGCGGAGCCGGTCGTCGTAGCGCTTCCCCCAATCGCACGTACCGGCCTGCCGATCCTCGACGTGGCGCGGCTCGACGACGGCCAATGGCTGGTGGCGCTCGGCGAGCTGGGCGTCGGCTTGGTGGCTCGTGACGGGCGAATGCTCGTCCGTTTCGACGTGCCAGCGGAACACCTGGTGCTGTCCGATCACGGCACGCGCGCCATCGCGCTCGCACGCGCCGGCCATCTGTGGCGGCTCGCCCGGATCGAGATCCCCGAGCGACGCGCGCGCCCGTGGTGCAACGCGAGCTTGATCTCGTGGTCGCCGAGCTACGACGGTTCGATCTGGTTCGCAGGTGTCGGCGGCGCGCTCCATGCCATCGACGCCTTGGCCGAAGGGTGGCGCTCGCTGTGGGCGTGGAAAGAGCTGGACGGCGGCGCCACCTTCGTCGCGCGGACGCCGCGCAGCCTGGCGTTCGTCGTGCACCACCGCAACGGAGAGCTCGAGATCTGGCGTGTGGAGCTACCGAGCATGACGCTGCGCGCGCGCAATCCCGTGCCCGCGCCGTCGCCGGGTGTTCGCCACTGGGTGGAGCTCACGGCCGAGGGCTGGATGATCATGTGCAGCGCAGACGGGGAATCTCCCCGTCTGGCGCTGGCGCGAAACGTCGAGATGCGGCTGCCAGCGGGAAGCCATCCGCGCCGCGGAGCAACGCTTGGCGCCGATCACCTCGCCGTGGTCGCGCGGCACCCGAGCCAGCAGGCCGCGAGGGTCGTGCAGCTCGCTCAGCGCTCGAACGGGCGCCACGTCGCGCAGATCGAGCTCGGCGAGGTCGAGAGCACCTGCCTCCGCCTCGACCAGCGCGGGCTGGCGATCGGAGACGGCGCAGGACGCCTCGCCCATTACGATCTGATGCGCGACGCCTTGGAGACGAGCCTCGTCGTTCGCGTGTGACCGTCGCGCGTCACTCGGTCTTGGTGACGAACTTGTGGTACGCGGCGAGCCAGTAGGCGGCGAGGTAGTCCACGCCCGGGTTCACGAAGCGTGGGTCCGTCGCGCCGCAGGCGTCGATCTGGAATGGGTTGC
>CAYUSL010000093.1:14640-16185 GCA_964447125.1 uncultured bacterium | reverse complement strand
GCTCGGCGTAGCGCGTGTGCTCCCATTTCTTCGCGGCGTAGGTACCGAGCGACATCGCTCCGTGCTGCCGCGCGACGGCTTTGATCTTCTTCGCCACCAGGCGCGTGTAATCGGCGTCGCCTTCCACGTTGCCCAGACACAAGCAGCGCTCCATCGGCTTGAAACCACGCCGGATCAGGATCGGGTCGACGAACGAGGGCATGCCGTAGAGCTTGAGCCCGCGGTCGGTCTCTTCGGGGTCGGAGATCCGATAGATCGCGGGCTTGCCGAACTCGCCTTGTAGAATCTCGCGACTCGCATTCACCGCCGCGTCCCAGCTCGGGTACATGAAGCTGAAGTAGCGGCGGTTGTCGGGCTGGTAACGGAAGATCTTCATCGTCACTTCGACGAGGATCCCGAACGCTCCCTCCGAGCCCTTCAGGATGTCGTTCACGCGCGGTCCGGTGGCGGTGGCCGGAACCTCGATGGTGCGGAAGCTCCCCACTGGCGTCACGAACTCCTGCGCGAACACGATGTCGTAGGCATCGCCGTAGTAAGTCGAGGCCTGGCCCGAGCCGAGCGTCACCACCCAGCCTCCCACCGTCGAATACTCGAACGACTGCGGAAAATGGCCGCAGGTGAAGCGGTGCTTGGTACCGAAGCGCTCGGGCGCGTGGTTGAGCGCGTCCTCGTAGGCGGGACCGAACATGCCAGGCTCGACCCGTGCGGTCTGATTCAGCTCGTTGATCGCGAGCAGCTTGTTCATGTGCGTACCGAGCGCCAGCGACACGCCACCCTGGTACGGACGGCAGCCAAAGTTCACCGACGAGCCCGCGGCGAACACCGTGATGGGGATGCGCTCGGCGTTGCAGTAGGCGACGATCTTCGCGACGTCGTGCTTGTCGCGCGGATGCACGACCACGTCCGCAACCTCGCGAATCACCCCCTGGCGCGTCTCCAGGATCTCTTCCGAGGTCTTGCCCGAGGCGTACTTGGCCCGCGAATAGTCGTCGATGGCGACGTTCTCGGCGCCCACGATCCTGGCGAGAGCCTCGATCCTCTCCGCAGCCAGCCGGGGCGGCCGGTTGAGGACGAGCTTCTCGTTCCCTTCCGATTGCTTGCGAGCGAAGTGACTGTCGGCGAGGCCGAACTCGGCCTGCATCATCCGCACCCAGGCGTCGCTGGGGTGCTTGAACGCCTTGGGATCGCCGTATTTCGCGATCGATCGATACGTCCCCGGCGCAGGCGCCTGCTCCGACCAATCGGGCCGAAAACCCTTCTTCGACATGTCTCTTCCCCTCTTCGCCGTGACGCGCGGGCCGAGCGCTGACGCTAGTGGTTTCGTGCGCCCAAGGAAAGTGGCGCGGATCGTGAGCGGCGCTGCGCGCGCTCTCGATCAGAGGCTGCGCCCCGCGAGCCTGAGCTCACCGTCGTCGAGGAAGTGATGACGGCGCCAGATCTCCTCCGGCGTTCCTCGCTCGCCCTCGCCGAGCAACGTGACGGTCGAGTACCAGCCGATCGTGCCGCGCGTGTCGCGCAGGAATCGGCGACCGTGAGCGCGGCAGC
>CAYUSL010000093.1:0-14540 GCA_964447125.1 uncultured bacterium | reverse complement strand
CAGCCGATCGTGCCGCGCGTGTCGCGCAGGAATCGGCGACCGTGAGCGCGGCAGCACAGGATCTCGAAATAGTTGTGGTCGTCGCGGACCACCACGTCGAAGGCGTCGTCCTGCAGCCCGAAACAAGGGTCGAGCTTCCGCAGCGCCTCGAGTGACGGGCCGTCCACGGGGTGGCGGGTGAGCGCCGTCACGGGCACCAACCCGCGCCAGCGACGGTACTCGATCTGTGCCTGGCCACCCGACTTGCCCCACACCCATACCACCGTGTGCGCCGGAATCGCCTTCCCCTCGATCTCCACCTCGACCAGCGTCATGGCTCGGATCGGATCGGCCATCGTCGCTCCCGCGCCCGGCGCTCGCGCCGCGCCCGAGTCGAGCATCCTCGTCGCTTCCGGTCGCGCGGCCCGTCACGCTACCGTGATTGCGAATCCACGACCACAGGAGACGGAGATGCGATGCACCCTGCGTTGGGCGCTCGCGGCGCTGCTGGTTTCGTCGGCGCCGACTCGAGGAGCAGCGGCGCAGCCGCCCGCAGCGGCCACCACACCGGCCCTCCTGGCCTATCTCGAAGGCCTCGACGCGCTGCAAGCCGGGCGGGCCGCGGATGCGGTCGGCGCCTTTTCCCGCGCCCTCGAATCGCAGGGCGATGATCCGACCTTCGTGCTGGCACGCGGCGTCGCCGAGACGCTGGCGCAATCGTACCCACAGGCGCTCGCGGATCTCGAACGGGCGAGCAAGCTCGGCCTGCGCGGGCGCGAGGCGGAGCTCTGGACCTACGCCGCCGAAGCGATGAGCGGCCAGGTTGGGCCAGACCACACACTCGGCGGCGGCCCTCGCTCGTTGCGCGACCAGCGACCCGGCGTGGTCAGCATCCCCGGACACATGGCGCAGGGCCGCGACGACTACCCCACCGATTACGCCACGTCGGTGATCTACGACCTCGCCATGCCCTACCAGAAGCTGCGTTTGCCACCCGACATGGGCGGAGAAGGCATTGCGTCGCCGGGCGAGCGACCGGAGATTCGCGAGGCCATTCGCCGAGCCGGTGCATGGTTCGCCAACCTCAAATCGTCGCGAGCGGAGCTGGCGCCGGCGCATCTCGCTCGCGGCCGTGCGCTTCACGACCAGAAACGATACGCAGAAGCCCTCGACGAGCTCGCGCACGCCCGCGACGCCTACCCGGGCGATGCCGACGTACGCTACCTGATCGGCGATTCGTGGCTCGCACTCGGACGACCCGCCACGGCTCGCCGCGAGCTGACCATCGCGCTCACGCGCCGCACCGACTTCGCGGCCGCATACCTTTCGCGCGCGCTGGCGGCAGCGCGCCTCGGCGACGATCCACGCGCCCAAGCGGATCTCGCGACGGCCACCAAGCTCGACGAGGATGCCGCGGACGCCGCGAAGGTCACGATTCGCGCCGAGCTCGCCCGCCACCATGCCGATGGCGATCCTCCCGCACTCGCCGCGGAGCTCGACACAGCAGCGCGCGGCACCGCCACCGAATCCTCGCTGGTCGAGAAGGCGTCGCGGCTCCTCGCCGCCGATGCGCGCCGGCGGCTGCGCTACGACGAGGGCTACCAGGACGGCTTGCGGCAACGCGAGGATGGTGTGCGCGCCGAGCCCAAGAGCGCCGACGCGCGCGTGGAGCTGGCGCGCTACCTCGTCACCGAATCGGACAACCGCGGCGAGGCCGTCGAGCCCCGGCGCGCGGTCGAGACCTATCGCTGGCAACTCTCCCGCGCCGACGAGCTGGAGCACGCCGTCCGGGTCCTGGACGAAGTCCTGGCGGTGAAGCCCGAGCATCCTCGCGCGCTCCTCTGGAAAGCGATCGCGCTCGATGGCCTGAACCGAGGTGACGAGGCCGAAGCCCTCGCCGAGAAGGGTGTTGCGCTCGCCCACGACGACCCGCAAGCGCTCGGCTTGGCAGCCCGTTTCCGCGCCCGCCGCGCCAATCGCGCCAGCGCCGAGGCGGCGAGCCTGCGCCAGGAGCGTTGCTCCAGCTCGAGCCACGACGAGACACGCAGCGACGGTGTCTACCGCGTCACGCAAACGACGTGCTATCCGCCGAGCGCCGCCGATACGGCGCGCGCCGATCAGCTCGACGCGCTGGCGCAGCGTCTGCGTGTCTCGGCCCGCGCAGCGCTCGAGAAGGCCGTCGCGGTCACCAAGGGCACCGAGCAGGCGCTGCTGAAGGTCGATCTCGAGCTCTGGTTCGGCGACCCCGGAAGAGCCGTCGGGATCCTGGAGCAAGCCGTAGCCGCCGATCCGCGCTCGCTCGAAGCGCAGGGGTCGCTCGCCGACCTCTACGCCAAGTCGGGACAGCGCGACAAAGCCGAGGAGCAGCTCTCGATCGCGCGCCAGCTCGTGCACACCACCGCGGCACCGCTGCTCCGGCTCGCGTGGCAGCGCATCGAGCGCACCGCGTGGCAAGGCGCGAGCGACGTGCTGAGCCGTGCGCGAGCCATCGATCCTTCCGATGCTCGCGTCCCCCTGTACCAAGCCGTGGCGCTCGAAGCCCAGGGCAAGGCGGCAGATGCGATGGGCGCGTATCGCTCCGCAGCAGCGCTGGCAGCAGCGCGCGTCTCCGTCGACGATCTCGCGTCCTCCGTCGACGCGATCTCGAAGCGCACACCCGAAGAGCTGAGCTCGCTGATCACCGCTCGCAGCCGACTGGCTGCGTTGCTGGCGGCCGGTGGCAAGAACGATGCGGCGCTGGTGCTTCACCAAGCGAACGCGAGCGATGCGCGGCGGATCGTTCGTGCCGAGCTCCTCGATTTCACGTACGGCGCGATGTTGCCCAACCCGAAGGCGCGGCCAGGCGATTCACCTCCGCAGCCCTTGGTGGCCGCGGCATTGGTGGCGGATGCGCATCGCGGCGCCGCGCGAGCGCTGGACGCGCTCGGCCGCACCGACGACGCCGCGCGGGAATACGAGGCGGTCATGGCCCTCGCCACGCTGCTCGGCGCCGACGATCCCAGCCGTCCGCGAATCGGTACGGCGAACGAGCCGCCGCGCAACACCCGCGAGCACGGCGGCGATGCGGTTCCCGAGGCTTCACGCTGGCTCGCCAAGCGCGCGCTCGCGAGCGGCGACCCGGAGCGCGCAGCGAAGTGGCTCGCCGCCGCGATCGGCACTTCCGGTGGGAGCGGGGGCCGGGACACCGAGCTCGGCGAGCTTCAGGAAGCGATCCGGATCGCCATGCAGCGCAAGCAGAACGACGCAGCACGGGAACCGCAGCGCGGTCCCAGCTACCCCGGCTACCCGAACGACGGCGGCGGCTTGGCCACCGGCGACTCGGACGGCGCGAGCGGCGAGGGTCCCGAACACGATCCCTACGATGACCCGTACTCGCGTGTGGATCCCCGTCAGCGCGGGATGCGGGGCATGCCGCCCGACGTCCAGCGACAGATCGAAGCGCGAAACCAGCGGGCAGCGGAGATCGCCCGCCAACGGCAGCAACGCGCGATGCGCATGGCGGGCCAGCAGATGACCGCGAACGCGCGCGTCGATCCTTCGTTCGTGGGCACCTGGATCGCAACGCCGCAGAACCGATTCCTGCCCGGTGGATTCACGTTCAACCTGGACTCCCAGGCAAATTTCACGCTCACGCCGAAGAGCGGTGCTCCGCTCAGGGGCCGGGTGCAAGCGATTCGCGGCTCGCTGACCCTGATCGACGGCACGACCGGTGAGCTGCGCCAGGCGTACTACGAGCTCAGCGATCCCGACACCGGCGTCTGGACGGACCTCGACGCCACCAAGTACGACATCCACCGCCAGCGCTAGTCCTGAAGTAAGCGCGAGGAGGGATGAGCCAGCTTCGCGAGGCTCACGAAGGGCACGCGCCAGAGGCGCGCCGCGAGCGAAGCGAGTCGACTTGGGGGTGGGGCCCCACGAAAACCGCGCTTTTCGTGGGGCGGGGGGCTGGAACAGACCCCCGAGACAACATCTGCGCGGAGGCGAATCGAGCATGTGGGCCGGACATCTGGGCGCGGCGCTGGCGCTCAAGCGAGGGAATCGCGACGTCAACTTGGGCGTGCTGTTCCTGGCCACGCAGCTTGCCGACGTGGTGCTCTGGATCCTGGTCCTCGCCGGCGTCGAGCACGTGACGGTGCCCGCCGACTACGCCCATCGCCATTACTTTCTCTTCGACTTTCCGTACTCGCACAGCTTGCCGGCCACCGCGGCGTGGTGCCTGGTCACGTTCGTGGTGACGGCGGCGCTCGGATCGCGGATCGGCGTCGGCGTGCGCCGGTTCCGGGCGGGCGGGATTCTCGCCGCAGCGGTCTTCTCGCACTTCTTCCTCGACGTCCTCGTCCATCCCGCGCAGCCGCTCCCCAACGGCAACTCCACGATCGGCATCGGGCTTTGGGACGCGATGCCCATCGCGCTGGCCCTCGAGCTCGGGATCGTGGCGCTGGGGTGGCGGCTATTCGTCCGCGGCAACCTGCTCTCACGCGAGCGCACCCGTGGCCTCGCCGGCATGGTTGCGATCGTATCGGTGCTCACCGTGGTCGGCATGACGGTGGCTCCTGCGCCCACGTCGCTGACGGCGGTGGCGATCACGTCGCTGGTCTCGGCGCTCGGCGTGTCCGCGATCGCGTGGCGAATCGACCGAAACTGATCGCCACTCCCCTGCGGTTCTGGAGCGACGCCGGTCGTTCCGCGGCCCGCTTCGACGATCGCGCGGGCGTCAGAGCCCGCAGTCGGCGAGGAGCGTAGGCAGCACGACGCGGGAGTCGAAGACTTCCGCGGCGAGAGCTCGAGCCTCGCTGCACGCCCGCGCGTACTGCGCCTCGACGGCGCGCAGGCGAGCGGCGGCTTCGTTCACGTCGCGGAAGAAGCCCAATCCAAGGCTGACGGGAAGATGCCGCGCGGCGCCCACGTCCTCCACGATTGCGGGACGCCCACTCGCCAGAAAGCAGATCGTACGATCGCTCACCCAGCCCGAGCGCGCTTTCACGTAGGCCGGCTTGGCCGCGCTCAACTCGCCGCGCGCGCGCTGGACGTAATGCTGATACTCGCTCGGCAGGCCGGCGCAGCCGAGCGGATCGACGAGTTGCCAGCCGTGGCGAGCCAGGAGCGCGCGCTCCTCCGCTTCTTCGGGGTGGACGTTCGCAGCCAGCTCGAGATCGAATCCCACCACGCGTGGCAGGTCGATGTGCCGTGCGAATCCCTGGCGTTTGTTGCAGTCGAAGATCTCACCGTCGAGGGTCGCGTAGTGGTTCGTCCACCACTGCGTGATGGTCGTGTAGCGCGAATCCGGCGCTGGCGGCGGCTGACACGGCCACGACGAGAGATGGACGCACGGCCACACGCGTTTCCATTCGACATCACCCATCGGGATGGGTGAATCCTCGGCACCGAGGTTCATCCCGATGGTCACGTGGACGTCGTGACCACCGACGCCCATGTCCCACTCCCTCGCCCAGAGCTGGAACGGGCCGGGGTCGATGTCGAGGAGCGCCGTGCGCGCGAACGACTCGCGGATCGGCACGGGCACGCTGTTCGCGAGGTTCAGCAAGAGCGCATGGCGAGCGCGCTCGCGAAAACCGGCTTCGTCGAGGGTGTGCCAGACGACGTCGGCGCCGAGGTCACCAGCGACACGGCCGGGAAAGTAGGCGAGCGCCACATGCTCGCCGGCGTGCGATTCCGCCACGGCCGTGTGGAACCACGCGAGCCGTTCGCGGTCCAGCGCCGGATCGCCGCTCCCCCCGAGCAGCTCGAGCCACCACGCGTCGTAGCCGAGCTCGCGCAAGCCGCGTAGGTACTGGAGGGGCACCCAGAAGTTGCCGCCCCCACGGACACACTTCGCGACGAACTCGGAGCCGATGAAGACGGTCGGAAGCGACACGCTCGTTCAGGCGAACGACACGATCACCGGCGCGTGATCGGAGGGCTGCTGGCCCTTGCGCTGATCCCGGTCGATCGCCGCTTCGGTGGAGCGCGCCGCGAGCGGCGCGGTGGCGAAGACGTGATCGATCCGGAGCCCCTGATTCTTGGGGAACGCGAGCTGCCGGTAATCCCACCAGGAGAAAAGCCCAGCCTCGGCACGGTGGCGCCGGAACACGTCCTCCAGGCCCCACGCCGCGACCCGCGCCAGCGCTGCGCGCGCCTCGGGATGGAAGAGCACGGTCGGTTCCCAGAGCGCGGGATCGTGAACGTCACGCGCTTCGGGCGCGACGTTCATGTCGCCGCAGAGCACCAGGGGCTCGTCCGCGATGCAATGCGAGCTCAGGTAAGCGAGCAACCGCTCGAGCCAGGCGAGCTTGTATCGCCACTTGTCGCTGCCCACTTCGTTGCCGTTGGGGACGTAGCAGTCGAGCACGCGAATCTCGCCGACCCGCACGTCGAGGAAACGCGCCTGCGGATCGTCCACGCCATCGCCGAAGCCGCGCGAAACCACCGTGGGCTCGACCCGCGAGAGGATGGCGACGCCGTTGTAGGTCTTCTGACCGAAGACGGCGGCGTGGTAGCCGGCTGCGCGGATGGCGTCGACCGGAAACAGCTCGTCGACGAGCTTGATCTCCTGCAGGCAGAGCACGTCCGGCCGGTGCGCGGCGAGCCACGCCAGCAGACGATCGAGCCGCGTGCGGATCGAGTTGACGTTCCAGGTCGCGAGCTTCATCCGGCGGCGGCGATCGGTGGCGCAGGCGGAATCGGCGGCGCGTCCGCAGGCGGCGGAATCGGCGCGTCTTTCTTCTCGACCGACTCGACCGATCGTCCGATCAACCGCGCGAACCCAACCGCATCCAGCGTTTCGACGGTGAGCAGCTCGTTGGCGACTCCCTCGAGCTGGTCGCGGTGCTCGGTCAAGATGCGCTTCGCGTCGGCGTACGCGTCGTCCAGGATCTTGCGCACCTCGCGATCGATCTCGCGGGCGGTGTCCTCGCTGTAGTCGCGTTGCATCGACGAATCGAGACCTTCCAGAAAGATCGGCCCACTGCGCTGGGCCACGTGCGCCAGGCCCGCGGACTCGCCCATGCCGTACATGCAAACCATGCGGCGCACCAGCGCGGTGGCGTGATCGAGGTCGTTCTCGGCGCCCGTCGAAACCTCGGCGTAGACGATGTCCTCGGCAGCGCGCCCGCCGAGCAACCCGCGAATGCGATCGAGCAATGCCGACTTGGTGAGGATGAACTGCTCGTCGACGGGAAGCTGAAGCGTGTAGCCGAGGGCCGCACGTCCGCGCGGCACGATGCTGATCTTGTGTACCGGATCCGCGTGGGCGCTGTACGCGGCGACCAGTGCGTGTCCGACCTCGTGATAGGCGACGCGCTTGCGCGCCTCTTCGTTGAGGCGGCGGCTCTTGCGCTCGGGACCGGCCACCACCTTCTCGATCGCTTCCTGCAGGTCTTGCTGGGCGATCTGGCGCGCCGACCGCCGCGCTGCCAAGAGCGCCGCCTCGTTGAGCGCGTTGGCGAGATCCGCACCCGAGAATCCCGGCGTTCCCTGGGCGATCTTCTTCAGATCCACGTCGGCAGACAGCGGCTTGTCGCGCGAGTGGACCTTGAGGATCGCTTCGCGTCCCGCCGAGTCCGGCGAGTCCACCACCACCTGCCGATCGAAGCGACCGGGGCGAAGCAGCGCGCGATCGAGGACGTCGGGCCGGTTGGTAGCCGACAGCACGATCACGCCCACGTTCGCCTCGAAGCCATCCATCTCCACCAGCAACTGGTTCAGGGTCTGCTCGCGCTCGTCGTGCACCGCGCCGACGTGGACGCCGCGCTGACGACCGATGGCGTCCAGCTCGTCGATGAAGATGATGCACGGGGCCTGCGACTTGGCCTGCTGAAAGAGGTCGCGCACCCGCGAAGCGCCCACACCCACGAACATCTCGACGAACTCGCTGCCGCTGATCGAGAAGAAGCGCACCTTCGCTTCGCCGGCGACGGCACGCGCCAAGAGCGTCTTACCGGTACCCGGCGGCCCGACCAGCAGAACGCCTTTGGGGATCTTGGCGCCGAGCTGACGATAGCGTTCCGGATTCTTGAGGAAGTCGACGACTTCCTCGAGCTCGTACTTGGCCTCGTCGCAGCCCGCCACATCGGCGAAGGTCACGCCGGTGTCGCTGTCCGAGTGGAGCTTGGCGCGGCTGCGGCCGAAGCTCAGGACCGACTGGCCGGCTGCACCGATCCGCCGTGCCAAGAGCATCCAGATCGCGAAGATGAAACCGAGCGGCAACACCCACGAGAGCACGAAGGTCTGCAGGAAGTTGGGCACCACGCCGCGGAACGCGACCTTCTTCTCTTCGAGCTCCTCGACGAGCTTGGGATCGTCGACGCGCACCGTGCGGAAATGGATGCGCTGCGGTGCCGAGCTCGGCACCTCGCCCGTGACTTTGGCGACCTTGGGCACGATCTCGCCGGTGATCTCGGCGTCGTGGACCTGCGCCACGACCACCTCACCCCGCTCGAGATGGCTCTTGAAGACGCTGTAATCGATGGTCTCGACGGCAATCTGGCCGAGCATGCTCTGCCAGGCGTAGAGCACGAACAGCATCAGGACGAAGTAGCCGATCGAAAACCGCCACGGCGGCAGCGACGGCTTGCCACCGGGTTTCTTCTTGAGGGGCGATTCGGCCACGTGTCGCTCGCGAGGGGTGGGCAGGAAGAGCCGCGCCGAATCCGACGCGGTCGGAAGTCAGCGGACCGCTTGGAGGGTAACACTCTTCTCCATGCGCCGGCCCTCGCGCATCAACGTGAGCGTCACGGTATCGCCCACCTCGTACTGGTCGAAGATCTCGAAGAGGTCGTCGGCGCTCTTCACGGGCTTGCCGTCGATGGCCACGATGATGTCCGCGATCGCAACGCGGCCACGCGCATCCACCGTCGCCGCCTTGAGGCCCGCGCGCTCCGCGGCACTGCCCTCGCCGACGTCCGCCACCACGACCCCGTCGAGATTGCGGCGGCGAGCCCACTCGTCGGGCGCCAGGCTCACACCCAAGCCGGCACGCACCGCCTTGCCGTAGCGAATGAGCTGCGGCACCACGCGGTTCACGCTGTCCACCGGAATCGCGAAGCCCACACCTGCGTAGGCGCCGGAAGGGCTGTAGATCGCCGTGTTGACGCCGATCAGCCGCCCGGCGCTGTCGAGCAGCGGACCGCCGGAATTGCCGGGGTTGATCGCGGCGTCGGTCTGGATGACGCCGGTGATGCTGCGCCCGCTCACCGACTGGATCTCGCGACCGAGGGCGCTGATGATGCCGGTGGTGAGGGTCTGATCTAGCCCGAATGGGTTGCCGATCGCCAGCACGCTCTGCCCCACCTCGAGATCGCTCGACGTGCCTATGGGCAGCGGCGTCAGGCCTCCTTCGGGAGGCTCGATGTGAAGCACGGCCAGGTCCTTGTCGGGCGCAACCCCCACCAGCTCGGCCTCGTGGGTGGACTGGTCGGCGAGCGTGACCGTGGCGCCGCGGGCCTCCTGCACCACGTGGAAGTTGGTCACGATGTAGCCGTCCTTGGTCCAAACGAATCCCGTGCCCGCCCCCTGCGGCACCTCGTACGCCCGCATCCGGAATGGATCGATCTGCACGGCGGTGGTCTTGATGAAGACCACCGACGGCGACGCTCGCCGAAAGAGCGCGATGGTGTCGCGTTCCGCGCCGCTCAGCGGAGCGCGGGGTGTGACCGTGTGGGGCACCGCCTTCGGATCGTGCAGGCGATCGGCGCGCGCCGCTGGCGCCACGGCAGCCACGATCGCGGTCGCCAGCCACCCAGCGAGGATTCGATGACGAGGGGCGTGAGTCGACATGATGAGCTCCTACGATTTCGGCGCCGATCTATCGGAACGACCTGGGGGAATCAACCAGGATCGAGGACGGCGCGCGGTTCGTCCGGCACGGTCATCCATGGTTGCACCGGCTCGCGCGTCCACCACGCGCCGGTTGCGCGCAGCGTTGCCCAATCGGCGAAGTGGTAACGGTAGAGCGTGGCACGTACGTAGCGGGGTGGTGCGTCGGGAAACGGGTTGCGCGCGAAGAGCCCGAGCACGGCCGGCGAGCCCTCGCGTAGTCGATTCAGGAGCGCCGCCACCCACGCGCGGTTGCCGCGGGGATTGAGCGCGGCGAACCAAAGCTGCCAGTCGAGTCGCGGCTGGTGCGGCTCGACGAATCCCGGCCGGCGATCGAGTGGCCCGGGCTTCCACGGCAGCACGTACTCGCGCCAAGTCGACCCATCGTCACTGCCCTCGATCACGATCTCCGGCCGATCCTTCGTCATCACGGCGAAGAGCCCATAGCCATTGACCGACGCGAAAGGTGCCGTGACCCGCCAGACCCAAGACAGCGGCGCACCCGATCCGCCCAATGCCGGCGCGAGCACCACCGTCACGTTCGCGACTACGAGCCCGGCAGCGATCGAACGTCGCAACCAGCGGATCGCCGAGGGCTCCTCGCCCGCCACGGACTCGAGCACCTCGCCGACACCCGCACGCCAGCGCCGCGGCACGACCTTCACGAGATCGGCGTCGTCGAGCAACGCGACACTCACGCAGACCGTCAGCGCATTGAAGAAGGTGTAGTTCCCCGTCAGACCGATCGCGATCATGAGTGCCGCGAACCCACAAAAGGCCACGCGACGACCCGTACGTCCTGCGAGGATCGCCCATGGCAGCACCAGCTCGATGGCGAACGTCGACGCGCAACCAGCCACCAACGCCGAGCGCGGTAAGTGATGCGCCAACCATCCGATCCAAGTCGGCAGTGGTTGGGTCTCGAAGTGGTACGTGAGCGCCGAGAAATCGCGCCACGAAGCGTCGCCGCTCGCGAGCTTCACCACCCCCGAGAAGAACATCAGCTTGAAAGCGAGCCATCGCACGAGCCAGCAACCAGCGAGCGAAGGCCTCGCATCGTGGGCGAGCCGTGAGCGCCAACCGATCGGCGCCCACACGACCGCAAGCAACGCGGTCTCGAGCAGGAGCAGGTCCCACTGGAATCCGAGGAAGACCTGGCACACGTGAAAGAGCGACAGGTAGCAGATCCAGGCGAGCGCGAGCGTCGCCATCGGCGCGACGCCGAGCATCGCCCCCAGGCCCGCCACCGCGCCGACGACGCAGATGCCCACCAGCGCGGTGTCGCTGGCGCCGGTCCACCACACCAGCGTGGGCACGCGCCAGAATCGCGCCGGCCCGAGGCGGCCCGACAAGGCCTCGATGAACGCGTGCGCAGGAAGGATCCCGTCGCTGCCCACCAAGCCACGGATCTGAATCGCCAACGAAGCGAACGCGACCGCGAACGTCGCACCCACCCCGCGCACGAAAAGCCAGCGCACCAGCCGCACGCCGGTTGGATCGGCCCGCGTGGGCGTTGTACTCGCATGCGCTACGTCGAGCATCGGTGAAGCCCAGGAGCGAGAAACGGCCACCCACAGGGTGGCCGTTTCGTGGTCCGGCGATCGCGAGCCGCGACCGCAGGATCTACTCGTTCAGGATGCGGCGGCGAGACGCGGCTCCTCAGCGGCCTGCTGCTTGCGGAGTTCCATGATCGCCTTGGGGCGGATCGCGTCGTTGGTGACGCCGATGTCGATGATGCCCTCTTCCATCCACTTGTGCTCGTACTTGAGCACCTGCGCCGCGACCTTGTTCTTGATCGCGTCGTTGTTGCTCCAGAGATCCTCGAACAGTCGCTCGATCTTCATGCGTGAGTTGGCGCAGAAGAGCTCGGTCAGCTCGAGCGCCTTCTGGCCATCCGCGCTCTTGGCATCGAGCAGCGCGCGCGTGCGCGACACGGTGGCGGCCATCGCGAAGAGCTCCATCACGATGTCCACGGCGCGGAACAGGAATGCCTGCTTGCGCTCCATCTTCGCTTGATAGATCGCCATGCCGTGGAACGTGTTGCGCGCCAGCCGACGGCAGCTACGTTCGATGAAGCGGAGCTGCGGTGCCAACCGGCCCCAATCCGCGAACGCGAACGGGGTGACCAGGCCCTTGAGCCAAAGCGGCGGATACCACTTCGCGTAGTAACCGAGGATCGTCGGCATCGCCTTCATCTTGTCGGCGACCGTGGACTTGGGATTGATCATGGCGCCGGCGACCTGGAGGTGCTTGTCGACCGCCTCGCGGGCCATGAAGAGGTGCATGATCTCCGAGGAACCCTCGAAGATCAGGTTGATGCGGCAATCGCGCATCACGCGTTCGACGGGCGCCGGGAACTCACCGCGCTCCTTGAGCGACTTCTCGGTCTCGTAGCCGCGGCCGCCGCGAATCTGCAGGGTGCGGTCGATCAGCTCCCATCCGCGGACGGTGTTCCATTCCTTGGCTGCCGCGGCCTCCAGGCGGATGTCGTAGCCGCCCCGGTCCGCCATCTGGCTGCAGAGGTCGCTCACCGAGTCCATCGCCCAAGTGGTGGCCGCCATGTCGGCGAGCTGGTGGCTGATGGCCTCGTGCTTGCCGACCGGCACGCCCCATTGGTTGCGCTCGTTGCACCAGTGGCGAAGGATTTCGAGCGAACGCTTGGCGCCGCCCGCGCTCGCCGCCGGCAGGGTGAGCCGACCGGTGTTGAGCGTGACGAGCGCGATCTTCAGGCCCTTGCCCTCGTCACCGATGATGTTCTCGCGAGGCACCTTCACGTTGCTGAACGTGATCACGGCGTTGGCGAGCGCCTTGAGGCCCATGAATCGGCAGCGGTGCTGCACGACCACGCCTTCCCAACCGGTTTCGACCACGAACGCGCTGATCTTCTTGGTCTTGGGGTTACGCGCCATGACCACCAGCAGCTCGGCGAGCGTGCCGTTGGTGCACCACAGCTTCTCGCCGTTGAGGATGAAGTACTTCCCGTCCTCGCTGGGCTCGGCCGTGGTCGAGAGGCTCGCGGGATCCGATCCGACGTGGGGCTCGGTGAGCGCGAAAGCCGAGATCGCGCCAGCGGCGCAACGCGGCAGGTACTTCTTCTTGAGCTCAGGGCTGCCGAAGAGCTTGAGCGGCTGAGGAACGCCGATCGACTGGTGGGCGGAAAGCAACGCGCAGATGTTGCCGTCCATCGAGCCGACCATCTCCATCACGCGGTTGTACTCGACCTGGTGCAGGCCGAGGCCGCCGTACTCCTTCGGCACCTTCATGCCGAACGCGCCGATCTTGCGGAGCGCGTCGACGACGTGGGGCGGATACTCACCCGTGGCGTCGATCTCTACGGAGTCGACGACGTTGACGAGGATGTCCTTCATCCCCTCGTAGAACTTGAGGAACTCGGGCGTCCACGGCTTCTCGAGCGGGAACGGGTGGATGACGTCCAGCTCGAAGTTCCCGAGGAACATCTCGCGAATGAACGCTCGCCCCGACCAATCTTGCTCGCGTGAGTCCTCGGCGAGCTGTCTGGACTCGGCCTCGGTGCTGTGCTGGATCGCAGTGGTCATGCCCTTGCCCCTTTCCGTCGTCGAGTTGCCGCCGGGATGGTCGGCACCTGAAAAAAACGGAGTTCCGCGCTTGGCGGACCCGCCATTGAACCATGTTCAACACGGTGCGTCAAAACTTACCACCACGCGCGAGCCGGAAGGGTTCACGACCCTTCCGCCCGTGCCTGCAGATGTCGAAATCGAGCTCACCCGTGGTGAGCCGAGGCACGATTCGTGCCGTTCGACACGATGGCGTGGTCATACCTCGACGGCGTCGTACCCGGGCGCCGAATCCCAACTCTCACGCCTGGCGCGTGCGCCGCAGGTGTTCCGGACCGACCACGCCCCCGGTGGACCTCGTTACGCGCTCGTACGCCTCATCGCTCGGCGAATCGCGCGCCCCGAGTAGAATCGCCGCGTGGCGTCCGCTGGTCTCTCGGAGTGGATCGATCGCTTCGTCGACGAGTGCTTGCGCGTCGAGCGCAACGCGTCGACGCACACGATGCGTGCGTATCGCGCCGAGCTCGCACGATTGGCGCAAGATCTCGAGACCCGCCGCGGCACGTGCGCCGACCGGATCGCCGTCGAATCCATCACCCGCAACGAGCTGCGCGCCCATCTCGCCCAACGACTCAAGGGGCGCAAGCGCACGACCACCGCGCGCAAGCTCTCGGCGTTCCGCACCTTCTTTCAATTCGTGCGTCGCGAGGGCGGGATCGACGCCGACCCGACCGAAGTGCTCGAGTCGCCGCGCATCCCGAAGGCAACGCCGCGCCACCTGCTGTTCGAGGAAACCGAGGCGCTCATCGCCTCCACCGAAAAAGGCGGCTTCGCGGCGCGACGCGCACGACTGCTGTTCGAGCTGCTCTATGGCTCGGGTTTGCGCGTGGCCGAGGCGGCGGGGATCGACCTCGGCGACATCGAGCCGAACCTCGCGCTCATCCGCGTGCGCGGCAAAGGCCGCAAAGAACGTGTCGTGCCGGTCAGCGGGCCCGCCGCGGAGGCGCTGCGGCCCTACCTCGAGGCGCGGGCGGCGCTACTCGCCGAGCTGGCACGCAAGGCTGACTCGAATGGCGGCGACGCGCTCGATCGCCACGCACTCTTCCTCAACGCCCGCGGCCGGCGCCTCACGACGCGAAGCATGGCGCGGGTGTTGGACACTGCACGTGACGACGCCGCGCTCGAGAAAAACGTCCATCCCCACCTGCTGCG
>CAYUSL010000092.1:0-16318 GCA_964447125.1 uncultured bacterium | reverse complement strand
GCGACAACCTCTACCGCGCGTTCCCCAACCTCTACACCATTCGCGGCACGCGCCCACGACCCGTGGACGAGTGGATCGCGAGCCTCGATGCGATGCGACGGCGAGCACCCGAGCATCTCGTCCCCTCGCACACGGGCCCGCTTCACGGTCGCGACCGAATCGCGGCCACGCTCACCACGTACCGCGACGGCATCCAGTGGGTCCGCGACGCGGTCGTGCGCGGCGCCAACCGCGGCGAGTCGCTGGATGCGTTGGCGTCCTCGATCCAGCTTCCCGAGCACCTGCGAACGAGCCCGTTCCTCGCCGAGACCTACGGCGAGATCGGCTGGTCGGCACGCGCCATCTACACCAACGCGCTGGGCTGGTTCGACGGACGACCCGAGACGCTCTACCCGCTCCCGCCCAGCGCGATCGCTGCACGCGAGGTCGCGCTCATGGGTGGCCCCCAGGCGGTGCTCGTCGAGGCACGCAAGGCGGTCGACGCTGGCGATCCGCGCTGGGCGGTCCACCTCCTCGGCAAGCTACGGACAAGCCCGGCTCCGGACGGCACGGCGCGCGCCGACGTCGATGCACTCTTCGCAGTTGCGTTGCGCGCGCTCGCAGCCACGACCACCAACACCAACGGCCGTGCGTATCTTCTCGAAAGTGCCTACGAGACCGAGCACGGGCTGGAAGCCTTCGCTGAATCGCATCCCGACGACGAAGCGCTCGCACCGATCCCGCTCGAGCTCTTCTTCCGCACCATGGCGACGCGCCTCGACGGCGCTGGCTCGCTCGACGTCCACGAGTCCGCGGTGTGGCGATTCTCGGACACGGGTGAGCGCTTCGTGGTGACCGTGCGCCGCGGAGTCGCCGAGATCGTGGCCGGCGATCCGCTGCCGGGCACCCCTACGCCCGTCGCCACCCTGACCACGGACTCGCTGACGTGGAAGAAGCTCGCCCTGAAGCTCGAGAACCCCGCACTCGCGCTCGCCAGCGGGAGACTTTCGGTCGACGGCAGTTGGCTCGAATTCCTGGCATTCGTGCGACGATTTCAGGCCTGACGCGCGCGGCGCTCGCGCCGCGAAGGCGCGGGCCATCCCATCCGCGGCCGTTACGTGCGCCGCGGCTCACGAACGCTCAGGTCACCCCGGAGTGACGCGGGCCGACTCCACAGGCGGCGATCCAGGACATATCGCCGGGCGCGCTCCTTGCTGCCAACCAAGAGGACGGTCCTCTCGCCGGGGAGCGCGACGTGGGCGACTGGCTTCCCCGACTCTTGCGTAGCGCGAGCGCCACGCGCGTTCGGAACGAGCACCTCGCCGAGGTGCACGTCTTCGAACGCCTCGGCAGGCGGATTCTCTTTCACGTCGCTTCGCAGCTCTTCTACGAGATCACCCCCCTCGTCGCAGAGCTGATCCAAGCGCTCGAAGCGCCCGGCGCGACCGATCCCCTTCGGGCGCTCACACACCGCTACCGGCGCCGCGACCTCGAAGCGGGGCTGGCGCTGCTCAGAGAGCGCCGCATTCTGTCACCCGCGGCAGAACGTGTGCCGCGCGTCACAGGGCGCTCGAGCCGCCTGCGTCACCTCGAGCTGATGGTGACTCACGGCTGCAACATGCGCTGCCGCTACTGCTACGGAGCCGAGGAGCACGCGTCCGGCCACGCCAGCGCGCACCTCTACGGTTCCGACACCTGCGGCATGCCGATCGAAACCGCGCGTGCCGGGGTCGCACATCTGCTCGATGCGAGTGGCGCGGCGCGCGACGTGGACGTGGTGTTCTTCGGCGGCGAGCCGCTGCTCGCCTTCGAGCTGATCCGCGCACTGGTGCCGGAAGCTCGCGAGCTGGCACGTTCCCGCGGCAAGCGCATCGGTTTTTCGCTGTCGACCAACGGCGCACTTCTCGACGACGAGATCGTGGCGTTCCTGGTGCGCAATCGCGTGGGCTGCCAGATCTCGATCGACGGCCCCGCGGCCATTCAAGACGCGAACCGTCGCTTCGCCGGCGGGGCTCCCACGTACGACGCCGTCTTACCCGGCGTGCGTCGGCTGATCGCCGCGCGCCCGGGCCGCGTGCCGGCGCGCGTGACCGTGGCCAGCGGTCTCGTCGAAATCCCAGCGATCGTCGATCACCTACTCGGGCTCGGCTTCGGGTCGGTTCACGTCGAGCCCGCGATCGGCGCCAGCCCCGCTTCGGTGGGCGCCGACGACGTGATCGCCATCGAGCGGCAAACGGAACGGCTCGCGGGTTTGCTGGTCGAGCGGGTCCGCCGGAATCGGCCCCTACCGTTCACCAATCTGGTGCGCTTCGTGCGCAGCACCCGCGTGGTGGAAGAGCGTCTCGCACATCACTGCGGCGCGGGGCGGAGCTACCTGGCGCTGGCCCAAGACGGGGCCTTTTTTCCGTGCCACCGCTTCGTCGGTATGCCCGAGTACCGCATGGGCGACGTGTGGCACGGCTTCGATGCTCAGCTCGCGAAGCGGATGCGCTCGCTCACCGTCGACGAGCGCCCCGGTTGCAGCGATTGCTGGGCGCGCTACCAATGCGGCGGCGGTTGCTGGAAACACGCCGTCGACGCCTCTGGGAGCCTGGAGCAGCCCGACGCAGAGCGGAGCTGCCGGCTGATTCGGCATCAAATCGAGTGCGCGATGAGCATCAACGCAACGCTCGGCATTCCCGATGACGCCTTCGCTCGTGCGGGCGCCGTTGCAGGAGGGTGAGCCATGTTCCGACGGCGATTCCTCGCGGGTCTGGCACGGGTCACGGGAGGCTGGCTCGCCATCGGCATCGCACCGGCCAAACCGGCGCTGGCGCGCATCAATCTGTCGCGCTTCGCGCCCTCGGCCGCGGCGCGCGGGACCTGCGGCAACGACGTCTGCACGACCTCGGACATCTGCGCCAGCGGCGATGCGGGTCACACGTGCACCACCCAGGACGTCTGTGACGCCGACGCCTCGCGCGACTGCACGAGCGACCGCTGCGGCACCGATTCCTCCGCGGGCTGCACGACCGACGGCGGTCCCGCGTGCTCCTACGACGACACCTACTCCTGTGGTGCCGACGTGAGCGGCGCCTGCCAAAGCGACGCCTCCGGCGAATGCAGCACGGACGGCTGCGTCAGCGACAGCTCGAACGACTGCGTCACCGACCGGTGCATCGCCGACTCCTCGGGCGCCTGCACGCTCGACGCGGGTCCGAGCGGAAACGACGAGTGCCCCAGCGACCTCTCGGGTTCGTGCATCTCGGACAAGTCGGGGGATTGCGGCGCGGACGGCTGCGTTTCGGACAAGTCGGGGAGTTGCACGACCGACGGGTGCGTCTCGGATTCGTCGAAGGGCTGTGAGCTCGACGCCTGCCTGAGTGACAGCTCCGGCACCTGTCTCTCGGACCGCTGCCGCTCGGACTCGTCGGGTGAATGCGCGAACGACGGCGGCCCGTCCTGTCCGGACGAGTGTCTCGCGGATTCCACTGGCGACTGCGCCAGCGACGCATCGGGGGCATGCATCGACGACGCGTGCGTATCCGACTCTTCCGGCACCTGCCTCGGCGATGGCTGCGTCGCCGATGCCTCCGGACACTGTACGAGCGATGGCTGCACCTCGGACAAGTCCGGCACCTGCACGGAGGACACGTGTACGAGCGATCAGTCCGGCCCCTGCACCACCGACGACTGCGCCGACGATTCCGCAGGGGACTGTAGTCCCGACCTCTGCGTTTCGGACTCTTCTGGTGCGTGCTTCGGGGCCGACGTCTGTGTCGTCGACGCGTCGTCGACGTGTGGGAACGACCTGTGTCGCTCGGACCAGAGCCCCACCGACTGCGCCACCCAGGACACCTGCGCGCTCGACCTCGTGTCGAATCCCACGGAAACCCGCCGGCGCGTCGCCCGCGCTAGCCTCAACCGCGCCATCCGCTGGCTCTACCAGCTCGGCTGCGTCGCGCTCGTCCTGGTGACCGGCGGGGCGGCTCACGCGGCCACGGTCATCGACGCGCGGGCGCTCGTCGCCTCGCCAAAGCCCGTCTACGCCACCGGCCAATCGGTCTCGGTGCCCGCTCCCGTCGGCCCCTTCGTTCGCAACTGCGACGCCGACCCGGCCCTCGAAGCCGACACCAACGGCGACGGCCTCTGCACCGGCGATCCCGAGCTCGTCGACCCTGATGGCGACGGCTCGCAAAACCTGCCGCCCGGCACGCCCTTCACCGGCAGTTTCCAGTTCACCTGTTTCTGGGTGCCCGAGGACGTGACCATCACCGCTACCGGTCCGCTCACCATCAAGGCCTCGAAGGAATTGGCCGTGTTCGGTGCGTTGCGGCTGCCGAACGACGCCACCTTCTCGACCTCGGCGAAAGTGGACGTGCGATCCAGCGCCTGGCTCGCCGACGATCCCGGCATCACGCTGCGCTTCAACACCGCACTCACCGGCACCGTCGACACCAGCGCGACGCTCCCGCCGCGCTTCCCGACGATGATCTTCTTCACGCTCTGCGGCACGACCATCTTCGAGGACGACTTCGAGCACGGCGATCTCGAGGCATGGACCGCGAGCGTGCCATGAACGAACCGGCGCGCCTCCCCGCGAAGCTCGACATCCACGAGCGCGACATCGGCCCGGCGCTCTGCAAGGAGTGCGGCGGTTGTTGCCGCATCACGCTTCGCCTGCGCGAGACCACGCCGCGCTATCGCCGCTTCTTGCGCCGCGTCGGCTACGCGCTCAATCCCGAACCGCTCGCCGGCTCCGATGACTGCTGCAAAGAACGCCATCCCGCGACCGTCGACGCCGGCTGGTGCCGCTACCTCGAAGTCACGTCCTCCGACGGGCGCACCCATTATCACTGCACGATCCACGACGCCGCCGACTACCCGGAGCTCTGCGCCCAGTTCAACTGCGTGAGCTGGGCCAAGGCCAACGAGACCTACGACGCGCGCAACGCGCTGCTGATGCGTGCACAACAGGCACTCGCTCGCCTGCGCGCCGCAGCAGCCACCCACGATTGACCGTCGCGACCGACGACGCGCCGGCACCCGTGGGAACTTCTCGCGTCACGGGGCGTGCGGCGACGGCTCTGCCGCGGAACGTCCGATGCCGAGCGACGACTGCGGTGGGTGTTCCGCCGCGCGCGATACGACGAACCAAGCAAGCGCGATCGCAGCCAGCAGCAACGCCGCCACCTTGCGGCGGCGCCCGCCCAGCGCCCCTGGCTCGCGAGCCCACGCCACGTCCTCGATCGAGGTCCCGCCGGAGTGGCGCGGCGAGTGTTCCGGCGCAACCCGAAGCGCGATCGCGACTCGCGTCCGCGTCGCCGCTCGTGCGTCCGTGTACGTGGCCTCGCCACCGGGCACGAGCGCCGCGAGCGCCGCGTGCATGACGCTCGCATCGGCGAAACGCTCGGCCGGATCGCGGGCGAGGGCCACGTGGATCGCCCGTGCCAGCGCCGGCTCGATCGTCGGAAAGAGCTCCGCGATGGGCCGGGGCCGAGCGGCGAGTCGCGCGTGAAAGGCCTGCGCCGGCTCGTCGTCGGCAAACGGCAACTCCCCTGTGATCAGCTCGTACAGCACGACGCCGGCGGCATAGAGGTCTGCGCGCCCGTCGACCACGCCTTCCGCAACCATCTCGGGTGCGACGTATGCGGGGGTGCCCACCACGCGACCCCGGCGCGTGAGATCGCGGTCGACCGTCGATTTCGCCAGCCCGAAATCCATGAGGTGCGGCCGTCCGTCGGTGTCGACGAGGATGTTCTCGGGCTTCACGTCGCGGTGGATCACGCCGCGCGCGTGGCAGTGTGCGAGCGCCTCGACGATGGGAAGAAGAAGCGCCAGAGCCTCCCGCTCGCCCATCGCACCTTGCGCCGCGATGCTCGCCAGCGTCGCGCCGTGGATGAGCGGCATCGAGTACCAGAAGATGCCGTGCGCATCGCCGTACTCGTGGATCGGCACGATGCACGGATGATCGAGGCTCGCGGCGAGTCGCGCCTCTCGTTCGAAGCGGCGCGCGAACACCTGTTCGTCGCGGTGATCGCGCTGGAGGATCTTGAGCGCCTCGCGGCGGCCGCTCGGCAGGTGCTCGACCTCGTAGACCGATGCGAAGCCGCCCTCGCCGATCCAGCGCACGAACCTGTAACGACCCGCGAGCGTCTGCTCGAGGTAGCGAACGCGATAGTCGAGCGCGCTCACGACTCGCGCAGGCTACCGTGCTCGCGTCGCCCGCCGCACCTGCTGGATCGTCGCGGGCGCGCCGCCCGACGCCGACGCGCGCACCTCAACCTGCGTCCAACCCACCGACCGTGGCCCGAATCCGTTCGATCGCTTGCGCCGCTTCCTGGCGCACCCACGCGGTCTCGTCCTCGAGCGCGTGGTCGAGCGCCGGGATCGCCGGCGCAGCCTGCGCACCGATCGAGCCGAGCGCTTGCGCCGCGACCTGACGGACGTCGGTGGAGGTGTCGCCGAGCGCGTCGATGAGCGCGGGCACGGCTGCGTGCGCGTCCGCCCCCACGTCGCCGAGCGCTTGCGCCGCCGCGACCCGCACCTCGGCCGCGGAGTCCTGAAGTAGCCGCACCAGCGTCGGCACGGCGCTGACGGCAGCGCCGTGCAGCGATCCGACGGCCTGCGCCGCGCGGCGCCGCACGTGCGCGTCGGCATCCTCGAGCGCGGTGACGAGCGCGGGCAACGCCGCCCGTGCGTCGGATCCGAGCTGGCCGAGGGCCTGCGCCGCCCAATAGCGCACGTCGCTGGCCGTGTCGCCGAGCGCCGCGATCAACGCCGGGACCGCGTCGGCGGGATCGGGATGAATCGTACCCAGCGCCCAGGCTGCCGATTTGCGCACGCCCCACTCGCGATCCCGCAACGCCTCGATGAGCGCCGGCACGGCGTCTTTCGCCTCGCGCCCGATCTCGGCGAGCGCCCATGCGGCGCTGCGCCGCACGCTCCACAGCGGGTCTTTGAGCGCTTCGATCAATTCCGGCACGGCACCCTTGGCAACGGGGCCGATGTCGCCGAGCGCGCGCGCCGCCGCCTGGCGCACCTCGCCGATCTCGTCCTTGAGCGCTTCGACCAGGGGCAGGATCGCGTTGCGCGCCGCCGGACCGATGGCACCGAGCGCCATGCCGGCGCGACTGCGCGCGGCCACGTCGGCGTCGGTGAGCGCCGCTTCGATGAGCGCGGGCACGGCTGCCTTGGCCGCCGGACCGATCTCCGCCAGCGCCTGTGCTGCGGCCTGGCGCACTTCCGGCGAGTGATCCTTGAGCGCGGCACCCAGTCCCACCACGGCGTCCACGCCGATCGCGACCAGCGCTTCGGCTGCGCGCCGCCGCACGTGGTGGTCCACGTCTTCGAGAGCGTCGATCAGCCACGGCACTGCGGCTCGCGCGTGCGGGCCGAGATCGCCGAGCGCCTGCGCCGCCCAGTAGCGGACGTCGGCGACCTCGTCACGCAACCGCTCGCCGAGCGCGGGCACGAGCAGCTTCGACTCGCCACGCACCCGGCCGAGCGCCCACGCAGCCGACTTGCGCACGCCCCACTCGGAGTCGCGAAGTCGCTCGAGCAGCGCCACCACCACGCCGTCGCCCTCGACACCGATCTCGGCGAGCGCCCACGCAGCGCTGCGCCGCACGCGCCAGTTCTCGTCTTTGAGCGCCGCGACCAACGCGGGAATCGCGGCCGCGGCGGATGCGCCGATCTCACCGAGCACCTGGGCCGCACCCTGGCGCACGTCCGCTGCCGGATCTCCGAGCGCGCCGATGAGCGCGGGGACCGCGGCGCGGACACCCGGCCCGATCGCCGCGAGCGCGAGCGCTGCACGGCTGCGGGCGCCGCCGTCCACGTCCTTGATGCTCATCTCCACCAGCGCCGGCACCGCGAGCTTCGCCGCGGGACCCTGCGCTTCCAGAGCTGCGGCTGCAGCGCGCCGGACCTCGGCATCGGGATCCTTGAGCGCTGCGACGAGCCCGGGCACGGCCACGCGCGCCACGGCGCCGAGCCTGGCGAGCGCCTGAGCCGCGCACGCGCGCAGCTCGGCGCGACGATCGACGAGCCCGACGGCGAGTGCCCCCGCGGCACTCGCGCCGAGCGCGCAGAGCTGCGCCTCGGCTGCGACGCGCTCGGCGTCCTCGCCGTCGACGATCGCAGCCAGCAACTCGATCACCTCACCCGGCTCGTCGCCCACATCCTCCGGCGGCGGACCCTCGACCTGACGCTGCAGCGAGTCGTAGCGACGCTCGAGATCGGTGAAGCGCGCTTCGAGACGCAACAGTAGTGCCTGCAGATCGGCTGTCGAATCGCTCACGGCAGCGGCCTCCCGGGGGATCGTGGTGCGGCGCGCGCGACGCATGCCACAGGATCGCGCCGCATCATGCCACGGATACATGAGCATTCGCCTCGCTCAGCGCCGCGTGCACGATCTCCCGCACCACGTCGTCGCCGACCTCGCGCGAACGATCGGCGATCTCCTGGAAGCGCTCGAACGCCGCGTCCAGCTCGTGATCGGCCAGCGCCAGGCCCAGCTCGGCGGCGCGTGCGCGGAAGCCTGCGCGCCCCGAGAGCTTGCCCAGTACGATCTCGCTGCCGCGTTCGTTGCCGACCTGAGCGGGATCCAAGACCTCGTAGGTCTCGCGGAACTTCACGACGCCATCCTGGTGGATGCCGGAGGCGTGACGGAATGCGTTGCGACCCACGACCGCCTTGTTCGCCGCCACGCCGATGCCGCTTCGCTCCGCGACCTTGCGCGAGACGGGGTGGATGCCACGGGTGTCGACGCCGGTGTGCACGCCCATCGCCTCGCCGTGGACGTGGATCGCCATCACCACCTCTTCCAGCGGCGTGTTGCCGGCCCGCTCGCCGATGCCGTTGACCGTAACCTCGACTTGACGCGCGCCGGCGCCGATGGCCGCCAGCGCGTTGGCGGTGGCCAAGCCCAGATCGTCGTGACCGTGGAACGAGATCACGGCGGCCTCGATCTCGGGGACGCGGCGGCGCAGCTCTTCGATGCGTGCGGCCAGCACCACGGGTGTCACCCACCCCACCGTGTCCGGGACGTTGATGGTGGTGGCACCGGCGCGGATCGCCACCCGCACCACCTCGGAAACGAAGGCGATGTCCGAGCGTGTGGCATCCATGGGGCTGAACTCGACGTCGTCGGTGAAGCGGCGAGCGCGGCACACCATGGCGTCGGTCATGCGCAGCACTTGCTCGCGGTCCTTGCGCAACTGGTGGCGCAGATGGACCTCGCTCGCGGACAGGAAGACGTGGATGCGCGGTGCCTCGGCGCCGGCCAGCGCCGCGCCCGCGGCGTCGACGTCGCTGTCGACGGCGCGCGCCAGCGCCGCGACGCGAACGCCGCGGACCTCGCGGGCGATGGCGCCAACCGCCTCGTGCTCGGCGGGCGAGGCGGCGGGGAAGCCCACCTCGATCACGTCGACGCGCATCGCGGCCAGGTCGCGTGCGATCTCGATCTTGTCGGCGAGCGAGAAGGCCACCCCCGCGGACTGCTCGCCGTCGCGCAGGGTGGTGTCGAAGATGACGACCGGGCTCGACTTCGTGAATGGGTTGGACTGCGTGGACATCGCATCGCTCCTTTCCGCCGAGGAATCGGCCGGTGGGCGGTGCGATCAGGGAGCCCCATGCTCCAGGAGCGCAAAACCCTCTCCGGCCGGATTCGGCGGGAGAGGGTTGGCTGAGTGGGTACGTCGCGTGCGCTTGCTCGCGGCCTCGCTCAGGCGGTCCCTTCCCCCGCCTCGCTAAGGAGGAGAGAAAGGGCACCGAGAGTGGAGATCGCGAACGCGTTCATGACGACGCACACAGTAAAGATCGAAGTGACTCCCGTCAAGCAGAGCTGCAGCCGAGCCGCGCGCGCTCAGCTTCCGCGCACCCGATCGAGCGCCTCGGCGGCCTGTTGGCGCACCCAAGGTGTCTCGTCCTTGAGCGCTTCTTCGAGCGCCGACACGGCTTCCTGCGACTGGCGACCCGCAGCGCCGAGGGCTTGTGCCGCAACCTGACGAACGTCGGGCGAAGCATCCTTGAGCGCTCCCACCAGCGCTCCCACGACCGCAGCACCACCATCCACGCCGAGCTCGCCCAGCACTTGCGCGGCGGCCTGGCGAACCTCCGTGGCCTCGTCACCGAGCGCCGAGATCAACGCAGGCAGCGCAGGCTTGGCCTGCGCACCGATCGAGCCCAGCGCCTGCGCGGCGCGCCGGCGCACGTTGGAGTCGTCGTCGCTGAGCGACTTGGTGAGCCGCTCGACGGCTGCAGCGGCCGCCGATCCCATCTCACCCAGCGCTTGCGCTGACCAGTAGCGCACGTCGCCGACGGGATCGGCGAGTGCCTCGATCAGGGCCGGCACGCACCGCGCCGGATCAGGACGGATGTTGCCGATCGCCCACGCCGCCGACTTGCGCACGCCCCATTCCTTGTCGCGCAGCGCGTTGAGCAACGCCGGCACCGCTTCGTCGGCTTCCTTGCCGATCTCCGCGAGCGCCCACGCGGCGCTGCGCCGAACCCGCCACTGCTCATCCCGCAACGCCGTCACCAAGGCCTGGACGGCGGAGCGCGCATCTTGGCCGAGCTCTCCCAGAAGCTGGGCCGCCGACTGCCGCACGTCGGCCACCTCGTCGAAGAGCGCCTCGATGAGCGCCGGCACCGCGATCCGCGCCGCCGGGCCGATGGCGCCGAGTGCCAGCGCCGCGCGGCCGCGCACTGCCACGTCCGGATCCTTGATGCTCGCTTCGATGAGCGCGGGCGCCGCCGACTTCGCCGCCGGTCCGATGGCTCCGAACACCTGAGCCACTGCTTGTCGCACCGCAGCCGAATCGTCCTTGAGCGCCGCCACCAGCGCGTTCACCGCGCCTCGTGCCTCGGGGCCGATCGCACCGATCCCCAGCGCCGCGCGCCGCCGCAACGCCGCATCCGAGCTGCGCAACATCGCCACCAGCGTCGGGATCGCGTCCGTGCCGAGCCGCGCCAGCGCTTCGGTGGCGTTGAGCACCGAGTCCGCGTCACCCGAGTCGAGCAGATCGATCAAGCTCGCGATCGTGCCGTCGTCTTCCGACTCGCGACGATCGAGCGTCGCCACTCGCGCTTCGAGGGCCTGCATCCGCTTCTCGAGGGCGAGCAGCCGATCATCGATGCGAGACAACAACGCTTGCACGTCGGCCGCTTGGCTCACGAACCAGTCCTCCTCGAAGAACGCGCGTCGAAAACCCGAAGGCGCCGGGATGGTAGCTCCGAGATCTCCGTTCCGCCAGGCAACCCACGGACGAGCCGTGGGTCAGTTTCGAGCTGAACCCTTCCCAGGCGCGAGGGGCTGGGGGCACGTCGAAGGGCGCTCCGCGGCCACGCACCTCGAGTCTTGCTCGTGGGGAGTGAGCCCCCATCGCGTGGCCGCGGCGCAGGCGAGCCTGCGGTGCCACGGAGTCGAGCGAGGGCGAGCCGTGCCCGCCGACGGGACCCCAGACCCTCGAGACTGCACTGGCGCATTCTCGGCAAACTGACCCACCACCCGCGGACGGGAATTGGTTCTCGTCGACTGCGATGCAGCGGTCGAGGCGCGCCACGCAGCCAGCGATGGGCCAGACTCGCGCGCGGCGCCGCGAAGGACGGCACACGGAGCGAACCATGGACTTCTTCGACAATCTGCTCGACGACACTCACCGTGCGCTGCGCGACACCGCGCGGCGCTTCGCGGAGAAGGAGATCGCGCCCCACGCCGAGGAATGGGAAGAAGCGTGCTCGTTCCCGCGCGAGCTCTACCGCAAGGCTGCGCAAGCGGGCGTGCTCGGCGTGGGCTTTCCCGAGGAACTGGGCGGTGGTGGCGGCAGCGCGTTGCACGCGGTGATGGCGGTGGAGGGGCTGATGCGCGGCCGCTCCACGGGAGTGGTCGTGGGGCTCGGCTCGCTCGGGATCGGGCTGCCGGCGATCGTGCAGTCCGGGAATCCCGACCTACACGATCGCTTTGCACGGCCGGTGCTCGCCGGCGAGAAGATCGCGGCGCTCGCGATCACCGAGCCCGGCACCGGCAGCGACGTGGCGGGCGTGAGCACGCGCGCGGTGCGCGACGGCGATCACTACGTGGTGAACGGCGCCAAGCTCTTCATCACCTCGGGCGTGCGCGCCGACGTCATCACCACCCTGGTGCGCACCAGCGACGATCCCCACGACGGGCTCACGTTTCTGGTGATCGAAAGCAGCATGCCGGGAGTGCGCGTATCGCGTGCCCTCAAGAAGACCGGCTGGTGGGCGAGCGATACCGCCGAGCTGGCTTTCGAGGATGTGCGCGTGCCGATCTCCAACCGCTGTGGCGACGAAGGCAGCGGCTTCATGACGCTGATGCGGAACTTCCAGACCGAGCGATTGGGTCTCGCGGCGTACGCGTCGGCGACCGCGGAGATCGCGTTCGAGGAGGCGCGCCGCTATGCGCGCGAGCGGCGGGCGTTCGGGAAACCCATCGCGGCGTTCCAGGTGACGCGCCACAAGCTCGCCGAGATGGCGACGCGGGTGATGGCGGCGAAGTTGGTCACCTATCAGGTCGCGCACCGCATGGATCAGGGTGACTACGTCCCCACCGAAGTCTCGATGGCCAAGAATCTCACCGCGGAGACCGCTGTGAGCGTCACCTACGACGCGGTGCAGATCTTCGGCGGCATGGGCTACATGCGCGAGACGTGGGTGGAGCGGCTGAGCCGCGACGCGCGGCTCTTGCCCATCGGCGGCGGCACGCAGGAGATCATGAACGAGATCATCGCCAAGTCGATGGGATTCTGAGCGTCGGGCGAAGACACGTCGCGCTTGACGAGATTCGACAGTTTGAATATCATCGAACTATCGAACTGATCACGCCGCCTGCAGAACCCGTCGAAACTCACGAGCAAACGATGACCACGAAACCCAACCAGCGACTGGTCAAGATGTTCAAGGCGCTCGGCAACCCGAACCGCTTCCAGCTCTTCACCGAGATGCTACGCGCGCGCGCCGCCGGCGTGGGCTACCAACCGGACGCGAGCTGCTCGCTCACGGCGATCGTCGAGCGGCTCAGCATCGGTGCGCCGACGGTGTCGCACCACATGAAGGAGCTCGTGAATGCCGACCTCGTCCACACGGAGCGCGACGGGAAATTCCTGCGCTGCGAGGTGAACGACAGCGCGCTCGCCGAGCTGCAAGCCTTCTTGGCGGGATCGGCGGCGGCCCGCTCGTAGCGCGTTTTTTTTGCTCAAATACTTCGATATCCATCAAATCGTCGAATCATCGAACTGACACGATCCCACAAGACCCCAACCCACCACCGGTGCCTTCCACCACATCAGGAGAACGAGCCATGACGACACCCAATTCCGCCCAGGTCGAGCGCGAGATCCCCAACCGCAAGCGTGCGACGAGTGACACCTCGCGTGTGGCACTGGTCACCGGCACCTCGAGCGGCATCGGCCTCGAGACGGCCATCGAGCTGGCGCGCGCCGGTTTCACCGTCATCGCGACGATGCGGAACCTGAACAAGCGTGCCGCCCTCGACGATGCCGCGCGCGCAGCGCAGGTCGAGCTCGACGTGCAATCCCTCGACGTGACCGACGCCGCGAGCATCACTGCCGCTGCCGCGTACGTGACGGAGCGCTACGGGCGCCTCGACGTGCTCGTGAACAACGCCGGCTACGGCCTCGCCGGCGCCCTCGAGGACGTGAGCGCCGACCAGCTCCGTGCCCAGCTCGAGACCAATCTCATCGGCGTCGTCGAGGTCACGAAAGCGTTCCTGCCGATGATGCGCAGCCAGCGTTCCGGACGCATCATCAACGTGTCGTCTGCAGGCGGCCGCATCTCGTTCCCACTTTTCGGCGCCTACCACGCAAGCAAGTTCGGCCTCGAAGGGCTGACCGAAGCGTGGCACTACGAGCTTGCGCCGTTCGGCATTTCGACTTCGCTGGTCGAACCCGGCGCGCACCGCACCGAGTTCGACAAGGGGAGCCTGGTGCGCGCCACTCCCGAAGCGAGCGCCTACCGCGACATCGTGAGCGCCATCGAAGCGCGCCAGGCCCGCTTCGGACACCTCATGCCGGCAGCGGGTCAGGTGAGCCGCACGATCCGTCGCGCCGCCACCGCCGCGCGGCCGCGCCTGCGTTATCGCGTCGGGCTCGACGCCAAGGCGATGCTCGGCCTGCGCTCGCTGCTGCCGAACCGCGTCTTTCGCTGGACGATTGCCCGCTCGCTGGGCGTGCCGCGCACGATCCACACCGCAGCGGTGGCGGCCGCGCTCCTCGTCGCTATCACGCTCGCGGGCGTCACGCCGGCGCACGCCACGTCGACCGCACCCGTCCGCATCGAAGCCGCGCACGCGGATGAGCTGCCGCCCGTGCCGCCTCCCACCGAGCTCATGCGCGACGAGCGCGCTCAGCTCGTCGCGGGAAATGTGGTGACGCGCTCGATCGTGCTTTCGGGGTCCGAGCGACGCGCGGAGGCGCTCTTCCTCTTCGACGCGGCGCCCACCGAGCTCTTCAGCATCGTCACCGAGCCCGTGGTGATGCAGCGACTCTTTGAGGAAAACGAGGTCTACGAGGCCATCGCCACGTATCCCGATGGCCTCGGCGTGCACGGCATCGCCAACGTCGGTTGGCCCGCGCCGCGCTTCGAGTACTGGACGCGCACCCGTCGCGATCCGGCGAAGCTCTGGAACGCCTGGCGTCAGACTCGAGGCGACTTCGACGCCAACGACGGCTACTGGCGATTCACCTGGGACGAAGAGACCGGCAAGACGATCGGCCACATGGCCTTGCACCTGAGCGTGCCCGGCCTGCCCAACTGGCTCGCCGTGCGCTTGCAGGAGACCAATCTCCCCAAGTCCATGGGCATCGTCGCCGCGGAAGTGGCACGCGTCCGTGCGCAAGAGCCGGCGCGGGCGCTGGCGCTGAGGACCGAATGGAACACCGCCGCGTCGCGAACCGACGTGACGCCGTGAAGCGCGGCACCGGGAACGCGGCGCAGGTTCAGCCAATCTCGTCGAAGGGGCGCACCCGAAAGCGCACGCCGATCTCTTCGGCGATCCGCCGGCAGGCCTCGACGTCCACGCCGTCCAGCGGCGCCACCACCGATGCTTGCACGTCGAGGCCGTGAGCCTTCGTGGAGCGGAGGAATTCGAGGAGCTTGGGATAGGCCGCTTCCCCATGCTTGGACGGGCACACACGCGCGTAGGTGGCGGCGTCCTGCGCGTTCAGGCTCACGCTCAGCGTGTCGACGATGCCCACCAGCTCGGGAACGATGTCGCGGCCGTGCACCAGATTGCCGAGGCCATCGGTGTTGAGGCGCACGCGCTTTCCCATCCGGTGAACTCGCGCGCCCACCTCGCGGATCACGTCGAGGCGCAGCGTGGGCTCGCCGTAGCCGCAGAACACCACCTCGTCGATGCCCGTGGGATCACCGATCGCCGCCACGATGCGCTCGACGCTCGGCTCGCCGCCCCGCAAGCGCAAGTCGTGGCCCTTGACGGTGAAGTCCTTGAACTTGCCGCAGAAGACGCACGCGATGGTGCAGCGGTTGGTGATGTTGAGATAGAGCGAGTTGCGGATCCGGTAGGCGATCTCGAATGGGCTCGCGAGGTCGAGACCGAAGAAGCGACGCGCATTGTTGGTGGTGATGCGCGCCACGTCCGAGACGCTCAAGCCGAAGAGCTCGGCCAGCGTCTCCGCGACCCTCACCACGTACGCCGGCTCGTTCGGCCCCTTGCCGCGATACGGCACCGGCGCCAGGTACGGCGCGTCGGTCTCGATCATGAGCCGATCGATCGGCAGGCTGCGCGCCGTGGCGCGTAGCTCGTCGGCGTTGCGGAACGTGAGGATGCCGGTGAAAGACACCAGCCAGCCGATCTCGAGGAGCTTGCGCGCAGTCACGGCGTCGCCCGTGTAGCAATGGACCACGCCGCGCACGCCCTGGGCAGCGGCCTTGGCGGCGGTCGCCACCAGATCGTCGAGCGAATCGCGGGCGTGAACCACTGCCGGCTTCCCGACCTCGCGCGCCAGCGCCAGGTGGCGCTCGAACCACGAAATCTGCTGCTCGCGCGGCGACAGTTTGTAGAAGTAATCGAGGCCGGTTTCTCCAACAGCGACGACTTCCGGAAGGCGCGCCAGCTCCGCGATGCGCGCGAACTGGGCTTCGTCGAGCGTCTTCACGTCGTGCGGGTGGCAGCCGACGGTGGCGTAAACATCGTCGTGCTCGCGGGCCAGACGCACCGTGTTCTCCCACGAGCCGATCCCCGCGGCGACCGACACGAAAGCGCACACGCCGGCCTTGCGGCCGCGCTCGAGCACGGCCGGCACGTCCTGGCTCAATCCGTCGAGATCGGGGTGGAAGTGGGAATCGACGTAACGCG
>CAYUSL010000091.1:0-16406 GCA_964447125.1 uncultured bacterium | reverse complement strand
AAGCCCACCGCTGGCTCGCGAGCTGGTGAACCAGCCAGCCGTGAAGCCCGCGCGCGCGGCCGCCACCGTAACTCGCCCGCACGTGGTGGCTCGTCGATCGGCTTGGCATTACTGGGGCGATGCGCTGCCAGCGAATCGCCCTCACATATAAGTGATTTGCAGTCCTGCTGGTACTCTGTACGGTCGCTTCATGGAGCCCGACGACGCAAGAGCTCAGCGTCACGTTCGCCGACTCCCAGCGCGATGCGAGCGACAGCGGTGTCGAGAAGCGTTACTTGGTTCACCTCACCGATTCCGCTGGGCTACCCGTTGGGGTCGAGGTCCCCTTCACGCCGTTCCTCGGCGACGCCAACTACGACAGCCTCCGCTGGTACCTCGAGGCGTACCTCGATCTCCCGGACGGCGGATCGGTGGTTCGCGCGGAAGCCGTTGAGCGCCAGCTCGAGTCTTGGGGCCGCCGCCTCCACGACGCGCTCTTCGCCCCACCCGAGAATGCCGCGTGTCTGAGGATCCTGCTCGACGCCTCCGAGCCACGAGAGCTGACGATCGCCACCCGCTACGCCGCACTGCTCCGACTGCCATGGGAGCTCATGGCCGACGGGGTCGGCAGCCTGGCTCAGCGCCTAGCCGTTCGCGGCCAGCGCGAGGTACCGGAGCGGTCCGTCGCGAGACAGATCGAGCTGCTAGTCCGCGTACGCTGCATCGTTAGCTGCCCCAGCAACACCCGGTCGTGACGCTGCGGGCTCTGCTCGATCCCGTCGCCGTCGCAGGTGGGGCAAACAGGGACCCGGTCGACGCGCGTTGTGGGCAACGTTCTCTCCATGAGCCACCAGGTCCACGTCGAGGCCGCGCGCGCCGAACCAGGCAGGCGCGTTGGATCGAGCTTGTCCCGCACCGTCGAACCATCCACATCCAGGACTGCTTCCTACCGCACCTCTACCAGCGCGGCCTCGACGAGCCCCCCCGCGCGACGCCGCGGCACACAGATCGTTCGCGGTAGCCATCTGCCAGCGCTACGCCCTTTCAATTCTTAGGGGGCCTGCGTAGACGGCTTCCACGCAGTGCGCAAGCCCGGCTCAACCGTGCGCAGCGTGTGAACAGAGACTCGAAGCGCTCGGCCGCATCGCCATCTCCACGAACGAACCCTGGCGGTCCGTCGGGCGCCCATACCAAACGGCGGTCATCGTGTCATCCGTCGCGGCGACCCGGGGCACGGTATCGCCAGCAAACAGGTTGCCCACGCATTCGTAGCCCGGTACGAGCGTGCCGTCTTCCTGCACCATCCGGAAGAAAAGGTTGTTGGGTGCATTCTCCCACACGAGCGCAAATCGAGAGTCGAACCACCCGATTGCAGGGCTGACCATGGCGGCGGACGAGGGTACGTCGCCGCTCACGAGCACGATGTTGGCAAAGGGAGTGCCACTACCATCGACACCACGCAAGAAGACTTCGCGCTCGCCGTTCGCGGTGTAGTCGCCCCACGTCACCCCGAAAGATGTGCCCGACCAAACGAGCTGCGGGGCTCCTGAAGTATCAGTCAGATCGGAGAGGCGGGTCTCCAGGCTTAGGTGGGATCCATTCGAATCGAGCAGTACGAAGTAGACCTGCGTTTGGTTGCTGCCGACGGGTCGATCACGAAGATCCCGCCACGCGACCCCGTAGCCCGTGCCGTTCGATTCGATGGCAGGTTCGTACTTCGAATTGGGTGCATCGGTGAGCGGAATGATCTCACCAATTCTCTCAGCCTCCGCTGAGAGGAGCGTGAAGAAGATCGTAGATCGATCCGAGGCGGGCCCAGACCAAACGAGCGCGAGGCCGGATCCGTTCGAGGCGATCGACATTCCGCTGATCGACCCGTGCAGGTGGTCGGCGACAATACTGGGCGGGCTGGCGGGCTCACCCGAGGCGTCGATCTTGATCGCGTAGATCGTGGAGTCTGATCCGCCAACCGGGTACGCAGACCACGCGGCAACGTACCCATCGGCAACAGCCTCGATCACGGGTTGGATGGCGACCTGGCCCGGGGTCGAGAAAAGCGGTGCCTCCGCGGTGACAGGCTGTCCGGTTAGCGTGTATTCCGCGAAATAGATCGCCGGATGGTTGCCGTCCCGGTAGTCCTCCCATGCGATCCCCACCCGATCTTCGCGGATGGCGGGCGACGCAAGAAAGGCCGCACCCGGTGTCGATGTGAGCACGTGATTCTCCCACGTGACCGGGCAAGAGCAAGCGGCAACAAAGGAGATAGTCAGAACGATGCCATCGAGATGGGCGATGCGCACAGATTCTTGAAGTCGTGCATAAAGTGCACCCATGGGATCCTCGGGGCTGTTGCCTTCTACATCCCCACACTGCGGGCCATCCTGTCAATCTCTCTTGCGATGAGGGGGACACCACCGGGGCATGCGAGTGTACGGCTCCCCAACGTTTCCAGAACACCCAAGGCCCATGTAGCGGAGCCTCCACATCTGACGAGCACGATCAACCCGGAGACGTCAGCTCGCCCAGGCCATCCGGGAGTCCAAGCGCGGGTGAGCCAGCGGACGTAACTGACGGCCGCACAGAATCCTCGCCAGGAATCGCGTCGCACCTCGGCGAGCGGATGCGGGTACACTGATCGAAATGGCTCTCCAAGCGATCTCCAGTACGCCTACTCAGCCCGGGTTCGAGCCGTCAGACCCTTCTGTTCGTTCTTCGCTCGGTTCCACGGGTCTCCGTGCGTTCGCCGGCTCTGCGAACCTGGCGCCGAGCAGCTTGGCGGGCATCGCCGCTTCAATCCCGACAGCGACGCCGAACGCCGTACTCACGCCTGCCGTCTCTGGGGAGCTACGTCTTCGCGCCGAAAACGGCGCTGCCGTGCGTCTGGCGGAATGCACGATCCGGTGGCTGAGCCGAGTGCCGCCGGAGCTTCTCGTTCGGACCGCCGAAGGCGCTCTCGAGCTTCACGCCCGAGGGAAGACCGTTCGCGTCACAGGTCATGACGAAGGATTCCCGATTCGGTCGATCCGAAACGCACGTTCGCTGCTGCGCGAGATGGCGCGTCCGGGGCGAATCGAGGTGGTAGCGCAAGGCCAGGTGCTGGCACGAATCACGGCGGCGATCACGGATGTGGCGGACCTCGACGCCTCGATCCAGCTTCTCGATCAGATGCTCGTGATCGAGGAGCACTTCGGGGTGCAACTGACCGTGCCGTATCCCGGGCACATGGCTGCGATCGAGTGGGCGCTCGACGTGGCTACGAGCGGCGTGTGGGCCCGACAGGGGACGTTGAACGTGCCGTGCGGCTCGACACTGTTGCGCAACGTTGCGCAGGCAATTCTCGCGAAGCCGGACGAACGATTCACGATCAAGTTTCTGCTACCCAGGACTCTGGATCTGCCTGGTGCGCGTGTGTGTCTCGGCCCGGAAAGGGTCATTCTTCAACCGGTCGTTCTTCCCCGGCCGCCGGAGGATTTGCTTCGGATCGCAGGCGAAATGCAGGAGGACGATGTCTTCGACCTCCGGCTGAGCGTGCCACCGGATGGCGTGCTCCGCTTCGAATACCTCGACCACCTGCCGCTCCTAGAGATTGCGAATCGCTACGCGGACCTCGCCGATGCGGAAATGGACGGCGGGCTCACTCCGGAGATGAGCGACGAGCTTGCCCAGCTTCGCGAGGCCTACGAACGCCGAACGACTCCCCGCTTGGTAGTGGCGGAAAACGACTATCGTGCGCTCCAAGCTGCGCTCGATTCGTGAGTCTCGGTCGAGAATCTCGTAAGCGTCGAGCGAACGGCGTAGCGGACGAGTGGTCATCCTTCCAGCGACGAAGGCGCTCGACACCTCGCGCCACGACCGCGATGGTTTCTCGTGCGGCGACGAGATCCTCGATCAATACCTACGGCGCTTGGCTCATCAAGACGTGCGGCGCGATGTGGCGAAGGTGTGGGTGTTGGAAGACCCGGTAGACTCGGCCCGAATCTTGGGCTTCTACACGCTGAGCGCCGGGGCGATCGAGCGGGCAGAACTGGATCCCTCGGAGACTCGGCGACTTCCCGCCGCCTATCCGATTCCGATTGCGCGGATCGGCCGCCTCGCGCGAGTGAGCTCGAAGCGCGGCGCAGGCCTCGGCCGCGTGCTGCTCTACGATGCCTTCGCGCGCATTGCGGAGGGCCCCGTCGGAGTTGCATTCGTAGTCGCCGATGCGAAACACGAACGAGCCTTCCGCTTCTACGAGAGCCACGGCTTTCGACCTATCTCCTCGGCTGCACGCGCGTGGCCGCGCCCGGTGTACATCGCAACCAAGACAGTCAAACAGCACATCGGCCGCGGCTGAAGCTTCCCGCGCGCCGATATCGCCTGGAGGCCCACCGGTCCCTCGGTGAAGTGGCCCGCGCATCTCCGGGCCGTCGACGGAGCGACGGCGCTCCACGCCGTCGCGCGCGAGGCCGCAGGGCACCCGTCGCGTGTCAGCGCGGGGTGGTGACGGTGAGGGTGTTCGAGTAGGGCGAGTTTCCGGCGGCGTTGTACGCGTACACGCGGTAGTAGTAGGTCTTGCCGCCGCGCAGGCCGGTGTTCGTGAAGGTCGTCACGTTGGCGCCCACGGTACCGACGCTCGAGAAGTTCTTGTTGTCGGTGGATCGCTGGATCTTGAAATTGGTCTCGTTGCTCGAGCCATCGGTCCAGACCAGCACGACCTGATTCTTCGCAACCGAGCTGGCGGCGAGGGCACTCGGCGCCGCAGGCGGCGCGGGCTGGGTGGTGGCGCTGGCGACGGCGGTGTTCGTCGAATCGCCCGCCGAGTTGAAGGCGTGGACGCGGTAGTAGTAGGTCGTCGCCGGCGTGAGGCTGCTGTCGGCGAAGGTCACGTTGTTCGCCGATACCGAGGCGATGGCGGCGAAGTTGGCGCCGTCGGTCGAGCGCTCGACCAGGAAGCCGGTCTCGGTGCTGGAACCGTCCGTCCACGAGAGGTTGATGCCGGTGGTGGACGCGGCGGTGGCGATCAAGCCGCTCGGCGCTGCAGGCGGCGTGGTGACCGCCGCCAGCGACGGCAGCGTGATCGTGCTCGGATGCGCCGAATCGAGAACGATCTGAACCGTGCCGCTCTTGGGGACGGCGCCCGAAGAGGTCGAGAGCGAGGAGCCGTCCTGCATGTTCTTGTCGAAGCGGTCGTAGTTCGAAGGTGCCACGAGCAGCCGCAGCCGATCGCCCGACGGGATGGTGATGGCCACGGACGGCAGGTCGACGTCCACCGCGTAGACCGTGCCTGGGCTCAGCATCTGGCGGGTGGTGTAACCGGAGCGCAGCGACACCCTCCGAATCGAATCGACGATCAGGGTGGAGCTGCCGTCGGCGCGCACTTGGGTGAGTCGGACGGCGACGTCGGTATCGACCGCCGTGGACGTCACGTTGAGGCGAACGCGCGGGCGGCCGGTGATCGAGAGCGGATTCGAGAGTGGGCGAGTGGTGAACGAGAGCACGTCGCCGCGCGACTCGATGGGCCGCAGGTCGCCGGGGCCAACGGTGGCGTTGGTGTCATCGAGAACCGCGCCGAAGAGCGTGGGCACTGGATTCGCGGGATCGGCTACGTACGAGCGCGGCGTCTCGTTCGCCGCCGGCGTCGCGAAGGTCAAAGACGCGTCGCCGCGCAGATAGAAGGTCTGGTTTCCGGCGTCCGCGGGAGGCCAGCTCGCCGAGTCCGCCAGCCGCCCCTCGTTCATCTGGTAGTAGCGATAGGTGGCGCGCTGGGCGTAGCCGTTGGCGATGCCGCGCATGGTCGAGTCGAAGAACTCGAGGGCGGCGCTGGCCTGAATCGTCGCCGCGTCCGGGTAGCTGAGCTCGCCCTGTTGTGCGTCGCTCACGTGGCTGTGCGACCACGGGCCGATGAGCGCCTTCTGCTTGCCGGCCGCTCCCGTCGCACCGCCACTCTGAACGCGCTGCATCTCGCCGAGCGTGGTGTCGGTCATGTGGTCGTACCAGCCCGTGACGTGGAGCATGGGGATACGCACCTGGTCGATCGGGTTGGAGGTGGTCTCGACCTGCGTCCACCACCAGTCGTAGAGCGGATGGTTGGCGGACAGGTAGCCGTTCCCGAACGGCGAGTCGTTGCGGTTCTTGTAGTAGACGCCGCCCGGGTAGCTGAGGGCGTAACCCTCGCGCCAGTAGTACTGGATGGGCACGCCGGCCACGAGGTGCGGCGGGGCCTCCTGCGCGGTGGCGAGGATCGAGGTGCCGAGCGCGGAGACGCCCCACCCGCCGACCTTGCCGTTGCTGAAGGATTGCTTGGCGATCCACTCCACCACGTCGTAGCCATCCTGGCCGCGTGTGGGACACCCCGAGTACTGAGCGTTCGCCGAGCCGAAAAAGCCGCGCCAATCGACGAACACCCACGCGTAGTTGGGGCTCTTGAAGAGCGGGTCGGTGTTCTGGTCGTAGGTGAAGATCGGTTCCCAGGTGCGCCGGTCGTAGGGCGTCTGGACGACGATCACGGGCCAGGGCCCCGACGTGCTGGTCGGCTTGTACACGTCCGCCGCCAGGGTCTTCCCGTCGCGCATGGGGATCGCCACGGTGGTTTTGGTGGACGCGGCCCTGGCCGGACTGCTCAAGCCCACAGCGGTAGCGAGCAAGAAGATGGCGGCGAACACCTGCCGCCAACGCAGTCCCACGACTCGATCGTCAATAATACGGCTACCCACGTTCGACTCCCGCCCAGCCTGCGACGATATCGTCAAATATTAGACTGGATACAGTTGCCAAACTGAGCAAGCAGAAGGCCAAAATCGCTAATTTCCAAACGACATACGCCAAATCAAATTCGGGCCGCGCCGCAAACCGTCAATAAACTAGCAAGCATTCGAAATAATAGGGAAATCTATCCCGCACGTTAGCCGGGCACGTGGGTGGCACCGTGTGGTCGAACAGATCTGCGCACAAGGCTATGACGAGGACGGATAGACATTTGATCAACTTGGTGGCGAGATCGAAGAAAATTGACGACAATGCCTGGAACCGGGTGAAGCGCTTCCTGGGCTTGGCGCCCGTGCTTGGGAATCCGGCTCGCGGTGTTGCGCTACAGCGGCGACTTCACGTCGTCGACGGGCGGGGGTCGCGGACTCGATGGGTGAACCACCAGTGGTGACCCCAGGGATCCTCGACCTCGTAGATCCGGTCGCTCCAGTAATCCACGCCGTAGTCGACGGTCTTGGGCTCCGCCACGATGTGCGCCCCCGCACGTCGAGCGCGCTCGCAATGTGCGTCCACGTCGTCCACGAAAACCAACAAATTCTGAGTGTTGGCGCCCCCCACGGAACGCGGTGTAGCGCGATGGACGAGCTCCGGGTGAGCCGAGCCTGGTCCGGTGCCACCCACCATCACGAGCCCCTCGCCGAAGACCAGCTCCGAGTGGTCGATCCGACCGCCTTCTCCCTCGATGCGCAGGCGCACCTCGAAGCCGAAGGCCTCGCACAGCCAGTCGATCGCCCGCGCCGGGTCGTCGTAATAGAGCGCCGCCGAGATCCGCGGCCATCCAACGGGTGTTGCTTTCACGTCCCCATCCTCAAGCAGCGGTGGCGCCACCGCACGACGAGCCCGCCCCTGCCGTGCATCCGAAGCAGTGGCGGCCGACCGCGATTCGTCGCCCAGCGAGCCGCGCTGCATCGAAGTCCGCGATGTGGCGAGGCGCCGCCGCGTCGACTGGAAGATCGAGCATCTGGTTGAAGTCGCAGTCGTGGAGCCGGCCGTCCCAACCCACCGAGATCAGGTTGCGACACATGACACCACGCGCCGCCACCGGATTGAACGCCTGGACCAACCGCTCCAGGTACGCCGCGAGATTCGCCGAGTCCACGAGCCATTCCAGGAAGCGGCTGATGGGCATGTTGGTGATGGTGTAGAGCGCGTCGAATTCCACACCGTGGTTCCGCGCCAGCTCGCGCTTCCATTCCCGCTCGAGCGAAGCCTGTGATCCCGGCAGGAACGCACCCACCGGATTGGTCACCAGCACCAAGCGACGACGCGGGTCGCCTCGGCCGTAGCCGACGTCGTTGAGCCGTCGCAGCCCGGCGATCGAACGCTCGAAGACCCCTTCGCCGCGCTGACGATCGGTGCTCGGCGCTCGGTAATGCGGCAGCGAGCACACCAGCTCCACACCGTGGGCGGCGAAGAACTCCGGCAGATCACGCTGCGACGGTGCGGCGAGCACCGTCAGATTGCAGCGATCCATCACGTGCGCACCGAGTGCCGTGGCCCGCTCCACCAGCCAACGGAAATCCGGGTGCAGCTCGGGTGCGCCGCCGGTCACGTCCACCGTGCGGATGGCGCACTCGGCCACCACAGCGAGACAGCACTCGAGGGTCTCGCGCGACATGCGCTCGACGCGATCCGGACCCGCATCCACGTGGCAGTGGCGACAGGTCTGGTTGCAGAGCTTGCCGACGTTGATCTGCAACACGTCGACGCCCGTCGCGCGAAGCGGCGCGAGCCCGGCACTTGCGAGCGCCTCCTCGAACGGCGGCACGCCCGCGAGCTGGTCGAGAAGCGCGCGCTGCAGCTCGGGCTCGGCTAGCGACGCACCGCGGGCGCTGAGCGACGTGACCGTCTCCGTGCTCATCGTCGGATCATGCCCTGCGTGGAACGGACGCGCCCTTCACATGCCGAGCTTGGTGGCGTGGTTTCGCATCTGCACGCCGTGCACCAGGCTCGCACCACCGCGGATCGCCGCCGACACGTGCACCGCTTCGGTCATCTGATCCAGATCCGCGCCTTTCTCCAGCGCGTCCTTGCTGTAGGCGTCGATGCAATACGGGCACTGGACCGCGTGCGCCACCGCCAAGGCGATGAGGGACTTCTCGCGCGCGCTGAGGGCGCCGTCGGCGAACACCGCACCGTACCAATCGAAGAATTTGCGCGCGAGCTCGGGCGCGTTCCTGCCGATCTCGCCGAACTTCCCGAGATCGTGCGCGTGGTAATAGTGCTCGGACAAGGCGGTCCTCCTCGCGAGGCAACGTCGCGCCGAGGGTAGCGCACCCGTGGGCACGCGGCGCTCGCCGAGACATCGCACGGCGCAGTCCAGCTTGAGCACGCTGCAGCAGATCGAGCATTCTGCGCCACACATGAGCACCACCCTCGGCTTTCACGGCGGCGCGGGCACGGTCACGGGCTCGCGCTATCTGATCGAGGCGCGCGGCACTCGCTGCCTGGTCGACGCTGGCCTCTTCCAAGGTCTCAAGGAACTACGCCTGCTCAACTGGCAGGGCACCTCGTTCGACCCCACAGATCTTCACGCGCTGCTCTTGACCCACGCGCACATCGATCATTCCGGCTATCTGCCCAAGCTGGTGCGCGACGGTTACCGCGGCCCGATCTACTCGACCGAAGCCACCGCCGAGCTCGCCGAGCTGATGCTTCGCGACGCAGCTCAGCTTCAAGAAGAAGACGCGGAGTACGCGAACCAGCGCGGCTTCTCGAAGCACAAGCCCGCGCTGCCGCTCTACACGTTGGTCGATGCCGAGCAAGCGCTGCGGCAGCTTCGTCCAGTGCCGTACGGCGAGTGGATCACCCTCGGCGACGGCTTCCGCGCACGCTTCGCCAACGCCGGCCACATCCTGGGCTCGGCCCACGTCGAGCTGGAGGTCCCGGGAGCGGAGCGCACGCTGCGCGTGGTCTTCAGCGGCGATCTGGGCCGGTATTCCGCCCCGCTCCACCCCGACCCCACGCCTCGCCCGCCCTGCGACGTGCTCGTCACCGAGTCCACGTATGGCGATCGCCGCCACGATCCGACACCGCCGATCCAGCAGTTGCAGAAGCCCTTCCAACAAGCCTGCGCTCGCGGCGGCACCATCTTGATCCCGTCGTTCGCCGTGGGACGCGCGCAGATCGTGACGCTGCTGCTCGGCGACGCGATGCGCGACGGGCTCATCCCGCGCGTACCGATCCACATCGACAGCCCCATGGCCATCGACGCCACGCGGATCTACGCGCGGCACGTCGGCGACGAGAATCTCGACCCGGACATCCTGAAGAACGGCCACAGCCGCCTCTTCCCCGAAGGCGTCCATTTCCACCGCAGCGTCGAGGAGTCGAAGCGCTTGAACGCGCTCGCCGGCCCGCGCGTCATCATCTCGGCGAGCGGCATGCTTTCGGGTGGACGCGTCGTCCATCACCTGCACCGGCTGCTCACCGACGAGCGCAACCTGATCGTGCTGGTGGGCTATCAAGCGGCAGGCACACGCGGCCGCGCGCTGCAGGAAGGACGTCGGACGGTCCGCATGCACGGCGAGGACGTGCCGGTTCGCGCGCGCCTCCTCTCCTTGAGCGGCCTCTCGGCACACGCCGACTGCGACGAGATCATGCGCTGGATCACGAGCGACGGCGCGCCACCGGCGAACGTCTTCGTCACCCACGGCGAGCCCGCATCCGCCGAAGCGCTGGCGGCGCGCATCGAGCGCGAGCTGGGCGCGAACGCCCAACTGCCGCGGCTCGGCGACGTCTACGATCTCGAAACCGCGAGCAAGCAATGAAGCGCCGCACTCGATCGAAGAGCCCCCGGCCCGCTACCGCTGCGAAGGGCACGGCCCCGGCGAATGGGGCGCAGCCCACGTCGAACGGAAAAAAGAGCAAGGTCGCCGCGAACGCGAAGTCGTCCGCCGACCCGAAGCCGGCGCGCACCAACGGCAACTCCCGCGGCAACCGGAAGAACGCGAACAACGGTGCGCGGAAGCCCACGCCGCGAGAGCTGGCGCGCGCCCGCGCCGTGGATCTGGCGATGCGCCGCGCGACGCCGCTGCCGTGGAGCGCGCCCAAGCCGCCCGAGGACGATCCCGAAGCCGCCGAGCGCATCGCACGCATCATGGCGAGCCAAAGCTACAGGCGCGCAGATCAAGACCCGGACTTCATGGAGCTCGACGAGCTGCGCGGTGAGCGCCTGGAGCTCGAGTACCTGAAGCCCGACATCGTGTTGCGCCGCCACCAGGTGCGCTCGACGGTCGTGGTCTTCGGCAGCACCCGCTTGGTGGAACCTGCCGCCGCACGCCGGCGGCTCGAAGCTGCCCGCCGCGACCTCGATCGCGCCCCCTCCGACCCCGACGCACAACGCCGCGTGGCGGTCGCCCAGCGCGTGAAAGCGCTCAGCCGCTACTACGACGAAGCCCGGGCACTGGCGCAAATCGTGAGCAACGTGCACCAGCAGAACGGACCGTACCAATTCGTGGTGATGACCGGTGGCGGACCGGGGATCATGGAAGCGGCCAACCGCGGCGCATTCGACGTCGGCGCCAAGAGCGTCGGGCTCAACATCAACCTGCCCCACGAGCAGTATCCGAATCCCTACATCACGCCCGAGCTTTGCTTCCAGTTCCGCTATTTCGCGCTACGCAAGATGCACTTCATGCGGCTGGCGCGGGCGCTGGTGGCCTTTCCCGGCGGATACGGCACCTTCGACGAGGTCTTCGATGCGCTGTGCTTGATTCAGACGCAGAAGATCCCGCCGTTGCCGGTGATCCTGGTGGGCCGCGAATTCTGGAAGCGAGCCTTCGACCCCGAGTTCCTGGCCTCCGAAGGCGTCATCGACGCCGAGGACGTGCACCTCTTCACGTACGCCGAGACTGCGCAGGAAGCCTGGGAGCGCATCGTCGACTTCTGGCGCGGCTTCGGCGAGCCCGTGATCCCGTGACAGGCGATTCGAACGGCGCGGGTCGTCGAGGCATCGGGATCGGCCCGCGTGACACGCTGGCGGTGTCGGTGCCAGATCAAGCTCGGAGTCGCGGTCATGTTCTCACTCGAGCACAAGATTCCCCCCGGCGCTCTGCTCATGGCCGCTGCCGCGGCCATGTGGGCAACGGCGCGGGCGCTGCCGGCGCTCACCCTCACGATCCCGTGGCATCACGGCCTCGCGCTCGCCTCCACGTTCGCCGGCGTAGGCTTCCTCCTCGCGGGCGGTTACCAGTTCCGGCGGGCACGCACCACCGTCGATCCGACGCGACCGGAGGCGGCTTCCGCGATCGTGACGGACGGCGTCTACCGAATCAGCCGTAACCCGATGTACGTGGGATTCGCGCTGCTGCTGCTCGCCTGGGGCCTCCATCTGGCCCACACGCTCGCGTTCTTCTTCGTACCGGCTTACGTGGCGTACCTGAATCGTTTTCAGATCGAGCCCGAGGAACGCGCGCTCGCCGCGAAGTTCGGTGACGCGTACGCGAGCTACACGCGCGCCGTGGGCCGCTGGCTGTGACTGGCCATTCGGAAGCGAACGCGAATTCCGGCACGGACACTGCGTCGAGCAGGAGCGTTTCGGCCATGCCGCGACATGAACTGGCTCAGCTCGACATCGCGCTGCCACGGGCGCCGCTGGACTCGCCGGTGAGGGTCGACTGACGCTCGACGCGGCTCAGCGCCGTGCACGGGACTGGGCATCGAGCTGAGCCAGCACCAGCCGTAGACGTTGGGAGCGACTTGCCGGGTGCATGAGCGGGTCGACGCTCGACGGCTCGCGCTCGCTCGTGCCCAGCAAGGCATCGTCCTCGCGATCTTCCTGCTCCGCTTCCGCGATTAGCCGCTCGCCATCGAGCGCGCCGTGCGGCGAGCCGCGAGTCACGAGCGTCACCTGACCGAGCTTCGCGAGGCCCATGGCCGCGCAACGCCGGAACACCTCCAGAAAGGCCGCTCCCAGCGCGGCGCGATGGGCGCGCCGAAATGCGCGCAGCTCGCGATGGGCACGGGGCTGTGCTGCAAGCAGCGCGGCCGCCGGGTCCGTGGTGCTCGCGGCCTCGATGACCCGCGACGACACGACACCGTGGCTGTAGCAGTAGGCGAGGAGCGCGGTCACCCGGCGCCCATCGACCGTGTCGAGAGGGCCGAGAACATTCTCGGAAGTGACGAGCCATGCGCTGGTCTCCCCTGGCGGAATCTGCTCGACCGCAGCGAGCACGATCGAAGCAACCTGGGTGCTGGGCAGCGAGCGAGCGCTCGCCCGTTCCATCCAGCGCGAGAGATTCACACTTGCGGTTCGATCGAGTTGGGCCATGGCGGCATCCTCTGGGCAACACGAAGCAGGATCCGCACGCCATTCGCAAGCGGCGCGCCGAATGCCGCGACTAGCCGCCCCGGGCGATGACTCGACGCTGCCATCTCGAATTCATTCGAGGTTTCGACGAGTACGCGATCGCGCGTGAACCGTGGCGACCCGCGACGGTCGCGTTCGAGAACGGCGGGCCGTGCAAACCGTACGGTTTCTGCACCTGCAGTGCGTGCAGTTTCCGCATCGCAGCACGGGGAGGTCATCGCCATCGTCGCCGCGGAGGCGAGCGACCGCGTCAAGCGACCACTGAACGACGCGTCACGATGAGGACGTGGCCTCTGCCGCTCCGAGCCCGGTCTCGCGCTCGGGCTTGCTCGCGGCGAGGCGCAAGACGCCGGCATAGCCCCGCGCCACGCATGCGTGATCGAGAGCACCGCGCTCGCGAAGCAGCCGATGCATGCGCGGAAGCTGATAGTGCGGCACGGTCATGATCAGGTGGTGCTCGAGGTGGTAGTTCACGTAGTTGGGCGCCACCAGCAACCGCTCCCACGGATTCGCGAGCGTGGTGCGGGTGTTGCGAAGCGGATCGGCGGGGTCGGGCACCATCGCGTGCTCGGCGATCGAGCGCAGTCGGATCACGAGGTGGTGCGTCGTGAGCCAGGCACCCGCCCACAAGAGATAAAGCGCCGGATGGCCCGCGGCGGCGAGCAGAAAGACGAGCGCGAGATTGGTGACGGCAACACCCACCAGGCTCGCGCGCGTCGGCTGCACCGCGCCACCGGTGAGATCGGGAATGCGCCCAGCGTGACGGGCGAGCGTGTAGAGCACACGCTTCGCCGCGGTGCGGCCGGTGAGATCGCGCAGGATCTTCCGCCGCATGCTCGATGGTGTCACCGGAAACGGCGCCGCCAGGCCGATGTCGGGGTCCTCGGGAGTCCAGTTCTTCGCGTGGTGCTGGAGGTGATAGCGGCGATAGGGCGCGAGGTCGCTCCAGATCGGATACGCGCACAGCCACGTGCCCACCCAATCGTTGAGCGCGCGATCGCGAAACAGCGTCCGGTGCGACGCTTCGTGCATGAGGATGGCCAGGCCGAGCTGGCGCGTGCCGATCACGGCGACGGCCGCCACCACGCTCAGCAAGTTGGGAAAGCGCGCGACCAGCGCCAGCGCCGCGCCGATGAGCCCCCAATCGGTGAGAAGCGACGCCCACGAGCGCCAGTCGTGCATCTGGCGTAGCTCGCGAATCTCGTCGGCCGAGAGGTAGTCGAGCCAGCGTTTGGAGTCGCCGCCGGCGAGTTCCGCTGGATCGAGCGGGCGAGCCGAGTCCCGTTCCGCCATGGCCAACCGACGTTGGCTTAACCCGGAACGGCCCGCAAGTCAGGGCCGCGCGACTTCCACCACGCGTAGAGCACCGGATAGACGAGAAGCTCGAGGGCGAACGAGGTCGCGAGCCCACCCACCATCGGCGCGGCGACGCGCTTCATCATGTCGGCGCCGGTTCCCGTCGACCACATGAGCGGCAAGAGCCCCAGGAACGCCGCCAGGACCGTCATCAGCTTGGGACGGACGCGCTTCACGGCGCCCTCGACGATCGCGTCGTCCAGGTCGCCGCGACCGCGCAGCCGGCCGTGGCGCTTCCGCTCGTCGAGAGCAAGATCCAGGTAGAGCAGCATGAACACGCCGGTCTCGGCATCGAGGCCCATGAGCGCGATCATGCCGATCCACACCGCGATCGAGAGCTGGTAGTCGAGCGCCCACAGCAACCACACCGCTCCGATCAGCGAGAACGGCACCGCCAGCATCACGATCCCGACTTTCACCACGGAACGGGTGTTCGCGTAGAGCAAGAGCGCGATGAGGACGAGCGTGAGCGGCACGACGACGGCGAGCCGCCGCCGCACGCGCTCCATGTTCTCGAACTGGCCGCTCCAGGTCAGCGTGTAGCCGGCAGGTAGCGTGAGCTCGGCGCCCACACGTCGTCGGGCCTCGCGGAGGTAGCCGCTCACGTCGCGTTCCGCCAGGTCCACGAACACGTAGCCCGCGAGCCGACCGTTCTCGTCGCGGATCATGCTCGCGCCTTCCGAGCGCCGGATCTCGGCCAGCTCGCCGAGCGCCACCTGCCCGCCGGATTCGATCGGCACCAGCACCGCGGCGAGGTGCTGCACGGTGTCGCGAAAGTCCCGCGCGTAGCGGACGCTCACGGTGTAACGCTCGCGCCCCTCGACGGTGGTGGTGACCGGCTCGCCGCCGATCGCCGCCGCGATGATGGCGTTGGCGTCCTCGATCGCGACTCCGTAGCGCGCCAGCGCGTCGCGGTTCAGCACGAAATCGAGGTAGTACCCACCGGCGGTGCGCTCGGCGACCGCGCTGCGCGTGCCGGGGATCTCGCGCAGCAGCGCCTCGAGGCGCTCGCCGATGCGCTGGATCTCGGCGGACTCCGGCCCCAGCACCTTGATGCCCACGGGCGTGCGGATCCCCGTCGAGAGCATGTCGATGCGGTTGCGGATCGGCATCGTCCAGATGTTCGGGATCCCCGGCAGGCGCAGCTCGGAATCCATCGCGTCACGCAGCTCGTCGAGCGAGATGCGATCGGGCCAGAGCAAGCGCAGCGGCCGTTGCACGATCTCGGGAGCGCCGGAGTACCAGCGTCGCTTCTTCCGCCAGCGGCTCTCGGGCTCGAGCTGGATGGTGGTCTCGACCATCGAGAGCGGCGCCGGGTCGGTGGGCGAATCCACCCGCCCCGCCTTGCCGAAGACGGTCTTCACCTCCGGGAATCCGCGCAGGATCCGGCCCTGGACGCCGAGGATGCGTTGCGCCTCCGTGACCGACATGCCGGGCAGCGCCGTGGGCATGTAGAGCAACGCACCCTCGTCGAGCGGCGGCATGAACTCCGAGCCGAGTCGCGTGAACACCGGCACCGTGGAGACGACGAGCGCCAGCGCGCCGCCGAGCGTGACGCGTGGATGCCGCAGCACCCAGCGGCACACCGGCTCGTAGACCCGGAACAGCACGCGGCTGACCGGGTGCGTCTCCTCGGCGCGATAGCGACCGACCACGAGCGCATTCGCGATCCGCCCGAGCCAGCGCGGCCGCAGCACCACCGGATCCATGCGCGTGAACAGCACGCGCAACGCGGGGTCGAGCGTGACCGCCAGCAGCGCGGCCAGCGCCATCACCAGCGTCTTCGAGTACGCGAGTGGCTTGAAGAGCCGGCCCTCCTGATCGACGAGCGTGAAGACCGGCAGGAACGCCACCGCGATCACCAGCAGCGAGAAGAAGACCGAGGGCCCGACCTCCTCGAGCGCGGCGAGGCGCACCGCGCGGAAGTCCCCGATCCGTCCGCCCGCCACCCACTCCTGCAAGCGCTTGTAGGCGTTCTCCACCTCGACGATCGCGCCGTCCACGAGCACGCCGATCG
>CAYUSL010000090.1:11166-16450 GCA_964447125.1 uncultured bacterium | reverse complement strand
GCCGCCGCCGGCCGCGTTCATCGAGCGGCTCGAGACCGAGCTCGGCTGGCAGTTCATTCAGATCTACGGCCTCACCGAGACCTCGCCGGTGCTCACGGTTTCCGCCCCGGACCATCAGACGGCAGCGGACGATTGGCAGCGGCGTGCCCGCGCCGGTGTGCCGGCGATCGGAGTGGAGATCGCGTTGCTCGACGCCGAGGGCGAGCTCGTGCCGCGCGACGGCACGACCGTGGGCGAGGTTTGCGCGCGCTCCAACGTGGTCTTCGAGGGCTATTGGCGCCAGCCCGAGGAAACCGCCAAGGCCATCCGCGACGGCTACTTCCACACGGGCGATCTGGGGGTCTGGGACGAAGTGGGAAACGTGCACATCGTCGATCGCCAAAAGGACGTCATCATCTCGGGCGGCGAGAACATCAGCTCGCCCGAGATCGAGGATGCGCTCTATCAGCATCCCGCCGTCGGTGAATGCGCGGTGATCGGCGTGCCCGATTCGAAGTGGGGAGAGACGCCCAAGGCGCTGGTGGTGCTGCGGCCTGGTACGACGACCACCGAGGCCGAGCTCATCACGTTCTGTCGTGGCCGCCTGGCACACTTCAAGTGCCCGACGTCGATCGAGCTGGTGGATGCGTTGCCGCGCACGGCCACCGGCAAGCTCCAGAAATTCAAGCTGCGCGAGAAGTACTGGGGTGGCAGCCGCCGTGTGAACTAGCCCCGAACGTGAGCAGCGCTCACGTTCGGGGCTAGGCGATGTTGTTTCGGGGGGCTGTTCCAGCCCCCCGCCCGCCGCGGCCAAGCCGCGTCGGGGCCCACCCCCGAGTCGTCTCGCTTCGATCGTCGGCTCGCCTGCCGGCTCGCAGAGAGGTGGAACCCGAGCGTGGAGACCGTGGCGCTGAGTGATCGTCTGCGTAGCGCGATCGGTCTATTCGAGCCCCCCGAGGAGGCATCGACACGCTGCCGAAAAACTCGCGTCGGCGAGTTTTTCGGCAGCGTGTCAGGTGCAGGTGCTGGCGGCGAGGGCGTGGCCGATGGCGTCGGCGAGCGTCCAGCCACGTCCTTCGTCGAAGCAGCGCGCAGCGGCGTCGGGGCCGAGCGACTCGCGCAGGCGCGCCAGCAAGTCGTCGAAGAGCGCCTGCTCGGGCGGAGAGAGTGTCGAGTGGATCGCCGATCGCAAGCCTACGGCAGCGCCGGCGAGGCGCATCGCGTTCGCGGGGTCACCGGAGCTGGCGTCCACGGTGGCGAGACCTTCGAACACGTACGCGAGCCCGTCCTTGTCGCCCTCGTCGCGGACGAACACCAAGGCATCGTGGAAATGCCGGCGGGCGCGTGCCACGTCGCCGCGCCGGGTGGCGAGGCTTCCCAGCAGGTTGCTCGAATACGCGACGATCCGCCGCGCGTCGATGCTGCGCGCCACGGTGATGCTCTCGGCCAGGCAGGCCTCGGCGCGATCGAGCTGGCCGCTGCGCAGCAGCGCCTCGCCGAGGTTGTGCAGGATCACCCCCACGTTGGGCAGGTCTTCGATCCGTCGCGAGATGGCGAGCGCCTCTTCGAGTAGCTCGCGCGCCTCGTCGTAGACTCCGCGAAAGAGCGCCCGAAGTCCCAGGCCGTTGATGGCGCGCACCAGGCCGCGCGGATCGTCGGCACGTCGCATGCGCTCGATGCACTCGCGCTTGAGCTCGGTGGCGCGCTCGTAATCGCCCATCCGTTCGGCCACGTGCCCCAGTGCTTGCAGCGTCGTCGCGAGCGCGCGCTCGTCGTCGCCCTGGCGGCGCAACGCGAGGCTCTCGTCGAGCAGGTCGCGGGCATGCTCGAAGTCGCCTTGTTCCTCGGCGAGGATGCCGGCCCAGTGCAGCGCCTCGCCGCGTAGTCCCGCATCGAGCCCACTGCTCGCGGCGAGCGCGGATTCGAGGGCGCGGCGCCCTTCGGTCCAATGGGTGCGCAGGTACCAGAAGGGTCCGAGTGCTGCGCACAGACGCAGCGCAGGCTCGGCATCGCCGGCGCGCTTCAGGCTCCAATGGAGCGCCGCGCGAAGGTTGTCGTGCTCGAGCGCCAATCGCACGCACGCCGGATCGCTGAGGCGCGAGCCCGCGCGCTCGGTGAGCCGCTCGGCGAGCCCCAAGAACCAGTCGCGGTGCGCGGCGGTGAAGGTCTCCGCTTCGCCGGCGGCGGTGAGCTTCTCGGCGGCGTAGCTGCGGGTGGTCTCGAGCATGCCGTAGCGCGCCTCCGCGCCGTCGGTGTCGACCATCACCAGCGATTTCTCGACGAGCTGGGTCAGCAGATCCAGGACGTCGCCGTGCTCGCTCGCGTCGCCATCCCCTTCGACTCCGCCGCAAATCGCTTCGGCTGCTTCCAGCGAAAAGCCGCCTGCGAACACCGAGAGTCGCGCGAAGAGCCGCTGCTCGTCGGTGCTCAGAAGCTGATGGCTCCAGTCGAAGGTGGCGCGCAGCGTTTGCTGGCGTCGCATCGCGGCGTGCGGTCCCGAGCCGAGCAGCCGGAAGCGGTCGTCGAGCTTGGCGAGGATCTGGTCGGGCGAGATCACCTTCACGCGCGCGGCGGCGAGCTCGATGGCGAGCGGAATGCCGTCGAGGCGGCCCACGATCGCGCGCACCGTGGGTGCGAGATCGGGTGTGAGCCGGAAGCCCGCGCGCGCGTGGCTCGCGCGATCGACGAAGAGCCGCACGGCTTCCGAGTCCGCCGTGGGCTCGCCGACACCAGGGTGGCTGTCCGGTCGCGGCGTCAGTGAGAGCGTTGGTACCGACCAGCTCGCCTCTCCCGTGAGCCCGAGTGCAGCACGGCTGGTCGCGAGGATCTTGAGGCGCGGCGCTCCCAGCAGCAGTGATTCGACGAGGCGGGTGCACGCCGCGACCAGATGCTCGCAGTTGTCGACGATCAGCAGCGCCTGTTTCGACCGCAGGAAATCGCTGAGCGAGTCGTGTGGCGGCGGTCCTGCTTGTCCCGGTAGCCCGAACGCACGCGCCACCGCGTCGGCCACCAACGTGGGATCGTCGAGGGCCGCGAGCTCGACCAACCACACGCCGTCGGCGTAGCGATCTTCGAGACGGCGCCCCCGGGGCCGCGCGGGGGGGGGCGGGCCGCTCCCGCCGCCCGCGGTGCGCGTCCCCCGGCGCCCCCGCCCCCCCAGGGGGGCCGGCGCGCCGCCCCCGCGGCCCCCCCCGACGAAGCTCGAGATCGGATGCGGCAGGTTCCCGCGCACCCGAGCGATGGCACGGGCCGGCGTGATCTCGTGGGTGGAAGGCAGCGCGTCGGGGGCTTGAGTTTCGTCGAGTGACGATCCGAGGGCAGCGGGATGCCCCGCCACGACGCCGAGATCGATCGCCGCCAGCGCATCGTGGAATGCGCGCGCGTTCGGAAAGCGCAGGCCGGGGTCCTTGGCGAGGGCGCGCAGCACTGCATCGTCGAGCTCTGCGGCAATGCCGCTCACGATTCGGCTCGGAGCGTCCGCGATCTGGGTGACGTGGGCGGTGAGCTGTCCCGCGATGGAGTCGGCGGCGAACGGCGCGCGCCCGGTGAGCATCTCGAAGAGCACACAGCCGAGCGAGTAGATGTCGGAGCGGGCGTCGATCGCCTTGCCCTGACATTGCTCCGGCGACATGTAGGTAGGGGTCCCGAGCACGCGGCCGTGGACCGTCATGCGCGGGTCGGAATCGGTACCGCCCACGATCTTCACGATGCCGAAATCCAGGACGCGTGGCACCGTGCCGCGCGACGTCGTCTCCAAAAAGATGTTGTCGGGCTTCAGGTCGCGGTGGATCACGCCCGCTTCGTGTGCGGCCTGCACGCCGAGGCACACGCGTTTCATCACGTCCACAGCGAACGCTGCGTCGAAGGCGCCACGGGCGCGAATCTCCTTGGCGAGAGAGCGGCCTTCGAGGAGCTCCATGACGAGGTAGGCGCCGAGCGACTCGTCGACACCGAAGTCGTAGACCGTCACCAGGTAAGGGTGACGCAGGCGCGCGACGGTACGTGCTTCCAAGCGGAAGCGCTCGACGATCGCCGGGTCCTCGGTCAGCTCGCCGCGCAGCACCTTGACGGCGACCGCGCGGTCCAGGTCGACGTGGGTGGCGCGAAAGACCGTACCCATGCCGCCGGTGGCGAGCACCGGACCGAGCCGGTACTTGCCCCCCAGGAGATCGTCGGCGAGCGAGGTCATCGTGTGGGCCTCGCTCACCGAGCCGGCGCCGCGTGGCGAGGCGCCCGCGAGCCTACACCAGCACGTCGGCGCTGGAATGTGGGCTGGGACCGCATTCGCCAGCCTGAAAGGCGCCCTGCAGCGCGACGCGCCCACACCGCAACAAATGTTGCCGATGCGTACCGGTGTTGCCTCCATGGTACGCACCGTGGTTCCGGATGCGGCGATGAACTGCGTGAATGGTGGGCTCGATGGCGCAACTCGTGCGTGGTCTCGACTTTGCACGGGGCATGCGAGAGCATCCGGAGAGCACATCCATGGGAAAAGGAGCGCACGTGAATCGCAAGCTCGCAACTCGGGTTGGTCTGTATGGTGCTGGATTGTTGCTTTGCGCCGCCTGTAATCCCGACATCGGCGGCTTTTACCTGCATGAGGCGGTCACGGAGGACGTGGCCCTCGACATTCGCAGCACCGCCACGTCCGCCTGGGGCAGGCTCGTGTTCTTTCCGCCCGGGGATCCGCTGCCCGCGAAGACTTACGATTTCGGGCCGACGAACAGGACTGCACCGCTCGAGTTCACGACTCCCGTGACCAACGTCGCCGATTCGGGCGACGTCGGCACGCTCTCGCTCGCCTTCTCGGGCCCCGACAGCGCTTCCATCGACCTGGCCGAGGGCGAGGTGGTTCTCGCCGACGGCACGCATCCGCTCACGATGCCCGAGACGGATCCACTCGACTACGACCACTACAAGTGTCCAGATGGGCATGGGCACTGTCGTGCGGTCGCGGCCCCGGCGACGTGCACCTTCGAGCCGCTGCCGGGCTTTCGGACGTACCACGTGACCGCGGTGATACCGTTCAAGAGTGCCGAGGGCGCGAGTGTGTTCGCAGGGAACCAGCCGGCAATCGGCGACATCAGCACCGAAGGATCCGGTTTGTGCACTGGATCTCCTCCGATCCCCGGCACCAGCATTGCCTGTGGGGACGTGCTGCTCACGATCTCCCTCGAGGGCGACACCGCCGGGACCCTGACGTTCGATCTCGACCACTTCTCGTACTACGCCAATTCGACCGATGCGCTGTTCGCATTCGACGACCAGAGCTCGTGCCCGCTACCGCCTGCGTGATGGAGACGGA
>CAYUSL010000090.1:0-11066 GCA_964447125.1 uncultured bacterium | reverse complement strand
TTCGCATTCGACGACCAGAGCTCGTGCCCGCTACCGCCTGCGTGATGGAGACGGACGTCCGGCGCGCGCCGGCCCTCGGCTGGCGCACGCTGGTCACGATCACGACCGGCACGGGCTTCACGCGGCGGCGCCGGCGCGAGATGCGGTTGGCCGTCGCTCGCCGCGGGTGAGGATGATGACGCGTACCGCCGCGGCTACGGCGGTACCGGGCGCTCAGTCACCCAGCAGCGTGAGCCTTCCGCCACACACGACGCCGAGCACGCCTTCGTCGAGGATCGCCCAGCTCGCGATGCCGTCGCATCCTCGCCGTTGCGGCGCCGCCCATCGATCGAGGATTCGCCCACTGTCGCCATCGATGATCAGCAACTCGTTCCCGGCGGCGACGTAGCTACACCCGCGCGCGTCGACGGCTGCTTGCTTCGTCGCGGTCACGAAAGCGCTCGTGGGCGGCACGGCGACTGCCCAGCGCTCTTTTCCCACCGGATCGATCCGCGCCACGCGATCGCGACCGAGCGCGATCCAGTCACCGCTCGGGTGCTCGGAGAAGTTGGCGGGGTGCTCATACGTTCCGAGGCGGATGCCGTGAGCATCGCAAAGAAGGGTGGCTCTTCCTTCCGAGTTGGCTGCCGCGATTCGACCGTCGCGGGAGATCGAGAGGCTCCAGTGTGTCGGGCCGTACACCAGGCCCTGTTCCCACAGTCTCGTTCCAAAGCGGTCCATGCGAGCGAGGCATCGGATTCGAACGAGGACCGAGCCGTCCGGGAAGAGCGGCGGCACCGGATGATCGAACTCGACGTAGTCGTGCCGTACCGCGTCGTCCGGCCGGATGCGCCAGAGCTCTTGCGCGCAACCCGTGACGACGAGCTCGCCGTCGGTCGTCAGGTTTGCGGCCGTGCCGGAGTCGTCGAGTGGCGCGTGGATGCCGCGTGCGATGCGGCGCTCCAGCCGGCCGCGCGCGTTCCAGATGCCGATCGTGTGCGTCAACGTGACGACCGTCGATCCGTTCGCGAGGGCCAGCGGTGTCGAATGCGATCGGCTGCGTGCCCGAGGCGCGCGCCCCCCTCGACGATCGAGGAGGGCCGCTTGCCAGAGCTTCCGCCCCGTCGTCGTGAACGCCGAAAGCGTGCCCGCGTGGGTGACGCGGAGCGTGCCACGTTCGCTCGTGACGAGGCCGCAGTGCTCCAAGGCGGGGCAGGCCGCCCGCCCCGGCGCGCGGGGTAGGCGCGCCGTCCACAGTGCACGCAATCGCGCAGGTCCCGTGACCTCGACCAGGCCGTTGTTCGCGGTATTCGCGCCCGATCGAGGCCAGGGGGATGCAGCGATCGCGAGAGCCACGTGCGCGTCTGCCGTTCAGCGCGATCCCCGCGCGCGCTTCGTGCGCTCTGCGCGGGCTGGCGCTGCGCGCCGCGCGCGAGCCGCGGGTGCGTGCTTCGGAGGCCGTGGCGCGGCTTCCGCCGGCTCGGTGACGACGAACCCGTCGCGAGCCGCGGCGAGCACCCAGGTGGGGCGCAGGAGCGGCGCGAGCGCGAGACCGAGCTGGCGTAGCGCTGGCTTGCGGGGGCGGTAGCCCTCGGTCATGGGGATGCGCTCCGGGAAAAGAACGTAGTGCGGCAGTGCGCTGCTCGATACCCGGCGTGCGAGATGCCGGTGGAACGCCTCGGGCGTGAACGTGGCGCCAGGCTTCAGCGTGATCGCGAGCGCCAGCTCCTCGACGTCGCGTTCGCGACCACCGTGGGTATGCACTCCGTACGCGACGGCGAGCGTCACCTCGTCGAGCTCGAGTGCCGCGTCCTCGACGGCGCGCGAGTACACCGGGCCACCGGGCGTGATCACCGTATCGGCGACGTTGTCGGCCACCCAGTAGTCGCCGTCGCCGTCCTTGCGCATCAGGTCGCCGGTCACGAACCAGCGATCGCCCACGGCGAGCACGTCACGGGCGATGCGGCGCTCGGTGTCGCGATCGGTCGTGTAGCCGTCGAAGCTCAGACCTTTCTTGTGCGAGTCGAGACGCGCCAGCAGCATGCCCACCTCGCCCCTGCGTGCCTTCAGCGCACGGCCGTCGCGGTTTCGCGCCAAGGCACGCCGCTCGAAGTCCCAGCGCACCAGCGCCAGCTCGCTGGTGCCCGGCAACGGCTTGCCCACCGAACCCACTTTCTTCGGATCGTCGTTGGCGAGCAGGCAATTGCCTTCGGTGGAGGCGTAGAACTCGAGGACGCGTGCAGGAGCGAAGCGCTTCTCGAGCTCGCGCCAGGGGCGGATGCGAAGCCCGCTACCGGCGAAGAGCCTGAGCGGGTGCTGATGGTCGGCAGGCTCGGGCGGTGCGTCGAGAAGTGCGCCGCACATCTCGCCGGCGTAAAACGCGACACTCGCCCCGTAGCGTCGCACCTCGTCCCAAAACGTCGTTGGCTGGAAGCCTGGTGCCAGTGCCAGCCGCGCGCCGCCGATCAGCGCCCCGCCGATCGCAGCGAGCATGCCGGCGGCATGGTGCGGCGGCAGGCAGCAGTACACGGTGTCTTGCGACGTGAGCTTCGCCGCTGCGGCGGCGCCGAGCGCCGAGGCGGCCCAGCGGCGATTGGTGATCCGCGCAGCGCGCAGCTCGCCTTCGCGGCGCCCCGCGGTGAAGAGCACCATCGCGAGATCGTCGGCGCGACCTGGGTTGGGGCGATACCACGGCGGCAACACCACTTTCTCGGGGTCGACGGCTTCCAGGTTCACCACTCCGCGCGGCAACCGCTTGGGCCCGCCGGGACCACCGCCGAGCACCAGCACGTCGCCGTGGCGAAACGCGGCGCGCGCAGTCGACGCGTGCTCGGGGTCCGTGACCACGACGTCGCAGCCGGCGAGGGCGATGGCATGCGCCAGCGCCGCGCCTTCCAGTGCTGGCGGCAAGAGCACGCTCGCGGCGCCGAGCCGGCTCACGGCACCCACGATGGTGAGGAAGCTCGGCCGCACGTGCATGAGCACGCCCACGCGTTGGCCCATGCGCAAGCCGCGGTGAATGAGGCCGCGCACGACGTTGTCGACCCGCTCCTCGGCCTGGGCGTACGTGAAGGCACGGCCTTCCCACAGAAAGAACGTCTTGTCGGGGATGGCCCGCGCTTGCTCGCCGAGGCCGCGCGCGAGGCTGAGCCGCGAGTCGTCCTCGATGGCGCTCATGCGCGCCAGCCGCGGTGCTTGCCAGCGCAGGTTGTCGACCAGGTCGCCGACGGTTTTCGACACGTCGCCGAACGCGTTCCAGAGCTTGTCGATGCTCTCCGTGGTGGCGTCGTACACGTTCTCGGCGAGGGTGGCCTTCGCCGCGCTGCCCCCGCGCGTGGGGCGCTTGCCGAGCAGTCGCCGCGCCGTCTCGCGCGCTCCCGCGGGACCGCCCTCGAGCATCGCCGGGATGGCGCCGACCCCCTCGCGCCAGCGCACCCATTCGATGACCGTCGGCCACGCCAGCTTCATCGCCGTGGAGCCCACCACCAGCCCGAAATGCCCCGCGGGAAGCGGCACCTCGAAGCTCTCGGCGTAAGGCGTGGCCTTGGCCACGGCGCGTACGCCAGCGGGCAACGCGATGTCGTCGCGCTCCCCCACGAAGTAGAGGATCGGGCAGGTGATGTCGGCGAGGCTCACGGTCTGGCCGTCGATGACGAAGCCGCCCTTGAGCATGCGATTGAGCACCACGAACTCGTCGACGAATTTCCGGAGCGCGGGGCCAGGCCAGGCGACGAACCCTTCGCCGGCCAGGAAGCGCCGCTTGCTCTCGTCGCGGGCCAGTGCTTCACGGTCGTGGAGCTTGCCCAGGAGCTGGATGCGCTGATTCACCTCCTTGCGCAAGCTGAAGAGCTTGAAGCCGGTGCTGGTGAGAAAGCCCGGCAAACCGTCGATCTGCTCGAGCGTGGTCTCGAGTGCGCCACGTGCGGCGGCAGTGACGCGCGCGGCCACGCCCTTCGAGAGCCCGGGCATGGTGCGGTGCACGTCCACGGGCGAGCCGAAGGTGATCACCGACCCGAGGCCCTGGGCGCGCCTGTAGGCGGCGGTTTGGTAGGCGAACATGCCGCCTTGCGAGTAGCCGGAAAGGTGCACGCTGCGGCCGGTGACGGTGCCCACGTGATCGATCGCGCTCGATACGGCCCGCACGTGATCGTCGAGGGTGCGCTCCATGCCGCCGCGCTGGTGCTCGGGTGCACCGAAGTCGATGAGCCACACGTCCAGCCCCGCGGCGCCGAGCGCTGCGACGGCGCTGAGCTCGGGCGAGATGTCGTAGACCTCGGACGCCACCATGAGCGGTGGGATCAGCAAGATCGGCGGGCGCTGAGGCTTGGTGCCTGCCGCTGCGCTGCCGTAGTGGCGCAACCGGAAGATCGAGTCTTCGTGCGCTACCTCGAACGGCGCCGCGTACGGCGCGCCGAGCCGACCTTCGCGCAGGATGGTGAAGGCGTTGCGGCCGGCGAGGCGCAGCCGCTCGAGGGCACTGTCGGGGCTGGCGGAGGAGCGCCCGCGCCTCGGGGCGCGACGTGGACGTCGCGAAGATCGAGCTTCGGCCATGGAACCTCCCGCGTGCGGGATCCGACGCGTGCGCGGGTCCAGGCGATCGTCCAGGACGCGCGAGCGGCGGGCTTGCACGTCATCCCATACAATCTCGGCGCCCAGGAGGGAATACGCGCATGGCCGAACCGCTGAAGATCGTCGGGAACTACCTCTCGCCCTACGTGCGCAAGGTGCTCGCGTGCCTGCACGTGAAGGGGCTCGCGTACAGCATCGATCCCATCGTTCCGTTCTACGGTGACGACGCGTTCACCGAGCTGAGCCCGCTCCGGCGCATCCCGGTGCTGATCGACGATCGCGTGACGCTCACGGATTCGTCCGTGATCTGCCAATACCTCGAGGATCGCTATCCCGCGCCGGCGCTCTATCCCGTGGACGTGGCCGATCGCGCCCGCGCGCGCTGGCTCGAGGAGTTCGCGGACACGCGCATGGGTGACGTCTTCATCTGGCGTCTCTACAACCAGCTCGTGATTCGCCGCTTCGTGTGGAACCAGCCCGTGGACCAAGCGCTGGTCGATCGCACCCTCGCCGACGACCTGCCGGAGGTTCTCGGCTATCTGGAGCGATGCGCGCCGGGCGACGGATTCCTCTTCGGCGCGCTCTCGATCGCCGACGTCAGCATCGCCAGCTTCTTCCGCAACACCGCGATCGCGCGGGTGAGCATCGACGCCACGCGTTGGCCGCGCACGGTTGCGTGGGTGGAGCGCGTGCTCGCCGAGGATTGCTTTCAGCGGCTGGTGCCCTTCGAGAAGCTCTCGGCGAAGACTCCGATCCCGAATCAGCGCGAGGCGCTCGCCGCTGCGGGCGCACCCATCACTGCGGAAACCCACTTCACCGCCACGCCCCGCAAAGGTCCGATGAGCGTGTGACGCGCACCTCGGCGCGCCTCCGCGCGTGAATGCGGGCTCGCGGGCCGGCGGTCGCTCGACGGCCCCTCGCACCCTGGGCGCATCGAGAGACCGATGCGCCTCCACCGGCTCGATCGCAGCCTGGAGGGCGTGCGGTCCCTCGCACGCCCCTCGCTCTCGACCGACGTCCGCACGCGTCAGTGGCGGTGGACCCACTCGTTGGACGCGCGCCGCGCCGCGGCAGCGCGTGATTCGGGCAGCACCCAGCGATCGATCAGCGCGCCCTCGGGTGGCGCCTGCGTCGCTTGTGCTGGGCTGCCAGGTCCCGGACCGGCGGGAATCCATCTCGCCGGGATGTTCCCGAACACGCGCCGCGGCGGCTGCATCGGTTGGCGGCGCGGATCGTTTTCGGCGGTGATGCCCGCGTCGTAGCCGAGCGCCGCGAGCGAGAGCCCACCCTTTCCGTGCTCGGTGTGGCAGGTGCGGCAGAACGCGTTCGCCGACGAGTCCGGCCGCGGCAGGCCGGCGACCAGCGGACCTTCCGGAAAATGGATGGCGCGGCGCACGGAGCGCGTGCCTGCTGGCAGGTTCGCGAGATTCGCGCCGTGGTCGCTCGAGTAGTCGTGGAAGCACGCGAATCGACCGCCGGCTGCTTCACCGGCTGTGGCGGCGACCGCGTCGTGCGCCCACGCGGGGTATGCGTCGCCGTCGGCACCCGGCTGCGGCCCCGCGTCGAGCGCCACCAGCGTTCCCTCGGCGTGGTTGCACGCGACCTCGAGATCCGGTGCGTGGGCGAAGATCTCGAGCTCGTCGATCCAGCCGCGAAAGCCCGCGACTTCGCCGTCGGCGGCGCCGATCGCGAGATCGCCTTCGGTCACTGCGAAGAGCGCACTTGCTGCGGTGTATCGGTCGAGCGCGAAGCCGTCGTGGAAGAGCGTGACCTCGCGGTTGCCTTCGCGAAGCTGCCACGCGAGGTGGATCCAGCCTGCTTCGCTCGGCGGCAGATTCACCGAATGCAGCAGTGATCCGTCGGCGAGGTAATCCACCGCGCCGCGGCCGCGCATGCGGATGCTCGTGCCGTCGGGGAATCGCGCCAGCACGCGTGGCTCGGAGTCGCTCGCACGCGGATCCACGAACACGGCCAGGTACCAGTCGCTGGCGAGCACGTCGTTCGTTTGCGCCGGCACGTCGTAGTGGATCGGATTCTCACCCGAGAGCCAGAAGCCTTTGCCCTTGATGCCACCGGACGCCACCGGTTCCACCCGCCCCGTGCCTGCTGCGACGCGGCCGTACGCGGGCACGTTCCAGCCCAGCGAGGTGGCGGCGTTTTGGATGTGGATCTCGTCGGCAGCGTCCGGAAAGAGCAGCACGTTGAAGTCGGGGAGGCGGGTGGGAACGATCGGCCAGCGGAGCTGCCCGTTCCAGTAGTGCGGCACGCCGATCGTGGCGCCGGCGGCGTCGCGGTATTGGGTGATCGACGCCTGCATGTTGGAGAGCAGGAACGCGTTGGGGTCGACGTAGTCGTCGAAGGCGATCTCGTCGGTGCCGACCCCGGTGCCCATCAGCCAGACCACGTCGCGGGGAGTGATGGGGGTCGCATCGTGGTCGTAGTTGGGCAGGTTCTGAAGCGAGTCGAGGATGTTGGCGTTCCCCGAGTAGCCCGCCGGCGCTGGCCCGCCCTCGCGAGCGCCGGCGCGGCCACCGCCCACGTGGACGCTCACGTCCGCGCCGCTCGCGTTGCGATAGAGATCCACGAGGTAGTGCATCGTCGGCGAGATGCCGACGGCCCAGTCGACGTTGTTGATGAGCCCGTCGAGGTGCACGAGCTTGCCGTGGGTCCAGAGCCCGGCCACCAGATAGCCACGGTCCCAATCGATCGGCTCGGGGTAGCTCTCGCAGCCGTCGATCAGGCAGCGCCGCGGATAGAGCGTCTGCGATTGCTCGGACACGCGCCCCGGAACACCCGTCATGAACACGTTGGTGCCTTCGCGATCCACCCACGGGTAGCTGCCGCCCATGTCTTCGCCGTCGGGGATCGGCTGCCCCTCGCTGTCGCGAAACGGGTACGCGGCGAGGCCGTAGCGCGCGACCATCTCGGGATCGAACGGCGCGTGCGACATGGGATGAAACGTGGTCCAGCCGGTGACGTCGCAGGGCGCCGCGCCTGCCGGCAGCACCGAGTAGCCGAGGTCGTAGTAGCGGATCTTGGTTTCACCGGTCGTGGGATTCGTCCAGGCGCGCGGCGCTCCACCGAAGCGGCCGGTGAGCAACCGTCCGTCGCGGGTGATGGCGGCTTCGGTCCAGTCGTTGGTGAGCGCGAGTGTGCCGCCGCGCACCGACTCGCCCAGCTCCACCCGCGTGATGTGCGCACCTGCGGTCTTCGGCTCTGCCACCTGGACGGTCGCGGGCGTGCCCCAGAACTGCGTCGCCAGGCCGACCGCGGTGGTGCTGACGATGGTGATGTCGTAGCAGTCGTCGTGGCTGTCACTGCCGCATGGGTACGGATTGGGACGCTCGCCGGGCTGCGCGAATTCCTCGGTGGGATCGCAGATCGCCGCGTGGCCGATGGCCGTCACGCTCGGGTCGTAGTTGACGGGGAGCGGCACCAGCACGGGATCCGTGCTGGCGAGGATTTGCGTGCCCGCGGGGCCGGTCAGGATCGGCTCGCCGAGCTTCTCCGGGACGAACAGATAGAACGAGAGATCACGTGGCCCACCCTGGACGCGCAGCGCCACGCGGCCGTCCATCGTGGTGCGGTGGCCGGGAACCTGTGGCTGGGCGAACTGGCCATCCTCGCCGATGCGCGCCACGTCGCGCGCGATCGCCGGCGGCTCGGGCCGCTCTCCGGTCGTGCAGCCGTGGAGGGTGATCGCGCCGAGCGCGAGGACGAGGAAAGATCGACGGCGAGTCATGGCGGCTCTCCGGGGCGAGGCTCGACGGACGTGGAGCGGGTCGGGGTGTTGGGCGATCGGTCTCGACGTCCTTCATACGGGGGTGCGCGTCTCGTCCGCAAGCCGGGCTCGGGGTGGGTGCGGGTTCGTGGCTCGCACGGTAGAACGATGGCGGCGCAGTCGCGCTCGGAGAGGAGGCATGCCGTGCACCGATTGATCGTCGTCACGAGCGTTCTGGTGATCTCGTTGCTCGCAGTCGATTCGGCCCGCAGCGCGGACGTGGAAGAACCCACGCCCCGAGCCGAGCTTGCGATTCCCGACGCCGCGCGGCCGGGTCCCGACTTCGACGTGGAGCGCGCCACCGCGGCGTATCTCGCGACACTCTCGGCAGCGGACCGCGCTCGTTCGGATGCGTACTTCGAGGGTGGCTACTGGATCCAGCTCTGGGACTTTCTCTACGGCCTGGGTGTGGTGGCGCTGTTGCTGGAGACGCGGCTCTCCGCGCGGTTCCGCGACTGGGGCGAGCGGCTCACGCGCCGCCCGTTCGTGCAGGCGCTCGTGTACGGCGCGTGCGTGCTCGTGGCCGGCTCGCTGCTGATGTTGCCGTGGAGCGTGTGGGTCGATTTCTTGCGTGAGCACCGCTACGGGCTCTCGAACCTGTCCTTCGCTGCGTGGCTGGGCGAGCAGGCGAAAGGCCTTTGCCTCAGCGTTCTCCTCGGCGCACCGGCGATCGCCGCAGTGCACGCGGTGATTCGTCGCCAGCGCGGCCGCTGGGCCAGGCCGGCCACGGTGATGTCGATCGGGTTCATGGCGTTCGGGGCGCTGGTCACGCCGGTCTTCCTGGCACCCGTCTTCAACGACTACCGGCCGCTTCACCCCGGTCCGGTACGCGACGCCATCGTCTCGCTGGCGCATGCCAACGGCATTGCTGCCGATGACGTGTTCTGGTTCGACGCGTCCAAGCAGACCACCCGCATCAGCGCCAACGTGAGCGGGCTCTTCGGCACCACGCGCGTGAGCCTGAACGACAACCTGCTGCGCGAGACCTCGCTACCCGAGATCGAATCCGTTCTCGCCCACGAGCTCGGCCACGCGGTGCTTCACCACGTGTGGGTATTCCTGATCGAGATGGGCTTGGTGCTGGGTGCCGGCTTCGCAGTCGTGGAGCGCGTGCAAGGACCGGTGCTCGATCGTTGGCGCGAGCGGTGGAACGTGCGCGGTGCCGGCGACGCGGCGGGGCTACCGCTGGTGTTCGCATTGCTCTCGGTGTGGTTCTTCGTGATGACCCCGATCAGCAACTCGATCATCCGCGTCCACGAGGTGGAGGCCGACCTCTTCGGGCTCAACGCCGCGCGCGAGCCGCACGCGTTCGCCTCCATCTCCATGCGTCTTGCGAGCTACCGCAAGCTCGCTCCCACACCACTCGAAGAAGCGATCTTCTACGACCATCCGAGCGGGGCGACCCGAGTGCGGACCGCGATGACCTGGTTCCGCGAGCACCCCGACGCCGGCGCCGGCGGCACGCTGCCGGCGCGCTGAGCCCGCCACCCCTTGCTTGACCGCGGCCAGGACTCTGGTCACAATTCCGAATGCGATTCTGATTTTGGTCTGGAGCGTATCCGTGCCGAACTTGCGCGCCATCGTGACGCCCCGCGCTGCCGAGCCGCTCGACACCGTCGTCGCACCCAAGCAAGCGCGCAGCGAGCGCACGCTGGAGCGGTTGCTCGCTGCGGCCGAGGTGCTGGTGATCGATCACGGCATCACGGCGCTCTCGATTCCCGAGGTAGCGCGGCGCGCCCGCTCCTCGGTGGGCGGCTTCTACGGTCGCTTTCGCGACAAGGACGAGCTGATCCGAGCGCTCGAAGAGCGCTTCTTGCGCCAGTTGGAGAGCGAGCTCGCCGAGTTCGTGGCAGCCGATCGCTGGGTGGGGGCGAGCCTCGCCGACATCGCTCACCACGCCATCGAGCGGGTGGTGGCGGTCTACAGCGCGCGTCACCGGCTCATCGCCGCGTTCATCGTGCGTGCCGCGCAGGATGCCGTGGTGTGGCAGGACGGGGAGCAGTTCCGGGCGCGCGTCGCGGAGCAGATCGCGGCGCTGGTGCTCACCCATCGCCGGGAGATCCGTCATCCGGACCCCGAGCTGGCGGTGGATCTCGCCATCCAGCTCGTGTTCGGTCTCATGTTCCACAAGGTGGTCTTCGGTGAGGTGCGCGCCGGCGGGCGCGCGCTCTCCGACGCCGAGCTCGTGCGCGAGCTCGAGCGCGGTTTTCTCGCTCAGCTCGGGGTTCGGCCACGCTGACACCGTTGGGAGGAAGATCATGCAATACACGCAACACAACCCGGTCCCCATGCCGGATGGCGGTGCCTTCCGTTCGGTGCGCTCCACCATCGACACCATCTTCGACTGGCAGTACGCCCTCGAAGAGCGAAAGCTCATGGCGCTCTACGAGAAGGGGACGCGGCTGCAGTGGCGGGCCGAAGACCTCGACTGGACCACGGACGTCGACATCGAGCGCATGGCGCGCGAGAACGACACCGCGTCGTTCATGAACGACGTCATGAAGACGCCCAAGCGCCTCACCATGGACGAGGCCGTGGCCTTCCGCCTCCATTCGGTGGCGTTCATGCTCAGTCAGTTCCTCCACGGCGAGCAGGGGGCGCTCATCGCGTCGGCGCGAATCGTCCAGTCGGTGCCGTGGGAGGAAGCGAAGTTCTACGCCGCCAATCAGGTGGCGGACGAAGCGCGCCACGTCGAGGTCTACCACCGCTACCTCACCGAGAAGCTCGAGGTGAGCTA
>CAYUSL010000089.1:0-16504 GCA_964447125.1 uncultured bacterium | reverse complement strand
ACGACACGTTCAACTACAGCCCCAAGCGCGTGTACGAGATCTGCGACGAGATGGAGCGTCGCAAGCTGCACATGCACTGGTGGTGCGAAGTGCGCGTGGACGTGATGGACCGAGCGCTTCTGGCACGCATGCACGAGTGCGGCCTCTTCGGCGTGGGCTTCGGCATCGAGTCGGCGAACGAGCGCGTGTCGCGTGACATCATCACCAAGCGCGCGACGCTCGATCAGGCCTACGACGTGATCGATTGGTGCAACGAGCTCGGCATGGTGCCCTCGGCCTTCTTCGTGTTCTCGCATCCCACGGAGACTTGGGCGGAAGCGCAGGAGACGATCAGCGTCATCGAAAAGGTGCGCAACCGCGCTGACGCCAGCATGTCCATCCTGCACGTCTACCCGGGAACGCCCATCGAAGAGCGCGCCCGCGAGGAAGGACAGCTCCCCAAGGATTTCTCGTGGAGCGTCGAGCACGACTCGCGCGTGGTGTTGCTGCCGGCTGTGCAAGGCCACGCGCCGCTGTACCTCGACAAGCTCACCTGGCAGCAGATCTGCGAGCTGATGGTGCGCTTCTCGATCGCGCACAAGAAGGTGCGAGTGGGGCGCAAGCTGCCGGCAGTGCTGAAGAGCCTGTACTCGTGGCGTGATTTTTATCGCTACGCGGTGCTCACGCTCACGTTGCTCAAGTTCCGCGTCGTGGCGCGGTTACGCGGAGAGTCGCCGCAGCGCGGTCCAGTCGGTTTCACGGTGCACTGAGCGGCGCGTGGCAGCGAGGGAGGACGTCGTGACGGGAGCGTTGCGGGTTGCGGATGGCCAGGGCCCGTCGGCTCGCCAAGAGCACGCCGTACCTCCGGCAGCGGCGGCGCCTCCGAGCGGTAGCGGCGCGGTCTCGTCGCTCGACGCTCCAGCGAGTCTCGCGACGCGCCAGGCGGATCACTACTCCTACCGCGTGTACCAACGGCCCGAGATCGCCCGCGATTTCGATCGCTCGAAGTTCGGCGGCGAGGTCGGTCGCTGGATCGCCGAAGGCCAAGAGCGGGTGGTGCGGCGGATGCTCGCCAATCCCGTGGCTGGTCGGCGAATCCTCGACGTGGGAGTGGGCACGGGCAGGCTCGCGGTGCCGCTGGCGTGCGACGGCGCTCGCGTGGTCGGCATCGACGCTTCGCCGCTGATGCTCGGCTGCGCGAGCGAGAAGTCGTCGCCGGAGATCGAGGGACGGCTCGCGCTCTTGACCGGCGACGCACATCATCTGCCGTTCACGGATCGAAGCTTCGATTCCGTGGTCTGCCTGCGCGTGCTCATGCACGTCGTGGATTGGAAAGGCGTTCTCGCGGAGCTCTGTCGTGTCGCGGAGCGCAACCTGGTGCTGGACGTACCGCCCCAGGCGAGCTTCGCGCGGTTGGATCCGCTCCTGAAGCGGCTCTTTCGTCACGACGAGCAGGTCTATCGGACGTTCTCGCTGCGTGCGATCAAGCGCGAGCTGATCCGGAACGGCTTCGAGGTTCGCGAGACCCACCGCGAGTACGTGCTGCCGATCGCGTTCCACCGCAAGCTACGACGCCTCGGAGCCTCGCAGGCGATCGAGCGCGTGCTCGGTGCGATCGGTCTCAGGCGGCTGATGGGCGCGCCCGCCACCATCCACGCCACCCGCCGCGAGCGGTTGCGGGTGCTGATGATCGCCCCGCAGCCCTACTTCAGCTCGCGCGGCACACCGTTCAGCGTCCGGCATCGGCTGGAGGCGCTCTCGGCCCTCGGCGCCGAGGTCGACCTCGTGACCTATCACGTCGGCCAGGACGTCGCGATCCCGAACGTGCGCATCCATCGGATTCCGTCTGTGCCGGGCGTGCGACACGTGCGAGTGGGACCCTCGTGGATCAAGATCCCGCTCGATGCACTGGTCGCGTGGAAGGCACTGACGCTGGCGCTTCGCAACCGCTACCACCTGATCCAGGGGCACGAGGAGGCGGGGCTCATCGGTACGGTGCTCGGCAAGCTGGTCGGCGTGCCGCATCTCTACGACATGCATTCGAGCTTGCCCGAGCAGCTGGACAATTACGGCTTCACCCGCTCGCGGCTTGCTCACGAGGCGATGCGGCTGGTCGAGAAGGCCACGCTCACGGGCTCGGAAAGCGTGATCGCTGTCTGCCCCTCGCTGGTCGACGTGGTGAACCGGCGAGCGCCCGACAAGCCGTGCGTGCTCATCGAGAACCGCCCACCCGACGACTTGGTGGAAGAAGGCCGCGAAGCGCGCGAGTCGCGGGCGCTTCTCGACTCTCTCGCGGCGCAGGGGGCGCGTATCGTCCTCTACACCGGTACGCTCGAGGTGAATCAGGGCCTCGATCTGCTGCTCGACGCGTTCCCGCACGTGTTGCGGGCCATACCCAACGCGCGGCTGGTGCTGGTCGGCGGCGAGCCGCGCCAGGTAGCGGATCTCCAGGTGCGTGCCACAGGCCTCGGCATCGCGCAGGCCGTGATCCTCACCGGCCAGCGCCCGCTCGAGGACGTCCCGGCCTTCATGCGCGCCGCGGACGTGCTCGTCTCCACGCGCAGCCGCGGCCAGAACAGCCCGCTCAAGCTCTACAGCTATCTCAAGTGGGGACGACCCATCGTCGCCACCGATCTCTACACCCACACCCAGGTGCTCGACGCTTCCACCGCGTGCCTCACGCCCGTGACGCCGGAAGGCATCGCTGCCGGCATCGTGGCGGTGCTCGAGGATGGCCAGCGCGCCGCCGAGCTCGCGCGTGCCGCCCGCGCGCGTTACACCGAGCGCTACAGTTGGGAACGGTACCTGGCGCAGACGAGGATCGCGGTGGTGCATGCCGTCGGCAGCGCAGCGCTCGCGGAAGCGAGCGCTGCTTCCGCGCGGCGCGCCTGAGCGAAGCGGCGAGCACGATCGCCACGTCCGTAGCCGGACGTGGAGCGAATCGACCATGAACAAGGCCCAACAGCTTCTCGCGTTGGCGAAGGTCTACTGGTCGTTCCGGCGCCAGGAGATCGAGTCGAACGCGATGCCCGTGCGGCTCTGGATCGAGCCCACGAGCTGGTGCAATTTGCGCTGCCCGTATTGCCCACAGGCCGTGCCCGAGCAGCCGCCGCGCGGGTACATGGATCTCGCACTCTTCGAGAAGATCGTCGACGAGGCGCGTGGTTTCGTCTACGACGTCAACCTCACGCACCGCGGCGAATCCACGTTCCACAAAGAGCTTTGCGACATGGTGCGGCTCTGCCGCGAGCGGGGCATTCGCACGCGGATCCACACCAACGCCACGATCCTCAACGCAGAGCGTGTCGATCGGCTGCTCGACGCCGCGCCGGATCTCTTGAGCTTCTCGTTCGACGGCTACGACAAGGCGACCTACGAACGCAACCGCGTCAACGGCAAGTTCGAGAAGACGCTGGCGAACATCGAAGGATTCCTGCGCGCGCGTCGATCGCGCAACGCGCGCAAGCCGTACACGATCTTCCAGGTCATCGAGATGGAAGACATGAAGACGCCCGAGCAACGCGAGAAGGGCGAGAAGTTCGAGGCGCACCTGCGCGAGCTCGGCCTCGACAAGTTCTATCGAAAGCGCTTGCACAACTGGGCCGGCCACGTGACCGTGGAAGACGACGTCACGTGGGCCGAAGGCATGGGCCGTGGCTACGTGCCGTGCACGTTCCCGTGGTACGCGATGACCATCTTCTGGGATGGGCGCGTATCGCCGTGTCCGCAGGATTACTTCGAGGACATCATCCTCGGTGATTGCCGCACCCAGACGCTTCCCGAGATCTGGAACGGCGAGCCGATGCGGCGGCTGCGTGAGGAGATGGCGAGCCGGCGCTTTCCCGAAGGGCACCTCTGCCCGAAATGCGACCGGCTTTGCCAGAAGGCCGTCGCGGGAGTGCCGATCGGGAACCTGAAGCCGTTCTTGAGCGAGAATCTGCTCGGCTACGAGTGGATCCGCTCGCTGGTCAAGAACTGACGCGGCCCGTCGCGGTCTCGGCGAGCTCCGCGTTTCCTGCGGTTTCGTCCGCCACAGGCTCCGCCTTCGGACCCCGAATCGACTGCATGGCCGCGCGAAAGTCGAGCGCTTCCGGGACTCGCGCCCAGCGCGCGAGCAGCACGTAGAGGCCGAGCCCGGCCAGGCCGAGCACCGCGCACTCGCTCAAGCGCGCCAGCGTCAACCACGCTCCCGTGAGTCGCCGTGCGGCGCTCAGCGAGTCGAGCCAGCCCGTGAGCAGCCGCGCCGGCAGCGAGATCGCCAACCCCATGCCGGCGCCTGCCGCGAGCGTGCGCACGTTCTGAAGCAGCAACGACGTCATGCCGAGGCTCCCCAGCTCGCGTCGCAGCATCAGCAACAGCAGCGGGAACGACACCCAGAAGTTGAGGGAGAACGCGAGCGAGATACCTGCGACGTCCCACCCCAGGGTCTCGGACATCCAATAGCCCAGCCCGCCCATGATCGGCAGCAGCACGGCACCCATGGTCGCGAGCAGACGTGCCTTGCCGACCGACATGGCGAGCGAGGTGGGGAGCTGGTTGAGCGTCATGGCCAGCACCCAGGGCGCGAGCCCCAGCACCGCCATCGCGGTGAGGCGCGTGCTCTCGGGCGTGAAGGCGCCGCGTTCGAAGAGCGCCTGCACGATCGGAACGCGCAGCGCCATCAGCAGCACGACGAACGGCAGCATCAGGAAGAACACCATGCGCACGAAGGTCACGAGCATCCACTTGAGCGTGTCGTGGTCACCCTCGGCGACCTTCTCGGCCATGCGTGGGTAGAGCGGCGCGACCACCGCACTGTTCACGAGCGCCGGCAGCACGATCAGCAGTTGGGTGCAGTACCGGAACGCGGACACGCGACCCTCGCCGAGGCGCGCGCACACCGCATACGCCACTCCGAAGCCACCCAGCATGCAGAGCGAGAAGATCACGATCGGCCCGAGGCGCGACACCGCTTCGCGAAACGCCGGCTGCGACCAGTCGACACCGCGACGGTAGAGGTGTCGGTAGGGAAGCAGCCGCAACGCCGGCACCAGCGTCTGCACGACGTAGCCTCCGGTCATGCCGAGGGCCGCACCGAGGATTCCGAGCCTCGGCCCCAGGACCTTCACGCCGACGATCAACCCGATCGTGGAGATCATCGTGGCGAACGCGGTCGTGGTGTAGTGCTGGTACGAATAGAGCAACGCTTCGACCACGGCGAAGACCACCCACAGCGTCAGGATCCACGCCAGAATCCACGTGAGCCTGGCGAACTCGCCGGTGTCGGCGGCGGCTCGCCCCGTCATCCAGTGGAAGCCGAACGGTGCGACGATCGCATAGGCGACCACCACGGCCAGCGCGACACCGACCACGAGATTCACGAAGCTGGAGGCCAGCCGCCACGCCTCTTCCTCGCCGTCCTTGACTCTCGTTCCGGCGAAGCTCGGCACGAATGCCAGATTGAGCGCGCCGCGGGTGTGCTGGCCGAACATCACCGGCACCAACGTCGCCCAGAAGAGCAAGTCGGCGTGATTGCTCGCGCCGAATTGCTCGGCAACGAGGATCCAGGACAGTGCACCGATGACGATCGTCAGGATGCTGAAGGTTGCGATGAGCGGTGACGCCTTGGCGATCCGCTGGGCCTTGACCTTGGGCTGCGACGGCGCTGCGCTCACCAGTGACTCCCTCTCGAAGTGGCCTGCACGCGGGCGCGGGCCGTCGCGCAAGACTACCGCGAGCGACTGCGGATTCCAGCGTCCGCAAGTCGTGGGGGCTCGGCGCATGTGACGTGGCGCACGGTGCGTTGCTCGCACGGCGCTGGATCATCATCGCTTCCGTCGCGTGCGGGCGTCGTGCCCGTGGAGCCCACGATGAATGCGCTGCCACCCTCCCTCCCCATCTCACCGGCTCGCCAGTTCTATCGCTGGGCGCGCGAGCCGATCCCCTTTCTCGACGAGTGCCACGCAAGGCTCGGCGAGCCGTTCACGATTCGCTTTCCGAGTGCCCCACCCTCGGTGGTCTTCTCCCATCCGGATCAGGTGAAAGAGATCCTGGCAGGCGATCCCAACGTGTTCTTCGGTGGAGTGTCGAACGCCATCACGGGGCCGGTGGTGGGCAAGGAGTCGATCTTTCTCGCCGACGGCGACCGCCACACCTACCTGCGGCGCTTGGTGGCGCCACCCTTCACCGGCGCACGCATGCGTGCCTACGGTGACGTGATCCGCGAGATCGCGGACGAAGCCGTGCAGCGTTGGCCGCGAGGCCAGGTCTTCCGCATCAATCCCGCGGTGCACGAGATCAGCCTCGACGTCGTGATGCGGGCCGTCTTCGGCGTGCAGAAGGGCGAGCAGCTCGACCGGCTGCGCAGTCTCTGCCTCCAGATCATGACGCGTACCGAATGGTTCCCGCTGATCCAGGCGAAGCTCGGGCTCTTCCGCGGGCTCTTGTCGAAGATCGACACGGTGCTCTACGAGGAGATCGCGCGCTCACGGGCCGATGCCGCAAACGGTGTGCCGCGAGAGGACGTGTTGCACCTGCTCGTTTCCGCCAAGGACGAATCGGGAAACTCGCTTCCCGATCGGTCGCTCAGGGACCAGCTCGTGACGTTGCTGCTCGCCGGACACGAGACCACGGCAACCACGTTGGCATGGACGTTCCACCGCCTGACGAAGCACCCCGAGGTGCTCGCCAAAGCCCGGGAGGAGGTGGCGCGAGTCACCGCAGGAGGGCCGTTGAGCGCCGACGACGTCGCCAAGCTCGAATACCTGGAAGGCGTCATCAAAGAGACGCTGCGGCTCTTCCCGATTCTGCCGCTGATGGCGCGCGATCTTCAGGCGCCGGCGCGGGTGGGCGATCGCGATCTGCCCAAGGATACGTGTGTGATCGCGTCGACCTACCTCACGCATCGGCGCCCGGACGTGTGGCCCGAGCCGGATCGCTTCGATCCGACGCGTTTCGTCGGCACACGCGTGAATCCGTACGCCTTCTATCCGTTCGGCGGTGGGACTCGCCTTTGCGTGGGTATGTCGTTCGCGTACTACGAGATGAAGATCATCGTCGCACAGGCGCTGACGCGATTGGTGCCGCGAGCCGTGGCCGGATTCGAGCCGCGCGTCACCCGCACCTCGACCGTGCTGGCGCCCTCGGACGGCATGCCGGTGATCTTGGACCCGGTGTCGTAGCTCCCGACGTGCGTTGCCGCGTCGCTCAGCCAGCGAGCCGCGGCGCGGGCGGCTGCGGGCGCCGGAACCAGATGTTCCGCAGCACCATGAACGGGTGCTCGACGAAGAGATACATCGGAACGGCAGCGAGGCAACTGATGGCGATGATCGGCAGGCACCACCACAGCACTCCCGTGGTGGTCGTGGGTACCGCGAGACCCAACGGATGATGTTCGTGGACGTAGCGATACACGAGGCCGATGATCGTGAGGTGGAGCAGGTAGGTGGAGTACGAGACCTGGCCGACCACGAACAGCACGCGATTCGAGAGCACGCGTGACACGAACCGCGCGAACCATCCCTTCTCCTTCGCCACCACCAGCATCACGATCCACGCCACCATCGATCCGACCATGTAGTGGTGCGAGGAGCGAATCACGATCTCGCGGATACCCAGCGCGATCCCGGTGCGTTTCCAGAGGATGATGAGCACCGCAGCGAGGATCGGCCAGAGGCCCAGCCAGCGCGTGAACCGTCGTCGGGCGGCGTCATCGGTGCGGCCGAGGTAGTGATAGGCGCAGATCACGCCGAGCACGATGCTGCCGTAGCGCGTGTGGGTCTTGACGAAGAGCGCGTTCTGGACGTCCGAGTGCGGCAACACGAAGATCGCCACCAACGCGCGCGACACGAAGGCGAGCGCGAGCATCGCGTAGAACACCGGCAGCAACTTCCACTTGCGCCGGAACAGGAAAATCAGGAGCAGCGGAAACGTGATGTAGAACTGCTCCTCGATCGCCAACGTCCACGACCAGCCCATGTACTGCCGGTCCCATGGCAGCAGGTTGTTGAAGTAGAGGACGTTCGCCCAGAAGTTCCGGATGCCGAGATCGATCTGCCAGTCGACGCCGAGAAGATGCCGGAAGTCGAGGATCGCGTCCTTCACCTGCGACGGCTCCACCAGATAGAGGAAGAGCATCGCTGGGTAGTAGGCGGGGAGTAGGCGCATCGCGCGACGCGCGTAGAAGCGGCCGAGCGAGATGCCACCGTAGCGAGCCTTCTCGGTCAGCAAGAGCTGCGCGATGAGAAAGCCGCTCAGCACGAAGAAGATGTCGATCGCGTAGTGGGCGCCGTAGGTGATCGGCAGCAGCACGCCTGCCGTCTCGATCGCCGTGAATCGCTCCGGATCGATGAAGAATTGGGTGGCGTACGCGACGTGGTACGCAGTCACCCACACGACGGAGAACGCGCGCAAGCCATCGAGCGCCACGATCTGGACGGGCGAGGGGACAAGCAAGGCTCGCAGGTTGCGTTGGAACGAGAACGCATCCGCGATGCGCGGCGTCGCGTGCGGGGTGGTGGCGGGAGCAGTGGACATGCGTGGCGTCTCGTCGCAGTCGTGGGAAAGGCCGGCAATCTTACCAGTCGCATCGCGCGAGCCGGCTTCGAATCCCCGTCTCGCCGCGAGTGCGATGATCGCGATCGTTCATTCCGGGTCGGGCACCGGCCAGCGATCGCCCCACAGCGAGCCGCCGCCGTCGATCTTCATGGTCTCGCCGGTGATGAAGGCACCTGCAGGCGAGACCAGGAACGCGACGGCCCACGCGATCTCGTCGACGGTGCCGAGTCGCTTCATGGGGATGCTCTTCCACGCGTTGGCGGCCACCTCGGGCGGGTAGCGCGTGAGTCCCGATGACGCGATGATCCCTGGCGCCACCGCGTTGATCCGCACTCCGAACGGAGCCCATTCCACCGCCAGCGTCTTCGTCAGGTTCACGACCCCGGCGCGAGCCGCACCCGTGTGGACCATGCCCGGAAAGCCGCGCCACATGTCGGCGACGATCGACACGATCCGGCCACCGTGGGCGAGCATCCACTGGCGCGCGACCTCCTGCGTCACGTACCAGGTGCCGTTCAGATTGGTGGAGATCACGGCGTTCCAGCCGTTGGTGCTGATGGCCGCCGCGGGTGAGGGAAACTGACCGCCGGCGTTGTTCACCAGCACGTCGATGCGTCCGTGTCGGGCGAGGATCGCGGACACCACCTCGGCCACGCGCTCGGGAGTGCGGATGTCGAGCGCCATCGCGTCGCACGCGAGCCCCTCGTCCGCGAGCTCGGCGGCTGCCGTCTTCACCACGTCGAGCTTGCGGCTCGCGATCACGACCCGCGCGCCGAGCTTCGCGAGCTCACGCGCGATGGCAAGACCGATGCCCGTGCCGCCGCCGGTGACGACGGCGACCTGGCCGGCGAGGAGGTCGGGGGCGAAGATGGCGGACGGCTTGGCAGTGGACGGGCCTGGGATCGACGAGCTCATGGTCCTCTCGAGAGTCGCGAAAGTCGGCGTGTGGATGGCGAGGTGTGAGGCTGTGAGGTGTCCTGCCCGAGCGCACTGGGTCGTCGGAGATCAGTCGACCGGCTGGGCCAGCACTGCCCGACGAACGAGTCGACGGACCTCGTCCTTGAGTGTCGTGGACGCGTCGGGCGCACCACGTTCGGCTGGCAGGTATCCGGCGAGCACCACTGGCGCCGCCGCGAAATGGAAGAGGATCATCCCCACGCTGCCGATCAGCACGGTGGGCGGATCGAAACGCTGGAACACACCCTGGTCCTGACCCGCGCGTACGTATTCGGTGACGACCCGCAACATGGGATGGACGTGCTCGCTGAGGAGGTTGGCGATGTCGACGTTCTGATCCACCAGCTCTCGGAACGCGAGGATCGCGAATCGAGGTTTGCGGGCGATGAGATCGACGAAAGCATCGGTGAGCTGCTCGATCTGCTCGGCCGGCGTCCCCGGCCGCTGGATGGCCGTGACCAGCATCTCCTGGAGATCGCCCAGGATGGCGCGCAGCACTTCGGAGTAGAGCTCCGCCTTGGTGGGGAAGTGGTAGTAGAGCGAGGCCTTGCGGATGCCCACGCGCTCTGCGATCTCCGCGAGATTGGCGCCGCTGAAACCGCTACGGCAGAACGCCGACTCCGCCTCTTCCAGAATCCGCTCACGGGTGGCGGAACCGCTCCGCGGGCGGGTGGATTTGGGGTCGCGGCTCATCGTCGGCGAATGGGGGCCAGGGCACGCATCGACGGTCGCAAGCAGGACCGAACGGCTTCCGTCAGTATCGGTAGATCAACGTGGCGCCCAGTGACAAGGCCAACGCCTCGAGCTCCAGCGGAAAGTCGTTGACGGTGGTCGAGAAGTCTTTGCTGCCACCCAGGTTCACGCTCTGGCCGACAGCGAATTTCCGTAACGGGTAGTGGAGTAACTGGGCCACCGTCGACAGATCGAGACCGGCGAGCGCAGGCGCGTCGAAGGTGTGATTCAGGAACTCCCGCCACGTCACTCCCGCGCTGTAGACGAATCGGTTGCCGTCGAGCGTGCCGGAATCGACCGTGGTCTTCGGTACCGGCGTGGGATCGAACCAGAAGCCCGCTTGGACGCGAACGTCGGCCGTCACCCGGTATTCGACGCCAGCGCGCACCGAAAACGTGTCGTTGAACTGGCGCTGAAAGACCTGCTCCTTCACTCCCAGCAGCCCGTCTCCCAGGAACTGGATTCGCTGTTTGTTCCAGGCGGTGGCCCAATTGGTCCACACGCCGTCGATGGCGACGATCAGCTCTTCGGAAGGACGGTACGCGACACCGATCGCCACCTGACGCGGGAAGATGATGCGGTAGCGGAAGCGGGTTGCTTCGTCGGCGAGCGGCCCGCCGTTCAGGCTCACGAGCAACGGATTGTCGTTCACCAGCCTCTTCACGTCGTCGGCCCAGATCACCGCCGCGCGCCCTTCGTAATCCACCGCCATGAGGTCGCGATAGGTGATGCCGTAGCTGAACGGTACGCCGGGCTTCCGGTACATCAAGCCCAAGTGATAGTTGAAGTGCGCGAAATCGATGTCGAGGGTGTTGGAGGGCGCGAGCCCGGTCGGGAACTCCTGATCGCTCTGGATCTCGAACTTGCCGTCGTCGACGCCGTTCTTGGAGTTGAGCAAGTCGCGCAGGAACGGTAGGTCCACGCCGATGTCCGCGATGGCGGCATCGGTGAAGAACCCGTCGCCGAGCTTCTGGCGGTTCTCCATCTGGCGCAGCGCGCTCACGTTGAACGTGGCGCCGACGTAAAAGCCCGAGTCGCCGATGCGGTAGCCGACGGCAGGGGAGAGCGTCTCGACGAAGGTGCTGGTCTCGTAGGCCGAGTAGCGGAGCGGGCCGCGATTCTGGTCCCACTCGATCGCCGTGCCCCACGTCGTTCCGCCGCCCAGATCGAAGACCAGTCCGGGAACGCCAACCCGGAACGTGCCCGGGAAATAGACGTTGTAGATCGGGGGCGTGATGTCGCGGCTGGAACCGCCCTCGGCTGCGCTGGAACGCTGGGTCACGAAGGGCAACACCACCTGCGAGAGCCCGACCTCCTGGATGTCTTCCCGGTCGAGCTGGCCGAGGCCGGCGGGGTTGTAGTACCAGGCCGAAGCGCTGTCTGCGACGGCGGTCGCCGCGCCACCCATGCCCGCTTCACGCGGGCCGAAGCCGATCGTCTCGATGTAGCCCGCTTCGCACGGGACGCCCGCGAGGGCGGCCGCGAGCAGGCCGCATGCGACGAGAAGAAGCCCACGAGCTCGGCTGCGCATGGCGCGCGATCATAGACCGTAGCGCAAACGGTGCCCATCCCCGCGCAGCGGTTTTTCCGTGCGCTCAGGCGCGCAGGATCGCCAGATCGTCGTAGAGCTCGAGGACCTCGGGGTTGGCCAGCGCTTCGCGGTTTTCGACGGGCTTGCCGTGGATCAGGTTGCGCACCGCCAGCTCGACCTTCTTGCCGGAGCGGGTGTACGGGATGTCGGCGACCGGGACGATCTTGGCAGGCACGTGGCGCGGGCTGGCGTTGTCGCGGATCGTCTTGCGGATCTTCGCTTCCAGCGTCGCGTCGAAGCGCACGTCGGGCCGCGTCTTGACGAAGAGCACCACTCGGACGTCGCCTTGCCAGTCCTGGCCGATCACCAGGCTGTCGGCGACCTCGGGCAGACTCTCGACGGGACGGTAGATCTCGGCGGTGCCGATCCGCACGCCGCCGGGATTCAGCGTCGCGTCGGAGCGGCCGTACACCACCACACCGCCATCCTCGGTGATCTCGATCAGGTCGCCGTGCGTCCACACTCCCGGGAAGCGCTCGAAGTACGCAGCGCGATACCGCCGGCCGTCGGGATCGTTCCAGAAGCCGACGGGCATCGATGGAAACGCGCGGGTACAGACCAGCTCGCCCGGGCGGCCGACCACCGGCGCGCCCCCTTCGTCGAACGCGTAGACCGCCATGCCGAGTCCGCGGCACTGGATCTCCGGGGCGACCACCGGTAGGCGCGGGTTGCCGAGGACGAAGCACGAGACGATGTCCGTGCCGCCCGAGATCGACGCCAGGTGCACGTCCTGCTTCACGTCGCGGTACACGTACTCGAAACTCTCGTGCAAGAGCGGCGACCCCGTCGAAAGCACCGTTCGCAGGGCGCTCAGATCGTGGCTCGCACCGGGACGTACGCCTTCCTTCTCGACCGCGGCCAGATACTTGGCGCTGGTGCCGAAGATCGAAACCTGCTCCTCGGCCGCCATGCGCCAGAGCGCATCCGGGCCGGGATGGAAGGGCGAGCCGTCCCAGAGCACCAGCGTCGCCCCGGCGGCGAGCCCGGACGCGAGCCAGTTCCACATCATCCAGCCGCAAGTAGTGAAGTAGAAGAAGCGGTCGTCGGCTCGGAGGTCGACGTGCAGCCATTGCTCCTTGACGTGCTGGAGCAGCGTGCCGCCCGCGCCGTGGACGATGCATTTGGGCACGCCCGTGGTGCCCGACGAATACAGGATGTAGATCGGGTGATCGAAAGGCAGCGCCGCGAACGCCAGCGGACGGCCGGCATTGGCGGCGACCGCTACATCGAAACGCTCGACCGGGACGCGCAGATCGCCGACGACCGGCTCCGGCGATGCGTATGGGATCACCAGCACCCGCTCGATCGACGGAACCTCATGCACCAGGCCGCGCGCGCGCTCCAGGCAATCGTGGCTCTTGCCGCTGTAGGGATACGCGTCGGCGGTCACCAGCACCTTGGGCGCGATCTGGCCGAATCGATCGACCACGCCGCGTAGCCCGAAGTCCGGCGAGCACGACGACCACACGGCGCCCAAGCTGGTGGTCGCGAGCATCGCGATCACCGCTTCCGGGACGTTCGGCACGAAGCCCGCGACACGATCTCCCACACCCACGCCAGCATCTGCGAGCCACGCCGCGAGCCCCGCGACGGCGGTGTGGAGCTCTGCGTAGGTCACGACCCGCCGGCGACCATCCTCGGCACGCGCGACGAGCGCCGGGTGGTCGTCGCGGCGGCGCAACAGGTTCTCGGCGAAGTTGAGGCGCGCCCCCGTGAACCAACGCGCTCCCAGCATCCCGTCGCCCTCGACCAAGACCGCGTCCCACGGGCGCGTGGCGCGCACTTCGGCGAGCTGCCAGATCGATTCCCAGAACGCGGCGCGTTCCTCGATCGACCATTGCCAGAGCGCGTGATCGTCGGCGAAGTGGCGGCCCAACCGTGCTTCCAGTCGCTCCTGGTAGCGCGTCAGATTGGACGCGGCGATGCGTTCGGGGCTGGGCGTCCACAGTCGCGAGGTCATGATCGCTCCCCCCGAAGTGCGAGGGTTCGAGAGGAATCGCAGCCCGGACGAAAGGCGCTCAGCTCGCGCCGCGTTCGTCGAGGCCGCTGACGGCGAGCCGGATCGCTTCCGCCGGATCCTCGGCGCGGATCACGCCGGGGAGGTCCCACGTGTTGAGGCCGACCACGCGCTTGCCGAGCTTGAGCGCGATGGCGATCTCCGAGAGGGTGCCGTATTCACCGGCCACGGCGATGAACGCGTCGGCGCTGTGCGCCAGCACCACGTTTCGCGCGTGGCCCATGTTGGTGGCGATGGCGATCTGAATGTGCGGGTTCGCACGATGCCGGGTGGGCGTGGGCAGGATGCCGACGGTCATGCCGCGCTCCTGCCGGGCGCCGCGCGCAGCCGCCTCCATGACGCCGCCGAGCCCACCGCAGAGCAGTACGTGGCCAGCACGCGCCACCTCGCGACCGACTTCCATGGCGAGAGCGTAGACCGCGCCATCACACGTCCCCGCGCCGATCACGGCCAGTTGGAGCGGCATGTTTGTCTCGGATGGCGTCGAGTGAATGCAACGGGGGCGTGCGTGCTTCGAATCATGTCAGATACGTGAACGCTTTGCGCAGCAGCGGATACGTAGCACCCGACGTCCACGCGTAGCGCAGCGTGTGCCAGAAGATCCGTGGCCGTGCGTAGAAGCGGATCAACATGGAGCGTTGCATCGATTTGAGCCACGTCACCGAGAGTGTTCCTCGGCTCGCCACGGGGTTCGAGAAGCTGCCACGCCCCGGGTCGGATGCCCAGCCTTCGATTCGTCCGAGGCTCTTCAGCTCCTCGCCGGACCGCGTGCCCGGCAGCGGGCGGAAGCTGTGGAAGTTGGCTCCGGTCAGGTCGAGCTTGAGCGCCAGATCGAGGGTGGCCTGCACGTCGTCGGGCTCTTCATCCGGATAGCCGAGCATGAAGAAGCCGTGCACGGGGAATCCTTCGCTGCGCGCCAGGCGCACCTTTTCCTCGATCAGCTCGACCGAAAGCGCCTTGCGCATGTGCTTCAAGATGCGCGGCGATCCGGACTCGATGCCCACGATCAATGCGTAACAGCCGCCGGCCCGCATCTCACGCAACATCTCGCGCTCGAGCGTCTCGAGGCGCACGCCGTTCGGCATCGTCCAGGTGATGCCGAGCCCGCTCGCGCGGAGCGCGCGGCTGAATCGGATCACGTAGTCGCGGTCCCACGTGAAGTTGTCGTCCTCGATGTGGATCTCGCGGATCGCGTAGCGGTGGTGCAGGTGCTCGATCTCGCTCATCACGTGATCGACGGAGCGCGTGCGCATGGCGCGTCCCGTCACCGTGAACCCGGCGCAGAACGTACAGCGATACGGGCAACCGCGGGTCACGATGATCGGAGCGAAGGGGCGCTGGCGTACGAAGAGCGTCGGAGGGAACTGCTGATAGCGAGCGGGATCGATGGACGACCAGTCGGGGTAGCCGAGCGCGTCGAGATCGTCGACGAAGTGCGGTTCCGACGACACGATCCCGTCGTCGCGGCGCATCGCGAGCCCCGGGATCTCGGCGGGATCGAGGGGCTGGCCAGTCGCGAGCCGGTCCGCGATCGCCACGATGCCCCGCTCGGCTTCGCCGCGAAACGCGAGATCCAGCGCTGGCGTGGCGAGAAGCGTCTCGCTGGCCGCCGCCGATGCGTGCGGGCCGCCCAGGATCGTCGGCACCCCGGGACGCACCTCGCGCACCGCCTCGCAGAGCGGCCCCACGTTCACGAGATCGGAGGTGAACGCCGTGAGCCCCACCAGCTCGGGGCGAAATCGTTCGAGGGCCGCGCGCCAGTCGTCGAGCGTGCCGCGTTCGAGGGTCAGATCGAGGACGCGTGGTTGGTGGCCGGCGCGTGTGAGCGCCGCGGCGAGGTAACCCAAGCCGAGCGGTGGCAGGATCTGAAGTACCTGACCGCGCGGACGCGGTGGAACGGCGAGCAGCACTCGCACGCCGTCACTCGGGGTGTGGGGCTATGCCCCGCCGGGCACGGCGCGCCAGGCTGCGACGGTCGTGTCGGGCGTGCTCGATCGACTGGCGCTCGGTTGGGCGCCGGCCACCCACAGATTCGCCCACCACATCAGGATCGCCGCCAGCACCACGCCAGCGAGCAGTGCTGCCAGGCTCAACACGAAGCCGCGCATGAGGCGGCGTTCCTCGGCACGGTGCAGGCGGACGTCCATGGGCTATTCGCGAGACGAGCGGCGTCTCGGGTCGTCGCCATGCTACCACCCCGATCCCTGAATTGGGCCACAGGAACGTGGAGTGGGCGTCCGCCGTCGAGCGCCGAGGCTGCGGACGAGATCGGGCTCAAGGGAAGGGCAGGTCGCCGAGAAGTGCCGCGCGCGTGAGCGCAGGCGAGAGGCTGCCGAAGCTCAAGACTCGATCGTGAAAAGTGCGCAGTCGGAACGCAGCGCCTTCGCGCTCGCGGAGCCGTGCCCTGAGGTCGAGCAAGACCTCGCGACCGACCAGATACGTCGACGCCTGTGTGGGCCACGCTGCATAGCGCCGCACCTCGGCACGCGCGGTGTCGGGGTCGAGGCCGACGGCGGCGACGAGACGCGTGACGGCCTGCTCGGCGGACCACTCCCCGCGATGCAGCCGCACGTCGACGTCCACGCGCCAGGTGCGAAAGAGCGCATCGCGAAGCTGGGTCAGCTCGGTACGGGGATCGTCGCTCAGCCCCTCCTCGACCATCATCTGCTCGGCGTAGAGCGCCCATCCCTCGC
>CAYUSL010000088.1:0-16688 GCA_964447125.1 uncultured bacterium | reverse complement strand
AGGGGACTGAAAATCCCCGTGTCGGCGGTTCGATTCCGTCCCTGGCCACCAGTGTTTTCAGTCGCCTGCTCTACCGGCGCGTGAGCGCCGCGCGAAGCGTCTTGGGGGTGGGTCCCGTCCGAATTCACTTCGGACGGGTGGGGGTCTGGAACAGACCCCCGAAGAGCAGCGAGCAGGGGACTGAAAATCCCCGTGTCGGCGGTTCGATTCCGTCCCTGGCCACCACGGTACGTTCCGTCGCTCTGCGCTACCGGCGCACTCGCCGAGCCTCATGCGCTCTTCGCGCTGCGCTTTCGGGAACGGCCCTGTGCCACCGCGCGTTCGGGGTGCTCGAACGCGTCCGTAAAGGGCTCGATCTCGGCAGGGGTCATCCCGATCGTTCGAGCTTCGTTCCGCCAGCGAGCAACCGCATGCTCGACCTCGGCGAGGATCTCTCTTGCGCGGACCGCCGGTATGCGGAAGTAGGGCGTGACCGAGAGTAGCGCTTCGACAGAGGCTTCTGGGCCCGCCTCCTCAGAGATCCACGTCTTCAGCTCGCGGACGCGTTCGGGGAACGGGTTGAGATCGAAGGCAGGCGAAAGGCGCCATTTGCCGACAGCGACGTGCAGGAATCCGTGATTGAGGAGGTGGTCGTCGACGTTGGTGACGAGGATCGAGAATGCGATCCGCCGCCACAGCTCCTCGATGTCGGTCTGAGCTTCCGCACCGTGCACACGCAACGCATCGACGATCTCGGTGTAGGAGTGCACGTCCGGGGCGCTCGGCTCGGCGCCAAGCATGGTGGCCGCCGACACGTACATCAGTCGCTGGCCGCGTACGGACCGATCGAACCGGCGGATGAGAGCAACTGGGGTGCCTGCGCTGTCGACGAGCCGCGCGTCCGCCGCGTTGATGCCGGCACGAGTGGCGAGCCGCATCGTCAGAACCTCACCCTTGGTCACGGCACGCTCGTCAGCGACGCTCGGGAACTTGCCGATCGAGAGCCTTCCCTCGTCATCGATCACGGTGCACTTCGGCCGCAGGCCGCCGAGCGAGGTGCCTCGACCGCGTAGGTATGCGAGGTCGGCGGCGGTCTCGAGGTTCATCTCGACCGCTCGAGAGGCGGCGAGCAGGTGCCCCAGCTCGATGAGCGGCGGGGCCGTGCGGTGGCCCTCTTCCGGCGCGCGCTGGAACGAGCCTGCTTCGTCTCGAAAGCGCAACGCTCCGACCCGGCTGAAGTCGTCGACCGCGAGGAGAAGGTCGAGAGCATTCAGGCGCTGAGGCTCGACGCGCTTCCCTGAGTGGCGAGCCTGTTGCCGACGCTTCGCGTAGTCACGGAGGATCACGCGGCGTCCCCATCCGTCCGGCTCGGTGTCGGCGATGGCCGAATGAAACACGGATCCGTCACGGGCCTTGCGGTGAAACTGGGGTCCCGCGACGAGTGCGAGCGTCGGGTCGATGGTGAAGCGGTCGGGCGCAGCAAGCCACGCCGTGTCGTACTCGATGACCGCGCTTTCTCTCGCGCCCTGGGAGTCGTAGCGGATGACGCCCAGCGAGCGGGCGCCCTCGCCGAGAGAAATGCCGATCGTTCGCCTCATAGGGCGGTGGGCTCGCTCTTCACGCGAACTCGCCTCGGCAGCCGCTGCTCATCGAGCAGCAGACCCTGCTGATCGCGGCGCGCGTCGACCAGGTCGCCGAGAGGATCGCCGAAGCCGAGAACGAAGAGCGCCATGGCGTATGCACCCATCGATACGGTGGGGTCACCCTTCTCGACTCGCAGATACGTGCTCCTCGACACACCCAAGCGCTCGGCCATCATCCGTGAGGTGGTCTGGCGTTTCCGGCGCGCGGTGGAGATGTCCGTGCCGAGCTTGACGAGCGAGCGCCGGACGCTCTGCGGCAGCACGTCGGTGACGGAAGATCTCATGATACCGTCCCATGTATGAATCGCTAGATGGACATTACGACTCATATATAAATCGTAACTCGCGCGACTGTCCAGTCGACGCGAAACGGCTCCGTCGGTCCTATCGTCGAGTCCGCCAAGCCACGCAAGTGCCGCTCGAATGACGAACCGGGACGCCCCGAGGGCGCGCCGATGGCCGTGAGCCTCAGGTCGAGGTCCCGCAGGTGTTCGGCTTTCGCCGCGATCTGCTGGTAGAGGGCGCCTCGTCGGGATCAGCAGCCGCACCTCGAGCGCGACCTCGGACGAGGTTCGAAATCTTCGCGAGCAGGGCCACGGATCGTCCTGAATCCCTCGCGGGACCGAGGCGAGCCGATCGCGATCATCCGAGCGCGTCCGCTCTGCTCTGTTCTCGGCGCTCCTCCAGTCATGATAGCGTTAGTGATATCATCCATGGTGAAGCAATCCACTCCAGCGTGTTCGAAGGGGACAGGGCATGGCACAGGTGATCATCCGGAAGCTCGATGATCGGGTGAAGCACGCGCTCGAGCGCAGGGCGAAGTCGAGAGGCGTGTCACTCGAGGAGGAGTTGCGGCGGGTGCTCACGGCAGCGGTCGAGCGCGAGACCGGGGAACTGCTGAGCGACTCCGCTCGCCTGCGTGCGATGACCACCCGCGACCGTCAGTCCGACAGTTCCGATCTCATCCGTGCCGATCGGGATGCTCGATGACCCTCGTCATCGACGCGAGCGTGGCCTTCAAGTGGTTCGTGGAAGAGCCGGACTCCGATGCTGCACAGCGCATCCTCGAGCGAGAGCCGGCGCGCATCGCGCCCGATCTCGTCCTCCTCGAGATCGCGAACACGGCCTGGAAGAAGGAGCAGCGGGGTGAGATCTCGCCGGATCACGCGACCGCGATCGTCGAGGCGGCGCCCCGCTTCTTCACGCGCCTGGTACCGGCTGCGACGCTCCTCGAACGCGCGCTCGGAGTCGCTCGCGTGCTCGGCCATCCGGTTTACGACTGCGTCTACCTGGCGCTCGCCGAGGTCGAGCAGGCTCGCTTGGTCACGGCGGATCGGCGGCTTGCGGGACGCGTCGCCGGCACCCGCTGGTCGCGGAAGGTGCGTCCACTGGTCCGGTAGTGGTCTCACGGCGATCGCATCCGGCCGCGCCCAGCCGGTATCCCCCGTGCGTGGGCGGGGCAAAGGAATCGCAGCCGCGCGAGACTCCGGTTCCTCTGGCACGGTGCGCCCCGGGCAACCGCAGCCAAGGTCAAGTGAGCCCAACGTCGGTCGAACCGGACTCCTCCCGGATGCGGTCCAACCATCTGAGGGCCACCCGAACCACGAACCGAAAGACGCCGAGCGCCCGCCCGATGCCGGTGAGGGTCATGCCAAGCTCGCGGAGATGCACGGCTTTCGCGGCGATCTGCGGATGAATAGGCGCGTCGGCAGGGTCGCGCAGGACGGCCTCGAGGGGAACCTCGGCCGCGGTTCGAATTCTTTGCGAGCGGGGCCACCAGATCGTCTCGATGTTGCGTTGTTGGGAGCTCAGCTCGGCAGGATTCCGGCTGAGGCTCGAGCCTGCTCCAGGTCGGATCTGTCACGACTCCGTCTCACGCTACGGCTGACGATCCGCGGTGCAATGTCGTTTGCGCGCTCGGCGTTCGAATCTCTGCCGAGGTCGCATCGTTGCAGCGTCCGCGGGCGTCGACCACGGTCGAGCGTCCCAGCCGTCCGGTCGCCCGCCGCAGCGCCGCCTGCACCCGGACCCCGGCGGGACGTGCGCCAGCCCGCGGCCATCGCTCACGGCGACGGGAGGCTGGTGCTCCAGTACGCGCGGTTCGTCGATTCGAACCCGTCGGCGAAGACGTGGGAGTTCTGGAAGCGCGCGACGAACGCGTCGCTGGTGCTGGCGCCCGTATGGACGGTGCCGACGAGCACCGGGCGGCCCGCCGAGAGCAAGAGCTTCTCGATCTCCTGGCGGTTGTCGCCGCCGAGATCCAGGTCGAAGGTGTGGGTTGGGTACGTCTCGTCGAGCGCTTCGTCGTAGTCGAGGATCGAGCGCCTGAGGACCGTGCCGTCGGTGCTCAGCGAGTTCGAGGCGGTCACGACCTTGCCGTCGCCCTGGCGAGCCACGAGGAACCGCTGGTTCGTGCCCCAGAGCTCCGTGTATCCCTTCGGGACCGAGTGGAAGACGCCCGACAAGCCGCCCCCGGTTCCGCGGAACGCGAGGGAGAGCGCGAAGAGGGACGGGTGAGACACGACGTCGCTGACCTCCCTACCCGTGCCGTCGTCGAAGTCGAAGACCAAGATGTCCTGCTGGGCGCCCGTGGCGGAGTAGCGGGCAACTACCAGGTCGAGATCCCCCGGCCCCGTGTCTCGGCGCGTGAGGGCGATGCGGATCTCGCCCTGGCCGGTGATGTCCATGCGCGCCGTTCCTCCTCCCACGAGCGTGCCGATCACTGGTGACGCGATCTCGACCGAGCCCGACGTCCCGAAGCTCGCGATCGTGTGGCCGTCGAGATCGTATGCCGCCAGGAAGTACTCGGAATCGGAGGCCGTGGTGTGCGACTCGACGAGCGCGATGATGCGTGGCGCCGTCACGGCGCCGGTGGCGGGGCGGATCTCCGCCAGGTCGATGACCTCGCAATCCTCGGGATCGCAGTGCGAGTGGAGAAAGGGGACCCAGCCGTTGACGCCCACGAACGAGGTGTCGAGGGTGCAGCCGGTCTGCGACAAGTTCACGCCGCCGATGATCCCCACCTGATTCGAACCGAAGATGCCGTAGCCGCCGAAGACCAGCCTGCCGCTCGAGTCGAGGATCGCGGCCTCGGCTTCGGAGCTGGACGAGTTGTCGATCAAGTTGGGCGAGGTGGAGTAGCAGCCGTGGGTCGCCTGGTTGACGCCGTCGCGGTCGAAACTCTGCCAATGAACCGCAGGCGCCTGGGTCGTGCTGTCGTAACTGCCCACGGCGATGATCCAACCGTCGGAGCGAGCCACCGCGTCGCGCGCCTTGATGGTGTCGTTGACGCCGCCCCAGTGGACCACGCCGGCGCCGAACCCGAAGGTGGTGTCGACGTCGCCGTCCGCGGCCGAGGCAACTGCAGCGCCGATCGCGGCGACCACCGCGCACACGACGATCGGAAGCGTTCGTCGCACGGGCCGGCGAGCACGAGCGCGAGACGCGATGAAGCTCAATCGAATCTCAGCTTCGGATCGCGGTCGAACGAGAGCGCCCGAGTCGCAGATCTCGCCGGCACGATAACAACGGCAGGGGGCCGGCGTCTTCTCGTGTGGATGCCGCGACACCAATGCGACCTTCGTCCGAAAGCGCGCCGTATTCCGTGGGAAAGCTCCGCGCTTCGATGTCGGTGGGACTCGGGGTCTCCGGCTGCGCGCGCCGCACCCTCTCGAGCGTGCGGGCGCCGCGGCCGCGCGAATGGGGCTCACTCCCCACGAGCTCGACCGGGGTGCGCGGTCGCGGAGCGCCCTTCTACGTGCCCCCAGCCCCGCACGCCTCGCACGGGTTCAACGTGAAAGTGAACCACTACCGACTCGCGCGCAACCTGGACACCTACCGGCGTCAGGGGTATAGGTGCCGCCTCGCGGAGGCGGTACCGGCGACCATCGGTGTGGTGGCTCGGGTGGCCGCGCGCGCCGAGCCGCTTCGACGTCCGCGATCACGGGCGGCATGCTCTGGGCTCGGAATCGCCGGAGAACGCGAGATCGGACATGACAGACGAACGTGAGGGACGGAGAACGTCCGAGCCCAACCGCCGCGATTGGCGCCTCTCGACGCTGGCGGTACTGCTGTCCGTGTCTGCGGCCTGGAACTTCACCATGGCCATCCAGAACGCGTTTCTCCCGAGGACCCAGGGCGCGATGCTCTTCGGCATCTGCTTTCACTCGATCCTGGTGAACGCGATCGTCGGCCCGCTGCTCGGTTCGCTACAGGGCGCTTATGCCTACGGCATCTGGAAGCGCAAGCCCTGGCTCCCCAAGATTGCCATCGGCTACGCGCTCTACATGCCCATCAACTTCCTGATGTTCTGGTTCCTGCACCCCGAGATCGCCATGGATCGATTTTTCCTGTGGCCGGCCTGGCATGCGTTGCAGTTGCTCGGATTCGTGGGAGCCGGGCTCTACGTGGCCTATCACCGCGACCTGTTTCACTGATCGTCGGTGGGTGAACGCAGCGACGCGCACGCCGCTCGCGGCGTGTTGGCCCGCGGCGCGACTCGCTCCCGCCTGGCAGTCGCTCAGGGGGGCGCGTTGAAAGCGCTCAGCTTCGAGCCGAGGTCGATCCTCACGATGACGCCGTCGCTGCCCTCGTGCTGAACCGTCCGGTCGTCACCACCACTTTCCCGGCGTCCGCATGTGGAACGTCAGGGTGAAGCCATCGCTCCCTTTGTACTCGAACGGTCTCTCGCCACCGCGCCAGGCCTGAAGTTGAGCCGGCATCAGCACGAATCCACTGCTCGAATTGGCGCGCCAGTAGCGAAGGTTCTGAAGCACCACGTCTTGCTCCGCGTCTTCGACGTTGGTTGGGCGCTCGAGCGCCAGCTCGGCCGTCCGCCCGCCATCCAACGAGGCGCGCGCGTAGTCCGTGGCGCGCGAGGCGATCCGGCGCTGATTGGACAGGTCGGCCCACGTGATGTCGCCTTCCGCCGTCGAAAACGATCCCCATTTCCGGGGCACGAGATGCCCGAAGAGCGCGCCGATCGCCTCGCGCTGCGCCCCGGTGGTCGCTCGATCGAAGGTCAACACCGCCCAGCTCGACTCGGCGTCACCGTGTCCCGAGCCGAGATCGCCGGCTACCCAGAACTTGGCTCCCTCGAGCGAGATCTCGTCGTAGTTTCCGCGGTTGACTTGGTAAGCGCTGTTGAACCGACGCAGACGCGGGTGAGCGGCGGCGCCGTTCGTCGTCGCCTGATCGGCGGTCGCTTCGTCGTCGCAGCACCGACAGAAGACCGGGCAGGTGGAGGCCTCGATCACCGAGACCTCGAGATCCCACTTCGACGTGGTGACCTCGATCGGATCCGGCGGCGCATTCCACATCATCCAGATGATTCTCGCGATCGTCGCTAGCGCGGCTGCCGCCGCGACCGTCGCCAAAGCAATCAAGAGCTTCCGAATCATCCCGGGTCCCGTGTTACTCCGGCAGCCAAGCGCAGGCGGGCGGGCCGAATCCCCGCTGACGAGACGAGGTCGCGGCACGAGCTGCGCTCACGTCGCGCACCCGGCGCGAAGGGGCGTCTCTCATGGCGTCGTCGTCGAAGTCTGCGTGCTCGCCTGCGAGTGAAGTCGTTCGCATTCGCGCCAGGCCTGCCACCACCCGACCAGACCGACGAGCATCAGAAGTGCGCCGCAACCGCCGCACAGAATGATGTGGCTGAAGACCTCGCGCGGGCCAGAATACAAAAAGACGCTCCCGATGCAGCACCATCCGAACAACGAAGCGACGATGGGCAACGACAGAAACCAGAACACGATGAAAGGCGTGCCGGCGTTCCGTAGCGCCAACATGCGGAGCCGACGCCCCACCCACCCATACACCGCGACCGCAACCAGCACGTACCGAAGCTCGAAGCCGCGTCCACGCAGCGCGTAGAGAACCGCAAACAGGCACGGTAACAGCCACGTGATCGAGAACAGGCGGCGCGCGAAGCTCACGAGCGCTTGCGGCGGCCGAATCGAGAGGCCTCCCGTTTGGCGGCTGATCCACAGGCCCATCCACCCCGTGAACACGATGGTCCACGAGCACGCGCTGAAGAGGAACAGCATGTTGCGCGCGGATTCCAACTGGACACGCGGTGGTGCCATGCCCAGTGCGTACATGGTCAGCGTGTGCATGTAGAGCAGCATCGTCTTGCCGAAGCTCGACGGCAGCACGGTTGCCACGATGAGTGCCACCGCGCCCGTACGGATGCAGAGCCGCCAAGGCCGGCCGATTTCGCCGACGTCGTCACCGAGCCCAGCCGGCGGAACCTTCTCCGCCAAGCTCGCATTCGTCTCGCTCGTGGTCGGCATGCGGACGGGGCTCGGTGGGAAGGGGGGCGCCGCGAGTGGGATGACAGAGCTGGCGGCTCATCGGTGAGCCGTAATTAGCTTGCTCGAAAGCCGGCCGTCCAGGCAGATCGGGACAGGTTTGGAGAGCGAAACGGCTGCCGATCCCCGGTCGAGGTCTGCGGCGCGCACACGAAGATTCGGATCACGCCCGCCGTGAGAGCAGAACGTGTTACGGCGCTCGCCCCGGCGCTTCGAGGACCGACGCCAGCGAGTCGGTCAGCTTCGAGGCGAGCGCCGCGGCGAAGTGCGGCGTGACGTGGTTCGTGTCCTGATAAACGAGGAATCGTCCGATCACCAGCGGGCAGGGATCGCTGGGGCAGACCCAATCCGTCCAGTCCACGAAGCTCGCCCCTTGCGCGAGCGCCGCCTCGCGCTCGGAGGCGAGCCAGGCGTGATCCACCGCCTGTTCGCGAGGGACCGCGCAACGCAGCACGTGATCGGCATTGGCGCTCAGGCAATCCGGCGGCTCGAGGGGGATCTCGGGCGTGTCGGCGATGACGGCCACGCGAGAGGCGATCGGCGTGAGACGCGCCAGCGTCCTGCTCGCGCCGTCGCGCATCGCAGCCAGCGCTGGTTCCCCGGAGAGCCGCACGCCGTTCACCGTCGGCTCGAACTTGTGCCGTCCCACCACCAGGACGAGCGCGGGGCGCTCCGCGGCGATGCGAGCGACGACGTTGTCTCGCCAGACCTCGCATTCGTTCAACGGGCGACCGTGGTGCTCGACGGCAACGTCCTGATACGGGCAGCCGAGCTTGGTGAAGCTGAGCAACCGCCAATGGCGCGCGGTTGCGATCCGCTCCAATGCGGGGTGCCACTGAAGCGCGTGCGAATCACCGAACAAGACCACGGTGGTGCGCGAGTCGCGGTCACCGAACGTACAATCCGGAATGGCCGTCTGGTGGTCGTCGAGCCCACAGCCGTACTTCCAGATCGGTGGGTGGAGGAGCGGAGGCGCGAGATCGACCGGTAAGGGCCCGTCCATCGCCGGACTGCCTGGGGGAACCGGCAGCACGCCTGCCAGCGGGTCGCCTTCGAGCGGGATCGGTGTCTCGACGGCAGGCGTGTCGAAACGCCGGATCGCCAGGTGCCCCGTGGTCAGCGCGATCGCCACGACACCGATGGACACGGAAAGCGCCAGACGCAAGTTGCGTCCCGGATGCGTTCCAACCACGCGCCCGTGTCGAAGCGGATTCTCGACCCATCGATAGGTCAGCGCCCCCAGCAGCAGCGAAGCCCCGACTTCGAAGAGGGCCTGACGTGGTGGCGAAAGAACCCCGCGGAAAACGACGGGTCCCAGCACCATGAGCGGCCAGTGCCAGAGGTAGAGCGAGTACGAGATCCTGCCGATGTACCGGAGTCCGCGAGTGCCCAGCGCTCGGACCGGCGCGGCGTTCGGCCGGGCGGTGCCGGCAGCGATGATGAATGCGGTTCCCAGCGCCGGCGCGAGGGCGCGAAAGCCTGGGTAAGGCGTGCCCTCGTTGAACAGAACCGAGGGGACAGCGATCAGCAGCAAGCCCAACGAGGCCGCGAGTGTCGCCACCGGTCCGGGTACCCGGCGCAGCGGCTTGTCGGCGAGCGCGAGCAAGCCACCGATCCCCAGCTCCCACGCTCGGCTGGGGAGAACGAAGAACGTGATCCACGGCACCAGTGCCGTGCCGACGACCGACAACGCCAACGACGCCGCAACCACGGCGCCCACGCGCGTCGCCATGCGCCCCGGCGTTCGGGCACCTCGCCGATACACCCAGAGGAGAAACGGCGGCCAGAGCAGATAGAACTGCTCTTCCACGCCCAGCGTCCAGAAGTGGAGCACCGGCGACGTGAGCTTGGGGTGGAAGTACGACGTGCCCTGGGCCGCGAACAGCATGTTCGGCACGTAGAGCGCCGCCGCGGCGATGTCGTGCGCCGCAAGCGAGAAGCGCAGCGGTGACAGCACCACCGCCGACGCCGCGAGTGTGATGCCGAGGATCAGGAACGACGCAGGGAGGATGCGTCGCGCACGTCGTGCGTACCAGGCACGCAGGCCGAGCGTGCCGCTCTTGTCGAGCTCACGCAGCAAGAGTCCGGTGATGAGGAAGCCCGAGAGAACGAAGAAGACCTCGACGCCGATGAACCCACCCGGCAACCCGGTGAACCCGGCGTGGTAGAGCAGAATGAGGATCACCGCGACGCCGCGCAGGCCCTCGAGCTCCGGACGGAACGCGCTCCGCTCCTTCTCTCGCGAATCGACCATGCCGGGTGTCTCTTTGCTCCCCATCGTCCTCGGAACCTCGCGCACGGATGGGCGCCGTGCGCGCGCCGGTGCTGCAGATCGCGGCGGCACGAGAGTACCGGCGTGCGATCTCCTCGGCCAGGCGCCGCAGAGAGGATTCACGATTCGGACCGAGCTGACGCCCAACGCGCGAACGCGCCCGCGGACGCAAGTTGATTGCGGCTGGCCTCAGTCGCGGCCGCGCGCGCCGTTCGCAGGCGCGATCAGAATGCTTCGCACGAGGCAGGCGAGCTCAGGTAAGTGCTGAGCGTGCAGTGCTTGCCGCGTGGCGCCCAGCTTCCGATGTAGCTGGAGTTCGCCGGGCACGAGCCGGGCGACGAGATGCACGCCGGAATCGCGATCGCCGAGCCTGGGAATGCCGGGCTCGTGATCACGTTCCGATAGAGGAAGACGCGGTTCGTCGAGGTCGGCAGCGCGCCCCAGGTGATGTAGTGGTGGCGGCGCGACGCCGCGCAGCTCGCGAGAGAGATCGTCCCTTTGCCCGGGCATGCGACGTCGACAGCGGGACCGATCACGATCCGCTCGTAGCCGTCGGCCGGTGTCGCGACGTCCGCGTCGCGCGTGCACCCGAGGTCGGGCGACGTGATGGTCGTGGTGGTCGCGTAGCCCAAGCATCCCGACCAGTAGCGCAAGTCGTCGCCGTCCGAGAGCGGCGTGACTGGATAACCGCTCGCCGAATCCGGTGCGCGGAACTTGAACACCACCAGATCGGTACTGGCGTTGAGGAGCGCGAGTGTCGCGCCCAGGTACTCGGTGGCGAAGTTGTGGAGCTGACCGGGTCCCGGATCGATGTGGTAGGTCTCGACCGCGCAGCCGTTGCTTCGACACGGCGGCGCGCCGAGCGTCACGTCTTCTTCCGTGAACGCGTTCTGGAGGTCGGGTGCCGTCGGTCCCGAAACCACGGCACCCGAGGTGTTTTCCCACGACACGGTGGGAGCTTTCGCGCTGCCCGCGTCGGCAACCCGCCATGCAACTCGGACGACCGACACGGTGGCTGGCGGCGCCGCGAGCGGGATCACGTTGATGATCTCGCCGGGGTGCAAGCTCCTCCAGGCGTCGGCCGAAGGGGCATCGACGAACGCCACTTCGTACGGGCTACCGATACATGCCTGCGGATTGGCCGACGTCGCCGGGTTGCAGCCCGAGGCCGCGACCAGGTCCGGCCCGCAGTTGTCGTCGAGCGTAGTCTTGCAGCCGCGGCGATTCTCGTTCTGAACGTCGTGATCGTTGATCACGACGTTGCCGACTCGCGTGTAGAGCCCGGTGGTGTCGGTCTTGAAGAGCTCGACGTTCAAGGTCTCGAAGCGGGCGGCGGCGAACTTGCCGTGCAGCCTCAGCACCCGCGTCTTGTCGTTGAATTTGTAGGCGATGACCGCGTAACGGTTGGCGGCGTCCGGATAGCTCGGCACCAGCGGCTCGTCTCCGTCGACCTCGACGTCCGAGGGCGACTGAAACGGATCGCAGTACCAGTTGTTGGCCTTCACCCCGCCGCCGATGTCCACGCACGCCGCCGCGCCGGCGGACTGCGGCATGCCAGCCAGCACCGCGATGGTGGCGAGCACAAAGCCGCGCAAAATCGTCCGCGCACGCAAGGTGACGACCCTCCCGTTCTCAGGGGCTTCCGACGATGAGCTCCCATCCGCCCTGGGGCTTGCCGCTCTTGGTCGCGAGATTCATCGGATTCGCCATTCCCAGGTAGAGCAGGTTGCCGACGACGGCGGAGGTGCGGATCCCGTAGTTCAGCTTGTTCCCCAGACCGTCCACGTTCAGCATCGTTCCTGCGGAGGTCGGCGACGTCATCTTGAAGAGGTCGCCGCCGTACGAGTTACCGCCCGGCAGCGCCGTGGGATACGTGCCGAAGAGATCGAGGGTATCGGCGTAGAGGTAGCTCCAGTCCATGGTGCCGATGTAGAGCGCGTTCGAAAGCACCGTCATGTTCCACGTGTAGTTGTTCCAGGTGTTGCCGAATCCCGACGAGCCGAAGAGTGGCGTGCCGAGCTTGGTCGGCTTCGCCACCCAGCTCCCACCGTTCTTGGGATGAAGCGGATCCGTGGGCACGTACACCTGCACGGATGCTTCCGCGTAGAGCGGTTTCACCACGGGGTTCGAGACCGCGTTGTCGATGCGGAAGATCGTGACGGGGCGCCGCGTCTTGGCTTCGATCTGGAGCACCGACGCCGCGTTGTCCGGAAGCCCGTAGACGTTGATCGCCGCGTGCGCCGCCGAGAAAGGGAAATACATCGTGCCGAAGACCAGGGAGTTGCCGAACGACGCGATGGCACCGACGCCGTAGGTGATCGCGTTCACCGCGTCGGGCTCGTAGTCGCCGATCTCGAAGATCTGCGTCCACGAGTTGACGTGGCTCGGCGTGAGACCGCCGGCCGGGATGCTCGGGCTGCGCCACACGCCGCCCTGCGCTCCGCCCGCGGAACCGTTGGGCGCCGTGGTGACGAAGATCCGGCCCTGATGCAGGACCAGCTCCTCCACCTCGCTGTCGATGTTTCCCACCACTTGGAACTCGAACGGATGGTCGTGGTCACCGATCCAGCGCAGCACCGCGCCGCCGTCGGGCACGCCCTGCACGCCGATGTAGAGGACACCGTTCAGCACCAGCGATTTCCGCACATTCCCCCAGCCGGGAATCTTCGCCGAGCCGAGCCACGATCGGGTCGCCGCATCGAACGCGTGGAGCACGATGGACTCGGCGGGCGTGTTCAGGTCCGGGCCGCCGAAGAACACGATGCTCTCGTCGGGTGACACACCACCCCAGCGCATGCCGAGCGTCTGCTGGACGAGCGCATCGCGCGGGGTGACGCGGGTCCTGGCGCCAGTCGCGGTGTCGTACACGTACACGTTGGGGGCGCGCCAATCGCCCAGCGAGTCCGGCACCAGATTTTGTTTGGCGACCTGTGAGCTGCCGAACTCGCAAACCTCGGTTTCGCTCAGGAACGGCGTCGTGATCTCGAGGTACCACCCCATCTCGAAGCACTGCACGTTGGGGCCGGTGCCGAGCCACACGTACCGATCCTGGGTCTTGGTCATGCCCCAGACGTAGCCGGCGTTGACCTTGAGCGCGCCGCTCGGAGCGCCACTCACGGGGTCGACGCAAGTCGGCTTTCCTTGCGCGTCGTACTTGAATCGCGGGTACGGCTTCCCAACGCCGTTGAAGCACTCGTTGGGAGTCGCTTTGTCGATGCGCAGCGTGGAGAAGCTGGCACCTACGCGCGCGTCCGCGAGCGATTGGGCTCGAGCCGCTGTGGCCGTCGCGAGCAGTACCAGCCCCAGTAGCAAGGCCCGATGTTCGCGCCGCTGAGCCGAGGGTGGCTTCGAGTCGGAGTCGTGGGTCGTCATGGTGGAATCCCTTCCAGCGTACCGGTCGCAGCCCCGTGGCCGCACGCCCGCGCCGCCGAGCGTGCTCACGGGACCTTCGAGCTCCACTTGTCGGTGTTGCCGGTCTCGAAGTCGTCGTCGAACAACGGATGCGGCGTGAGGTTGCGAAACAGCAGCACGTCACCGGCGGCGTTTCCCACGAACGCATCGAGGTCACCGTCGCCGTCGATGTCCGCGAAGTCGCCGACGCCGAAGGTGCCGACGTCGCCGAGTCCGAAGGGGTTGGTGGTTGGGCTCGTGAACGCTGGGCTCGCCGCGGAACCGGTGTTCTCGAAGAAGAGCAGGTTGCCGGCGCCGTTCCAGATGGCAGCGTCGAGGTCGCCGTCGCCGTCCAGATCCACGAGCGTGGGTGTCGCGTAGCTGCCCACGTTTGCAGCACCGAAGGGGTTCGTCACTCCCGCGGCGAAAGCTGGGGATGTTGCGCTGCCGGTGTTCGTGAAAAGCACGCTGTCACCGGCTGCGTTGCCGAGGAGCGCATCCAGATCGCCGTCGCCGTCGAGATCTCCGAATGCCGGCGACGAGTACGTGCCCACGCTGGCGAGGCCGAACGGGTTCATCCCCGCGTCCAGGAACGCGGGGCTGGTGGCGCTGCCGGTGTTCTCGAACAAGTAGGTGTCGCCGTAGGTGCTGCCGACGAACGCGTCGAGGTCGCCGTCGCCGTCGATGTCCACGAAGCGAGGATTGGCGCCGTAACCCACGAGGTGCAGCCCGAACGGCTGGAGCGAAGGGGAATCGAAATTCGGCGCGCTCGCGCTGCCGGTGTTGCGGAAGAAGGTCATCTCGCCGTCGGAGTTCCCGACCAGCGCGTCGAGATCCCCGTCGCCATCGACGTCCACGAGCGCCGGCGCCGCGAACGCTCCCACGTTCGCCATGCCGAAGGGGTTGGTCGTGGGCAGAAGGAAGATCGGCGCCGGTGGCGTGCTCGTCACTGCGGCACTGGTGACGGCGCCGCCGCGGCCGAGCGGCGCGCCGAGGAGGAGCCAGGCGGCAAACCCCCACTCCGTGACGGTGACGCGCAGCGTGCGGTGAGCACGACGAGAGGGCTTTCGGGGTCGGAACGCCGTCACGGTGGGCCTCCGCCAACACGAGCGTAAAGCGGATTGAGTCGCTGCTTCGAAGTTGCGCTGGGCGCCGTGAACCTCGCGTGCGATGGCCCGCACCAGGGAGACACGGATTTCGCCAGCGTGTTCAGATCCAGAGCTCTCACGGCAAGACGGCGCTCCAGTCGCCGGTGGTACCGGATTCGAAGCCGTCTTCGAATACGAGCTGGCGCGTCTGATTTCGGATCCAGAGCGTGTCGCCCGCCGCAGTGCCGACCAGGGCGTCGAGATCGCCGTCGCCGTCCAGGTCGGCGAACGCGGGCTGGGTCGAGGCGGCTGCGCTACCTGCGACACCGAGCGGATCGCCCACCGACAGCACGAACGCAGGGCTCGTTCGCGAGCCGGTGTTGTGAAACTCCCTGACTGCGCCCGCTGCATTGCCCACGAACGCGTCTGGATGACCATCGCCGTCCAGATCCGCGAACGCGGGCGCCGCGTTGCTTCCCACGTCGGCCAGGCCGAACGGATTCGCCGACGCCGATGCGAAGGACGGTGACGTGGCGCTACCGGTGTTGCGGAAGAAGACGAGGTCACCGCTCGACACACCGGCGAACACGTCCAGGTCTCCATCGCCGTCCACGTCGACGAGCGCTGGACTGGCGCTGGCGCCCGGTTGCGTGAGGCCGAACGGGTTCACGACGGGAGACGCGAAGTCGGCCGAGGTTGCCGAGCCGTCGTTCGCGAAGAACGCGAGGTCGCCCGCGGCGTTGCCCACGAGCGCATCGAGGTCGCCGTCGCCGTCGAGATCCCCGAACGCCGGCGTGGCATCGGCACCCACGGAGCCGAGCCCGAAGCTCGCGGCGGACGCGCCGCCGAATGCTGGGCTCGTGGCCGACCCCGAGTTGGGAACGAAGTACGTGGCGCCGGACGATGCACCGACGAAGCCATCCAGATCGCCGTCGCCGTCGAGGTCGGCGAAGCGCGGCGCCGCCGCCGCGCCCACGTCGGCGAGACCGAACGGATTCGCCGACGGCGCGTCGAAACGCGCCGCAGGCTTGGGTCCCTGGCCGTTCGGCAGGAGATACGTCTGTCCGTCGTAGTTGCCCACGACCAGATCGAGATCGCCATCGCCGTCGAGGTCTCCCCACGTCGCAGCCACACCCGGCCCCACGTACGCGATGCCGAACGCGGCCGTCACGGGTGGCGCGAACGCAGGTGACGTGGCGCTACCCGTGTTCGCGAAGAAGGCGAGATCGCCGTCGTCGTCGCCGACGAACACGTCGAGGTCTCCGTCGCCATCCACGTCAGCGCAGCTCGGCGTCGCGTACGTGCCCACGTCAGCGAGCCCGAACGGGTTCGGCGAGGCGGTGGCGAACGCGGGCGAGATCACGCTGCCGGTATTTCGGAAGAATTGGGCGCTGCCCTGGGCATCGCCGACGAGCGCGTCCAGATCGCCATCCCCGTCCACGTCCGCGAATGCCGGGCTCGCGTACCCCGCCACGCTCGTGAGCCCGAACGGGTTCAGCGATGCGCTCGCGAACGCCGGGATGGTTCGGGTGCCGGTGTTCCGGAACCACACGATCTCGCCGAGCTGATCGCCGGCGAACGCATCGAGATCGCCATCCCCGTCGAGGTCCACAAAGCGCGGCGCGGCGGAGTCACCGGGCACCCCCGTGAGCCCGAACGGGTTCACCGACGCCGTCGCGAAAGCGGGCGCGCTCGCCGTGCCGGTATTGCGGAAGAACGAGAGGTCGCCCCCGAGCTCGCCGACGAATGCGTCGAGATCGCCGTCGCCGTCGATGTCCACGAGCGCAGGAACCGCCTGTTGGACCACGCTCGCGAGCCCGAACGGGCTCGCGACGGGGGTGGCGAAGACCGGTGTCGGCCAGGACGTGGCGCGTGCTTTCGAGCTGGCGAGTGGCGCCGCCACGATCAGCCAGCCGGCCAGGATCCAGCCGGACGACGTGCGGGCGCATGGGAAGCGCGTCGTGGCGCCGTGGGTGACGCCGCGCGATCGCTTGTCGTCCCACACCAT
>CAYUSL010000087.1:9884-16810 GCA_964447125.1 uncultured bacterium | reverse complement strand
GGCACCGTGATCGAGCTGCCCGCAGGCCACTTCGACATCTCGAGCCAGCTCGTCGTCGACCAATCGCACGTCGTGATCCGCGGCCAGGGGATGGACGCGACCATCCTCGACTTCGCCAAGCAAGAGTCCGGCGCCGAAGGAATCTTGGCGCGCGGCGACGCCTTCCAGATCGAGGACGTGGCCGTCCTCAACGCGCCGGGCGATTGCTTGAAGATCGATGACGCCGATGGCGTCACCATTCGGCGCGTGAAGGCCGGCTGGCCGACGGCGAGCACGCAGAACGGCTCGTACGCGATCTATCCGGTGGGCTGCCAGAACGTGCTCATCGAGGACAGCTACGCCAGCGGTGCGTCGGACACCGGCATCTACGTCGGGCAATCGAAGAACATCGTGGTGCGGCGAAACTTCGCCGAGCTCAACGTGGCGGGCATCGAGATCGAGAGCTCGAACGACGCCGACGTCTACGAGAACGAGACCACCCGCAACTCGGGCGGCATTCTGGTGTTCGACTTGCCCGGCCTCACCATCAGCGGCGCACGGGCGCGGGTCTACGACAACCACATTCACGGCAACAACAATCCCAACTTCGCTCCTGCCGGCAACATCGTGGGCATGGTGCCGACCGGCACCGGCTTGATGGTGATGGCGAACGACGAGGTGGAGGCGTTCGGCAACGAGATCGTCGACAACTTCACCACCGACGTGGTGGTCGCGAGCTACCAGGTCACCGGGCTACCGTTCGACGATCCCGACTTCGATCCGCACCCTCAGCGCAACGACATCCACGACAACGTCACCGAGCGTGGCACCGATTTCTTCTTCGACGGTGGGCAGCTCGGCATCTTCGCGAGCCTGCTCTTCCTGTTCACGCCCGAGCGCGTGATCCCCGATCTCGTCTACGACGGCATCGCGGAAAATGCCCTGGGCGTGCACCCACTGCCGCCCGACCAGCAGAACTGTTTCCACGGCAACACCCGCCGCGACGGCACCGCCGCGACCTTCGGCGATCTCAACCTGCGGCCGCGCCCCGGAGTGCCGCTGCCGGCAGGCCCGATCAGCACCGACCCTGCGCCGTTCGATTGCCGGCAGCCGGAGGTGGCGCCGGCGCGGCTGGCCTCGCTCGCGCCGATCCCTGCAGGTACGCAGGGTCCCACCGACGCCGAGATCGCCGCCGCATGCACACCCACGGGAAGCGCGCCCAACTTCAGCGCTGCCGAGTACGACTGCCCAACCCTCGCCGGATACAACCTCTTCAGCGATGCCAGCGATCCGTACTCGACACCCAACGCCGGCGTGCCGTTCGAGCTGACGACCCCGCTCTTTTCCGACTACGCCGCCAAGAGCCGCGTGGTCTTCTTGCCGCCCGGCACCACCGCGACCTATTCGAACGACGGCACGTTCGCGTTCCCGGTGGGCACGATCATCGCGAAGACCTTCGGCTTCCCCGCTGACACCGGCAGCGGCAGCGATCCCGGTGCCGTCACCGAGGTCGAGACCCGCGTGCTGATCCACCGCGCCGCGGGTTGGGTGGGGCGCGCCTACATCTGGGACGGCGGCGTCGCCAGCCTGGCGCTCGGTGGCGGCGCGCGTACGGTGACGTTGCCCGACAGCGCCGACGGCACGCCGCGAGCCACCACGTATCGCATTCCCAACGCGCTTCAGTGCAACACCTGCCACTCGGGCGGATCGACGGCCGATCCCATCGGCCCCAAGGCGCGGCTCCTGAATCGCGACCACACCTACGCCGACGGCACCACCGAGAACCAGCTCGTCCACTGGACCAAGCTGGGCGTGCTCTCCGGCGCACCGAGCGATCCCAACCAGGCGCCACGCCTACCGGTGTGGAACGATCCCGCGGACGGCACCCTGGAAGAGCGGGCGCGCGCCTACCTCGAAACCAATTGCGCCCACTGCCACACGGAGACCGGATATGCACGCTTCTCGGGCCTCTACCTGAACAGCCACGACACACTCGGGACGGCGTACGGCATCTGCAAGACGCCGGTCGCCGCAGGCCGCGGCGCCGGCGCCTTCCTCTTCGACATCGTCCCCGGGAAACCCGAGGAATCGATCCTCACCTTCCGCATGGGCTCGAACGATCCCGGCATCAAGATGCCCGAGCTCGCCCGCAGCGTGGTTCACGACGAAGGCTTGGCGCTCGTGACCGAATGGATCCAGAGCCTCGTGGGTGCTTGCGAATGAGCAGCGTCGGGTCACCGTGAGCAACCACACCGTCGAGAGCGAGCGTTCGCTTCCGACACCGGGCTCGCTCTTCCCGCGCGGGACTGCGATCGCCATCGCCTGGTTCTGGGCTCGGTATTGGGCGTGGTTCTTCGCGCTGTTGCCGTGGATGCTGCTGCGACAGGCGTTCGTCACCGCATACTCCGCGGTGGCGCTCGTAGCCACCTGGAACCGTCGCGTGGAGCTGCTCGGCGGACGACTCCAAATCCAGTTCTTGAACAGCCTCCGAGCGCTTCCCGCGACGCTCGTCTTCGGCGAGCGGTTCACCGCGATCCACTATCTGGACGCGCTCATCGATCCAGGCCCCCCATTCGCGCGGGAGCGCATGGCGCGCTACGCGGAACGGAATCGCTCGCGAATCTCGGCGATTCTCGCAACCCATTTCCACGAAGAACACGTGGGAAACGTCGCCTCCGTCGCGCGGGTCACCGCCGCACCCGTCCACGCCACCGCGGCCACATGCTCGATTGCCGCGGCCGGCGCACCGCTCTACGGACCCCGGCGCTTCTTCATCGGACAGCCCGAAGCCGTACCCAGTGAAGCCCTCCGACCGCTCGGGGCGAAGGTTCGCACCGCCGCAGTCGAGCTCGACGTCATCGCGTCGCCCGGGCACTGCGATGGGCACGCGTCGTTCTTCGATCCCGTCACGGGAATCCTCTTTGCGGGTGACTCGTTCCTTCACACGGTCTTCACATCGCCCAACGCCGACGTCTCGGGCCTCGAGTGGATACGGACACTCGAACGCTATGCCTCCTGGAACGTGCGCACGATGATCGGCACCCACGGATACGTGCTGTCGATCGACCCGTCCGTCCCGCCTCGACCGCTGGTCGTGCGGCGGGCCGATCCGCGCCTCCTCATTCGACGCAAGCTCGCGTTCCTGCGCTGGGCTCGCGAAGTCGTCGCCGAGGGCGAAACACGCGGGCTGCCTTACAGCGTCATCGAAGCGTGCTTGTTTCCGTGGCAACGCTGGTGGGCCGCGGGGAACTGGTTCGTCGACGAGTCCGGCCGGCTCTTCACTGCGGGCGAGTTCTCGCGCACCCACTTCGTGCGCAGCTTGTCGCGCACACCCGAGCGCGTTCCGGAGCGATTCCCGCGGTTGGCAACGCTTGCGCGCGCGCTGGCGACGCGGCTACGCCGCCACGCGCAGCCGGGCTCACGATCAGCACCGACACCGCGTTGAGGTCCCGCGGCGGTGCCACGCTCCACTGGCGCGGGAGTGACTCGCCATTCGCGCCCCGAGTGACACGCCGTCAGGACTGCGCCCACGTGACGACGCCCAGCGCTTCGTCCAAGCCGGGATTGCTGCCGTCGAGGCGCCACAGGTAGCCGTCGAGCACGTAGTGGGTGGCCTGCGGCAGCGCCAAGAGCGGCACGATGAACGCTTGCCACGACGAGAGATCGAAAGCCGGAAACGGAAAGAGCGCCGGGTGATCGCGCCACACGGCACCGTCCCACAGCCACTCCTCCGCGAAGGCGAAGAGCGCCAGCGCTGCAGCGAAGAACGCGAATCGTCCCGGGCTGAAGAGCCCCGCGAGCACGCGCCCCAGCGCCGAGGACTCGCCGTGCGTTGGTGACGGGTCGCCGGCCCAACGCACCACGCCGTAGCGATGGGAGATCGCCATGTAGGGGACACCGTGCACGATCACGTTCGCCGCGGTGAACGCGAAATCGCTCTGCCACAGCACGATCCCTGCCCACCAAGTCGCGGCCGTCGTCGCCACCAGCAGGATCTTGCCCGTGAACCACGGCGCGCCGGCCAGCCGCCGCTGCACCTGCCGCGCGGCGAACGTGAGCAGCACCACGATCCACACCGCCTGCGCCACCGTCGCTGCGATCGGCGGCAGCCCCGCGACGAAATCTCCTTCGATGAGCCACGCGAACGGTCGCGGCAGGCGGGTGTGCCAGGAGATCAACGGATATCCGGTCGCCACGTAGATCGCGGCTTCGTCGAGGGCGCGATCGATCCGCGACCGGTCGCCTGCACGATGGCGGTAGAGCCGCACCCAGCCGAGCTGCTGCTTCACGAAATGAAAGACCGCGACGTAGGCGAGCACGCGCCAGAACGCCAGCGCCGAGAACGAGTACAAGAACACGCCACCGACCCACGCCGCGACCGGTACGGCGACGTAGAGCCCGAGCCGCCGGCGAAGCTCAGCGCCGTCGAGATAGACGCGGAACGTCGTGCCGTGAACGTGGGCCACGTCGATCGCCACCACCAACGCCAGCCACGCCCACGTGGGTGTGGAGCCGTCCGGCTCCGCGAGACGGCTCGCGAACGCACCGAGCACCAGCGCTGCGATCGCCGGCAACACGAAGAACGCGGCGTCGTACGCAGGATCGACGAGCCACATGCTCGGCATCGGCCGCGCCGTGCGATTCGCGAGGCTCATCCGAGCGGCTCGAACCGAACGCCGAGTGCTGCGAGCACCTCCTCGGCGGCGCGCACGCCGTGGTGGTGCGCCTCCTCGAAGAGCGGCAGGCCCGAGAGATCGGTGTGCGCGAAGTGGACGGCGCCGCGTGGCTCGGCGGCGCGCCGGCGCGCCGAGCCGAACACGAAGCCGGGAACGGGGCGCACCATCGCGTGCCCCCAGCGCCACGCGTCGATGCGCATGACGCACGCTTCGAGATCGGGATGCCCACGCCGAAGATCGGCAAGAATCGCGCTCGCGGCGTCTGCGAAGCTCGTTTCGAGCAGTTGCTTGCGCGCGACGGCCGGATCGCCATCGGTGAGCGGCAGATAGTACGTCCAGACCGACGGGCCGTAGCGCGGCGGCGCACGTCGGACGGCCGCTTCGCTCGCCGTTCCGCCGACTCGTCCCGCGGGATCGCCGATCAGGCTCGTGAGGGCACTCGGCGTGCGCAGCCCCTCGTCGGTCTGATGGGTCGCAACCACGTAGCCGAGGCCGCGGCTGCCGTAGAGCACGTTGTCCCAGGCCTGCGGGAAACCGCGTGAGCGCGGGGTGCGTGACAGCGAGAGGTTCGCAACCAGCCAGGGGCTCACCTGGAACTCGTGCGATTCCCGAACGAGCTCCTCGTCTGCGAGAAGGCGCGCAGCGAAGCCACGCGGCACGGCGAGAATCGCGCGATCGGCCACGAGGCACTCGGCGATCGCGGTTGCGGGATCGTACGTCCAGACCTCGAGCGCGCCGCGCCGATCCGCACCTTCATCTGTGCGCGACGCCGAGTCGAGCGCACGCACTCGCGTCACGGCCACCCCGGCGCGCACGCGACCGCCGCCGGCAGCGGCGCGACGGGCGAGATGGGCCACGAGCCGCCCGTTCCCCTCCGGCCACGTGAGGAATGGCTGCGTGTCCCCGTGCTGCCAGCGCGAAGCGAAATAGTGGATACCGGCCCAAGCGCTCGTGGTTTCGAGCGTCGCGCCGAAATCGTCGCGGCACCCGTACTCGACGTACCAACGCAGCCGCTTCGAACGGAATCCGCGTTCGTCCATCCAATCGGCCATCGACTTGCGATCGAGGGCCACCACGTCTGCGTCGTCCGAACCGTGGGCCATCGGAACCGCGAAGGCGCGCCGGCCACGGCCATCGCGAAGGCTCGCCCAGCGTGCGATCTCGGCTTCGAAACGGTCGCGCTCTGCGAGCTCCTCCGGGCGGGCACCCGGCCACGGGTAGAGCCCCTCGTACCAGCGATCGGCGACGAACACGCGTTCTTCGGGGGCGCGGCAGAGCTGCCCTTCGTCGGGAACGAACTCGCCGGTCGCGGAGTCGCGCTCGCCGGCGCCTGCCTCCACCAAGAGCTCGATCATCGCTTTCGCGTGCGCGAGCGGCGCCGGCACGTAGTGCGCGCCCCAAGGGAATGCACTGATCGCGTTCTCGCCCGGGCGAGCGGTGCCGCCGAGCACCTCGTCGAGCTCGAGAAGCTCGAATTCGTGAAAGTTGGCGCGTGCCAATCGCCACGCGGCCGTGAGGCCCGCTACTCCTCCGCCCACGATGACCACCGGCACGCGCCGTCGCGACGTGGGAGTGGGTGCGAATCCGTCGCGCAAGCGATGGCCCAGCTCGTGAGGTGCGCCGACGAAAGCACCTTCGATGGCCCGCGGCGGCGACTCGTTGCAAGCCGCGAGCGCGGTCGGCAGCCCGACCAACGCCGCGATCGCTTCCCGGCGCGAGATCCGCGCCCCGAGCACGTCACGCGCCATTCCCGACCTCGACTGCTGCTCCCGATGTGCACGCGCGCCGTGCGCGATCACGCTGCACGGCGGACTCGACACTCGCCGTCACGCTCTCCGCGAGCCAGCGGCGAGCCGCGAGCGAAGCGAGGCGACTCGGGGGTGGGGCCCGGCGCGGCTTTGCCGCGACGGGCGGGGGGCTGGAACAGCCCCGAGCGCGCAATCGGGTCGGCGGAGCCGTCGAGGGACCGACGGCCCTCCGGCCGAACTGCGCCGCGGTCTCCACGCTCGCTCTCTACCTCTCCGCGAGCCAGAGGCGAGCCGCGAGCGAGAGCGAGAGCGAGGCGACTCGGGGGTGGGGCCCCGGCCGAATTCACTTCGGACGGGGCGGCGGGCTGGAACAGCCCCGAGCGCGCAATCGGGTCGGCGGAGCCGTCGAGGGACCGACGGCCCTCCGGCCGAACTGCGCCGCGGTCTCCACGCTCGCTCTCTACCTCTCCGCGAGCCAGAGGCGAGCCGCGAGCGAAGCGACGCGACTCGGGGGTGGGACCCG
>CAYUSL010000087.1:0-9784 GCA_964447125.1 uncultured bacterium | reverse complement strand
CCGCGAGCCAGAGGCGAGCCGCGAGCGAAGCGACGCGACTCGGGGGTGGGACCCGGCCGAATTCACTTCGGACGGGGCGGGGGGCTGGAACAGCCCCCCGCAGAAACACCGGAATAGGCGGCCGTTGGTATGCACCGCAGACCAACGGCCGCCTATTCCCAACGCCGCCACTCCTCGTCGTAGTACTGGACGAGGATCTGGTTGTCGAGGCGGTTCACGTCGCCCTCGAGCGGCGCCAGGTCGGGACCGAACACGAATAGCGTGGGCAACAGCTCGTCATCGAGAAAGCGCAGTCCAGCGAGCGTGCGCTCGGGCGCATCGAATCGCTCGTGCTTGGCCAGCACGAATCCCCATTCACCGAACGAAGGCACCGGCACGTGGTACGGCCGCACAGCGAAACCGGCCTTCTCGAGGGTGCGAGCGATGCACCAATACGACTTGCGCGCGAAGAGCGGCGAGGTGGCCTGCACCGAGATCGCGCCATCGTCCGCCACGTGCGGCGCCAGCAAGCGGTAGAAGCGGGTCGTGTAAAGCTTGCCGAGGGAGAAGTTGTTGGGATCGGGGAAGTCGACGATCACCACGTCGTAGCGAGCGTCCGGCGGCGCCTCGGCGAGCCACGCCATCGCGTCCGCGTTCACCACCCGAACACGCGGGTTTTCGAGCGACCCACCGTTGAGCTCGTGCACCAGCGGCAGCCGCGCCACCACCTGCGTCATCGCCGGATCGAGGTCGACCAGCGTCACGTGCTCCACGGTCGGATGCTTGAGGATCTCGCGCACCGCCAGCCCGTCGCCGCCGCCCAGCACCAGCACGTTCCGTCCCCGCGCCGCCGCCGCGAATGCGGGATGCACCAGACCCTCGTGGTAGCGGTACTCGTCGACGCTCGAGAACTGGAGGTTTCCGTCCAGAAAGAGTGCGAAGGTGTCGCGGTTCTTGGTGAGCACGATGCGCTGATACGGCGTCTGCTTCGACCACACGATCGGGTCGGCGTAGTGCTCTTCCTCGGCGAGGCTGGTCAGGCGATCCGCGGAAACGAACGCCGCCATGAGCGCCACCAGCACTGCCAGGCATTGCACTCGCAGCCACGATACGGCGCGGATCTCCGAGGCGAGCAGCCACGTGGTCCAGAGCGCCGCGAGCGCGTTGAGCGCGCCGAACGCCAGCGAGCTGCGAACCAATCCGAGCCTCGGCACCAGCAGGATCGGGAAGAGCAACGACGCGATCAGCGCTCCCAGGTAATCGAACGCGAGCACCTGCGCCACGACCTCCTTGAAGCTGAGGCGGTCCCGAAGGATGCGCAGCAAGAGCGGAATCTCGAGGCCGACGAGCACCCCGATCACGATCACCACTCCGTAGAGCAGCGGCCGGAACGCGGCGAACCGGCCGAACGCGAAGAAGAGCAGCGGCGCCGAGAATCCGCCCACCACCGCGACCGCCAGCTCGACGTCCACGAAGCGGCGCGCCAGCGCGCGGTCGAACGCACGCGACAACCACGCGCCGAGCCCCATCGCCGAAAGATAGGTGCCGATGATGGTCGAGAACTGGGTGACCGAGTCCCCCAGGAGATAGGAAGCGATCGTGCCGGCGAGAAGCTCGTAGACGAGTCCGCACGCCGCGATGACGACGACCGTGACCAAGAGCAGAGGGACCTGCCCTCTCGGCGCCGCCTGCTCCGTGGGCTCCGAATCGGTCATCGGGCTACGAGCGGCGACGAAATCGGCCGATGCCAAAACCACCGCAGCGAGCGAAGCGAGCTGACTCGGGGGTGGGGCCCCGTTCGGATTCACTCCGAACGGGGCGGGGGTCTGGAACAGACCCCCGAGGAAACATCCGAGACCGTCGGTGTGCGAAGCACATCTTCCGACGGTCTCTCACCCGTGCATCGCGGACGCGATGATCAGTGCCAATCCCAGCATCACCGAGCCCACCAGCACACCGACGGCTGTGTTCTGGTCCTCGGCGAGCTCCTTGTTCAGGTCGAAGGGCATCACCATCTCGATGACCTTGTACGCGAGCATGAAGATCGCGATGCCCACCGCCGAGTAGATCAAGCTGAGAACCAAATAGTCCCAGTGCATGTCCATCACTTGCCTCCTCGAAACCCGCCGCTTCGGTAGTAGTGGTAGCTGCGGTAGCCGCCTGGCGCCGAGCGCACCGAAGCCGGCGCCACGGCGTGCTGTGCCTGTGGGATCAGATTGATGCCGCGCCACTCGGTGTACCCGAAGCCGGCGAGCAGCGCGGCACAAAACATCGAGTACCGGATCATTCGTCGTCTCCGCCCGAGCTGGTCATGGGGTGGTCACTCTCGGACCAGCGCGTGACCTCGAAGCTCTTGGAACGCAACCACAAGAAGATCGGGTAGATCACAATCCCGAAGAACGTGATCACCGCTGGCGGCGTGAGGAACACCCCGCGGGTGACGGTGATGTACGCCGCCTCGGGCAGATTGCCGGACAGGTCCTTGCCGGAAACCGGCTCGACACGCAGCACGTAGCGTCCGGGCTTCACCGAGCTCACGACGACGCGCCCTTGGTTCTTCCCCTCGCTCCACGACTCGCCGCCTTCGACGCCCGAGTAGTACGAGAGCTCGAGCCCCGCGAGCTCGGCCTCGCCAGTCGCCTCTTCGATGAGCGCGAGATCGAGCCCCACCCACGCGTTCGAGACGTCGGCGCGCCCGGCGATTTCCACTGCCGCCGGGGGTCCCGTCATCTCGAACGGTTCGGAGAGCGTGACGCTTCCCGCCGGCTCGAGTGGTACTTCCAGCGACAACACGGTCTTCCGGGAGTGGTGATTGTCGACGGCGATGACGATGGCGAGGAAGGCGAGCATCGCCATCGCCGCGACACCCAGCGCCGCCCACGACTTGGTGCGGAACGGGTTTGGCTGCGCGGGCGCTACGCCTCGCGATGCCGGCGCCTTTTCGCCGAGCTTGAACGCCTTCCAGACCTCTTCGCCCGTCAGGTACTCGCCGAGCGACCAGTTCTGCTCCTTGCCGGTGCGCTCACACGAGAGCAGGTAGGGCGGCGACACGTAGTCGTCCATGTCCACCTGCTTCTGGGTTTCGAGGCGCCAGTAGAACTCGCCCTGGATCTCCAGATAGCGCGCCCGGGAGGTCTGGAAGTGCTTGAACGGACGCTTGTCACAGGTGGCGATCACGTTCGGGATCACCCGCGAGATCCGCCCCGCTGGAATCTCCTCCAGCAGCAGGAAGTGACCATCCGACTCGCTGAGCCAGCGGTATCCCTTGGGGCCGTGGAGCAAGTACTCGCGCCACGAGTAGTCCTGACCGTCGACGGTCACGGCGCGCTTCAGATAGCCGATGACCTCGAGCGCCGTGTCGCGGATCGTTCCTCTCGATCCGAGCGGAATGCCGGGCTTGGGCCGCTTGGCCGCCTCGGCGAGCAAGCGCAAGGCGCCGCTCGAGAGATCGAGCACGCCGTGACAGCTTCCGCAGGTGAGCACCTTGGTGTCGGCGAGCGCCGGCTTGACCGGTGCTCCGCAACCCGGGCACGCGAGCGCCTCGGCCTTGCCGGTCCCGGCCATCTCGGGCGCGCCGCCGGCGAGATGCGCCGCCTCCCATCGAATGCGGCGACCAACGAAGACCAGCGGCTCGTCGCCCGCGTCGGAGCCGTAGTCGAGCGTCAGGTACTCGTCGTTGGCGCCTGTGGCATCGGCGAACCGATACGAGGCGCCCAGGTCGACGGTGAACGGCAGCTCGCCTTCGGCGGACACGAACTTCCCGACGCCCACCTCACCGACGCGAAAGAGCCCAAGCTTGCCGAGCTGGATCGCACCGCCCACTTGGATCGAATCGAACGCAGGAGTCTCGATGGGGCCGTCGTGCTTGGTGGTGTGGATGAGCGTGCCCGCGGCTTCGGCGAGCCAGCCGAAGCGGCCATCGGCCCAGGTGATGTACCACTCGTCCCAGGCACCCTCGCCCTGATCGAGCTGCAGCCGCCCGAGAACCACGAATCCTTTGCCCTCGATCGATCCGCTCGTGCCGAGCGCCAGCCGCGTGTCGGTCGCGACCAGATCGGGAATCTGGCCGAGCAGATTGAGATCGACGCCGGCGCGCGCCACGCCGGCGCGGCAGTACTTGCAGACCGTGGTGAGGCTCGCCGCGCCCGCGAACGTGAGCGGCGCGCCGCATTGCGGGCAGGCGCTGGCGAGTCCTCGGCTCATCTGCGCGAGACTCGGTACGGGTCAGCGGACGCGACGGAGCGCGTCCCTCCAGCCCCGTGAGCACGCGACCAGCGGGCCGCGGTTCCCCGCAACCGGGGGATCACGCGGCCTCCCTGCAGCCCAGCGCGCCAGTTCGCTCGCGCGCTCACCCGAGCTTGGTGCCGCACTTGGAGCAGAACGCGGCGTCGGGAGCGACGTTGGCCTTGCAGCTCGGACACGACTTCTGTTGCGGCGAGCCACACCAGCGGCAGAACGGCGAGCCGGTGTCGATTCCCTTGCCGCAAGCGATGCACGCCACCAGCGCTGCCGCCGCTTGCCCGGCGGCGGGCGCCGCGCCGGCGCCACCGGTCATCCCGCCCATGGCGCCGGTCATCACGTTGCCGAACGCCGCCCCCGCAGCCAGCCCGGCACCGATGCCGGCAAGTCCACCCGGGTTCTGCGCCGCATCGGGGATCGAGCGCGCCGTCTGGTACTTCGCGTAGTCGGCGAAGTTGCCGATGATGCCCATCGACTGCCGCTCGTTGAGCGTCTTCTGGAGCGCATCCGGCAACGTCACGCTCGACACCACGAACGAGTCGAGCGCCACGCCGAGTGCCGCGAAGCTCGGTTCGAGCTGCTTCTGGATCGCCTGCGCCAGCACCACCTGGTTCGCGGCCATGTCCAGAAACGGCACGTTGGACTGCGCGAAGAACTGCGCCGCGCCCGCGACGATCTGCGGCACGAGCTGCGCGGCGAGATCCTCGGTCTTGTAGATCTCCCGGGTGCCCGAGACCTTCGAGTAGAAGAGCGACGCATCCGCCATGTGGTAGGCGAATACACCGAACATGCGGATCTGCACCGAGCCGAATTCCTTGTCGCGGATGGTGATCGGCTGCGGCGTGCCCCAGGTCTGACCGAGCTTCTGGCGTAGCGAGAAGAAATAAACCTCGGCTTTGAACGGGCTCGTGAACGCGTACGGCCAGCTCCTGAGCGTGGTCAGGATCGGCAGGTTGGCGGTGTTGAGCACGTGGCGACCGGCGGTGAACTGGTCCGCCGGCTTGCCCTGCTCGATGAAGATCGCGTGCTGGGATTCGCGGACGGTGAGCTGTGCACCGTTCTTGATCTCGTTGTCGGCGACCGGAAAGCGGTAGACGAGGATGTCGTCGGACGGCTCCGTCCATTCGATGACCTCGATGAATTCTTTGCGAATGGCGTTCAAGAGACCCATGGAACCTCCCGAGCGCGCGAGATTGTTCTCTTCGCAGAGGTCGGCACGCTCAGCGCGACGAGCCGACGGCGGCGAATGGTACTCGGTTCCACCCCCTCCACAAAGCCCGGTTCGTGCGCCGTTCGGGAGTCTGCTAGCTTCGAGCGCGAACCAAGCCACTCGCTGGCTGCGACTCCGTGAAGATCGAGTACCGAATCGACGAGCACGACCGGGTCGTCTACGTGGGCGGAGACTGGACGGCTTTCGCGCTCGCCAACCACGGCCACGCGCTGACTCCCGAGCGCGTTCTCGGCGAGTCGATCTGGAGCTTCATCGCCGGTGACGAGATCGCCGAGCTCTATCGCCAGCTCTTCGACCGGCTCCGTCGCAGCGGTGGCGAGGCGCAGTTCCCGTTCCGCTGCGATGCGCCACACGAACGCCGTCTCCTCGACATGTTCATCCGCAGTCACGCAGGTGGCTCGCTCAGCCTGGAAACGGTCGCTCGCGAAGTCGTGCTGCGCCCGCGGCTCTCGGTCTTCGACGTCGACAGCCCGCGCTCGCAGGATCTCGTCCGCATCTGTGCGTGGTGCGTGCGGGTCTACGACGGCGTGAGCGCCTGGATCGAGATCGAGCAAGCTGCGCGTGTGCTCGAGCTCTTTCAGCGCGACGTCCCGCCCCAGGTCACGCACGGGGTATGCCCGGAGTGCCTCGCGATGATCGAAGCAGAGTACGACGAGTGAACCGCGCTCGCGCGGGCGAGACGACCACCATGGCAGCCACGGTTCAGGGCGAAGTCCATCCCGCGTTCGAGCGCATCGCGCGCGTGCTTGAGCGACAAGTCCGTCGTCACGGCGGCGGAATGGCGATTTGTGTCTACCATCGCGGCAAGGCGGTGGTGGACGCGTGGGCGGGAGCGAAGGACGACGCAGGCACGCCGTGGGAGCGCGACACCACGGCGATGTCTTTCTCGACCACCAAGGGCGTCACGGCGACGCTGCTCCACTTGATGGTGGATCGGGGTCTCGTCGACTACGACGACCCCGTGTCGAAGTACTGGCCCGAGTTCGGGCAGGCGCGCAAAGCGGCGATCACGGTTCGGCAGCTCCTCTGCCACGAGGCGGGTCTTCACCACATCCGCCGCATGGTGGACCACGGCCGCCGCATGCTCGACTGGGAGCACATGGTGGGGGCGCTCGCCGAGGCCGAGCCCTCGTTCGTTCCCGGGAGCCAGAGCGCTTATCACGGGCTCACGTTCGGTTGGCTGATCGGCGAGATCGTGCAACGGGTCGCCCAGCGTCCGTTCGCCGAGGTCTTGCGTAGCGAGTTGGCCGCGCCGCTGGGCCTCGAAGGGCTCTGGATCGGCGCGCCGGCCGAAGCGCAAGCGCGCGCGGCGCGTCTCATCGTGCCGCCGCTCGGCCTCGGTGACCACTTCGGCACCGCGCGGCCGTACGCGAAGGCGGTGGCGCAGCTCTGTCGCACGCTGCGCATCCCGTTCGACCCTCGCTATCTCGCCGACGCCCTCATGCCGCCCGACGTGATGCGTACCTTCTGGCATCCGGAGATCCTCACGCCTCCGATCCCCGCAGCCAACGGCCTCTTCACCGCGCGCGATCTGGCACGCCTCTACGCCACCCTCGGCGCCGGCGGCAGCCTCGACGGCGCGCCGCTGCTCTCACCCACCACGCTCGCGCGGGCCACTCAAGTCCAGAGCCGGCGCATCGACCGCGTCGTACCAGTGGCGATGCACTGGCGCCTCGGCTACCACCGAGCCTTCACCGGCCGGGGCTCGCCGCGCAGCGCCTTCGGCCACTACGGCTTCGGTGGCTCGGGCGCGTGGACCGACCCCACCCGCCAGCTCGCGGTGGCGATGGTCAACAACCGCGTCGCCGGCAGTCCTTTCGGCGATCTCCGCATGCTCGCCATCGGCGCCGCGGCGATCTCCGGCGCCGAGCGCCTGGCGCGCTGAGCCCCGCCAGTCGGCACCGCATCAACGCAGCCGTTCCACCGGCAACGGCGCGACGGCGGCCGGTGCCGAGGGATCGGGTCGCGACACGTTCGGATCGTCGGCGAGGCTCGGGATGTAAACCACGTCGGCGAGCACCGTTCTGCAGCGCAGCGCGAAGGGATGCGCGATGGGCGGCGCTGACGCGCTGGCGAGCCCCTGCACTCGCTCCCAGTCGGGCATGTCGCCGCCGCGCACCTCGTCCGCGCCACGCCACGGCGACCAGACGTACGGCTCGAAGGGCGCGATCGATGGAATGCGAAACACCTCGGAGGCTTCGTGTCGCGGCGGGCCCGCGGGGTCGTCGGGCCAACTGATCTGCACGCCGAGTGCCGCCTTGCCCTCCAGATCCGCCTGCTGCGCCACCTCACGATAGAGCCAGATGCGCTCGTCGCCGCGAATCTCGAATTCGCTCGGCGCGATGCCTGCACTGCCCATGCTGCCCGGATTGAAACGCGTGAACGAGATCCGATCTCCGGACTCGGGCGTCGAGAGTGGATCGGGGAGCGCACGCGCCGCGGCCACCTTGAGCTCGCAATGCAGGTGTACCCACTTTCCCGACTTGCGCTCCTGGACGTAGCGAAAGGAGTAGCGGGAAGCGGGATCGACGGCGACCCGATATGTGCCTCGCGGCGTCGACGTGCAGGCCGAGGGCAGCAGCGCCGCGACGAGCGGCCAACCGAGGATCCGCTGCAGCCACGATCTCACGTCCGACCTCGCATCTTCGCGTCATGCGCACGGCGCGGAGCGCGAAGGTACGGCGACGTCGAGCGCTCGGCAACGACGTGACACCGAGGTAGCGCTCGGCACCGTGTATCGGCACGTCGCGCGGGTTCGTGCTTCCCATGTTTGCGCCCGACGCGGATCGCGCCGTCCGCGCGGTTCGCGATCGATTCGACGAGGCCGGTGCGCTATCGTCGTTCAACCGACATGTGTAGCGCGGAAGATTCACGTGCTCCGATCTGCGCCGGGCTTGCGCCTGATGGCACCGTCCGGGAGGAGCCTCTGCGGCTGATCGACCCCGACGAGTTCGAGCGCGTCTTCCAGCAAGCGCCCTGCCCGATGTGGATCAGCGACCGCGAGAGGCGGTGCTTCCTCGCGGTCAACGACGCGACGGTCACACGTTACGGCTACGAGCGCGGCGAGCTCCTCGGCAGGCCGGTCGGCGTGGTGAGCGATCCGAGCATGCCGCCCGAGCCGCTGACCTTCGAGCCCCGCTCGGCGCCCGAGACGCCGCCGCATCACGTCGAGGTTCGCACGCATCGCACCAAGAGCGGGGCGCGGATCGACGTCCAGGTGCTCAGCCGCGAGATCACCTTCGCCGGCGTGCCCGCCCTGCTCGCCATCGCCATCGACGTCACCGACCAGCGGCGCGCCGAGAACGCGCTCCGCGCCAGCGAGCTCTTCTTGCGCCGGTCCCAGGACGTGGGAAACCTCGGGTCGTACAACTTCGAGGTGTCGACCGGACGCTGGAACAGCTCGACCAAGCTGGACGAGATCTTCGGCATCGACGACACCTTTCCCAAGGACATCGACGGCTGGCTCACGGTGGTCCACCCCAGCCAGCGCGAGGAGCTGCGCCAGCATCTGCTCGAGCACGTCCTCGGTGAGGGCCATCGGTTCGACAAGGAGTACGAGATCGTCCGGCACTCCGACGGGCAGCGGCGCTGGGTCCATGGGCTCGGCGAGCTCGAGCTGGATGGCAATGGGCAGCCGCGCGCGATGTTCGGGACCATCCAGGACGTCACCGACCGGCGCCGAGCCGAGGAAGGGCTGCGCCACGCGCAAAAGCTCGAATCGGTCGGACGGCTCGCAGGCGGCATCGCACACGACTTCAACAATCTGCTGACGGCGATCGGCATCAACGTCGAGCTCGCGCTCCTCGATACCGCCGCGGACCATCCGGCGCACGGCCGGCTCACCGAGATCGACAAGGCCGTTCAATCGGCGGCGAATCTCACGCGGCAGCTCTTGGCGTTCTCGCGCAAGCAGGTCATCCACCCGAGGGTGCTCAACCTGAACGAGGTCGTGCTGCGGCTGGAGAAGCTACTGCGACGCTTGCTCGGCGAGGACATCGAGCTTCGCACCCGCCTCAGCCCGGCGCTGCGCTCGGTGCGGATGGACATCGGCCAGGCGGAACAGGTCCTGGTGAATCTCGCCGTGAATGCCCGCGACGCCATGCCCACCGGTGGCGTGCTCACCATCGAGACCGCGAACGTGGCGCTCACCGACGACCCGAGCGCCGCGAACGAGGAGCTGGCCACACGTCCGTTCGTCATGCTGGTGCTCTCCGACACCGGCGACGGCATGACCGAGAGCGTCAAGAGTCACATCTTCGAGCCCTTCTTCACCACCAAGCCTCACGGCCGCGGCACCGGGCTCGGCCTGGCGATGGTCTACGGCGCCGTGAGCCA
>CAYUSL010000086.1:0-17010 GCA_964447125.1 uncultured bacterium | reverse complement strand
ACCGCCGCCGAGATCGCGAACGGCAACCCCGTCGAGCCGGTGCGCGTGAACGAGCGCGCGCTTCCCAGCCGCTATGCCGTCGCCACACCGTCGATCGTGACCAGCGGTTTCGACAAGCGCGAATTGCTCACGCGTGCGGACCAGGCCGCGCGCGCCGTGGATTCGCGCATCGAGCGCGTGGAAGCGTCGCTGGTCGAGAACTACCGCGAGCTTCTGATCGCCAACTCGGACGGCTGGTTCGCCCGCGACGTGCAGCCGATGTTGCGCTTCGGCGTGCGCGCGCTCGCCTCCCAGGATGGCCGGCGCGAGAGCGGCAGCTCGGGAGGCGGCGGGCGCGTGGGCCTCGAATACTTCGCGAGGCAGGGCAAGAGCCCGGAAGAGCACGCGCGTGAGGCCGCGCGCATGGCGCTGGCGATGCTCGATGCGCGCGAGGCACCGGCAGGCGAGATGGAAGTGGTGCTCGCTCCCGGTGATTCCGCCGTGTTGGTCCACGAAGCCGTGGGCCACGGTCTCGAAGGCGACTTCAATCGCAAGGGCACCAGCAACTACACCGGGCGCGTCGGGCAATCGGTGGCGTCGAGCCTGTGCACGATCGTCGACAACGCCGACCTCGAAGGCAGCCGCGGTTCCATCAACGTGGACGACGAAGGCAACCTCACGCGGCCCAACACGCTGATCGAGAACGGCATCCTCGCCGGCTACATGCACGACGCGTTGAGCGCCAAGCACTTCGGTGTGGTGCCCACCGGCAACGGGCGGCGCGAAAGCTTCCGCTGTGCGCCCATGCCGCGCATGACCAATACCGTGCTGCTCGCCGGTCCGCACGGGCCCGACGAGATCGTGAAGAGCGTGAAGCGCGGCGTCTACGCGCGCCGCTTCGGCGGCGGCCAGGTGGACATCGCATCGGGGGATTTCGTGTTCGCGCTCGCCGAGGCCTACCTGATCGAGGACGGTCATCTCACGGCGCCGCTCAAGGGCGTGAACCTGATCGGCAACGGCCCGGATGCGCTCGGCAAGGTGACCATGCTCGGCAACGACCTCGCGATCTCGGATGGTGTGTGGACTTGCGGCAAGGACGGCCAGAGCGTGCCGGTGAATCAGGGCTGTCCGACCATCAAGGTGAGTGCGATGACGGTGGGCGGCACGCAGCTCGCGGCCGGCGGGAGGGCGTGATGACCCACACGGTCGATCCCGTCGCGGACCTCTTGGGCCTCGCCGAAGGTGTCGTCGCAAAGCTCGTCGAGCGCGGCGCCAGCGAAGCCAAGGTGGTGGCGCGCGCCGGTCAGGACCTCTCGGTGCGAGTGCGCATGGGTGAAGTGGAGCTGGTGGAAGAGGCGGGCACGCGCTCGCTCTCGGTGCGTGCCGCGAAGGGCAAGCGCGTGGCCACGGCGAGCACGTCGGATGTGACCCGGGCCGGCATCGAGCGCATCGTGAGCGACGCGCTGGAGCTCTGCGATCTCTCCCAGGAAGACCCGTTCTCCGGATTGCCCGATCCTTCCGAGCTCGCCACACCGCCGTTTCCGGATCTCGCGCTCTACGACCCCACGTGCGGTGACGTACGCGCTGCCGAGGCCGTCGAGCGCGCGCAGCGTGCAGAGAAGGCGGCTCGCGACCTCGACGCGCGCATCACCAACTCCGAAGGCTCGAGCTTCGGGCGCACCACCGGCGCCTTCGCGATGGCCACCTCGGGCGGCTTTCGCGGCGGCTATCGCGGCTCGTACGCGTCGCTCAGCGTGCAGCCGGTGGCCGCCGACGAGGGCGGCAAGAATCGCGTGTCCTACTACTGGAGCGCCGGACGCAAGCTCGCCAAGCTCGAGAGCGAGGAAGCGGTGGGGCGCGAGGCGGCGCGGCGCACGCTACGACTTCTCGGCGCGCGCAAGGTGCCGAGCCAGACGGCCCCCGTGATCTTCGACGCCGATGCCGCTCGTTCGATGGTCGGGACGTTGATTGGTTGCGCGACAGGCGACTCGATCTATCGGCGCTCGAGCTACTTGGTGGATCGGCTCGACACACCGGTGGCGAGCGAGCTCGTGACCATCGTCGACGATCCGCTCATCGCGAGCGGTCCGGGCTCGCGCCCCTTCGACGGGGATGGGCTGCCGGCGCGGAAGAACGTGGTGGTGGAGCGCGGCCGCCTCGCGATGTATCTCCTCGACGTCTACAGCGCGCGGAAGCTCGGCATGAAGAGCACCGGTAGCGGCGCCGGCGGCGCTGGCGTCACCACCAGCAACCTCATCTTGGCAGCGGGTGAGAAATCGCCTGCGGAGATCATCCGCGACACACCGCGCGGCCTCTACGTGACCGGCATGATGGGATTCGGCTTCAACGCCGTCACCGGTGATTTCTCACGCGGCGCCTTCGGCTACTGGATCGAGAACGGTGAGCTCGCGTACCCGGTGAGCGAGATCACCATCTCCCTCAACTTCGATCAGCTCTTCCAGCGAATCGACGCCGTCGGCAACGACCTCGAGCTCAAGGCCTCGGTGGCCTCGCCCACGTTCCGCGTCTCCGAGATGACCATCGCCGGAACCTGACGCGGCGCGATCAGAAGTCGCGGCCGAGCGCGTATGCCCGCTCTAAGTACGCCTGCCGTGTCGCGTCGTCTGCACCGTGCACGGCGAAGAAGTACTCGCGCTCGACGCGCTTGATTCCGGGGTATCGCAACCCGTACTCGTCGATCAGCACGTTCATCGCCGCCTTCAAGCCCGACTCGTAGGCCTGCTCGTCGAAGATCGTGGTTTGCAGGATGAGGGCCTTTTCGTGCGTGAGCAGCGGTACGCGGCCTTCGATGTCGCCGCGCCAACCCTCGGCCGTCAGGCCGAACGCGAAACCGAGGGTGAACACCCGCTCGATCCAACCCTTGAGGATCGCCGGAAAGCCCACGAAGTAGACCGGCGCGATGAACGCCAGCGCATTTGCCCACGCGACCTTCTCTTGTTGCTCGGCCACGTCGCGCGGAGGACCGATGGCCCGCAACCGGCGCACGATCTGGCGCGCGTCGCGGTCACCGATCCAGCGTTTCACCACCTGCCGGCGCAGCGGGTTCCGGGTGCCTTCGAGCAACGATTGCTTCACGTTCATGCGCGCCAGCACGTCGTCGGGGACGCTGTCGTCGATCCAGCTCGGCGTGTCGCGATCGCGCAGCACCGGATCGAAGCGGATCGCATGCAGATCGACGATCTCGTTCTCGTGACCGCCGGCACGCAACCCGGCCGTGAAGCGCTCCAGCAACGCGTGGCAGAACGAGCGCGGTTGATGATGCGCATAGACCGTCAGGACTCGCATGCGCCCCCCGATCGTGTTCGCAATCCGTCTTCAGGCGCCTCACTCGGCGGCGGCGGTGGGCGGGACCGAGCTGTTGTAGATCTCCCGGGCGAAGCGCCACGAGCCGTCCGGCTGCTCTTTCCAGACCTGCATGTAGTTGCCGCGATCGACGATCGGATCGCCGCCTGCGATCGGCAGGAGGCCCCACTCGTAGCTGCCGAGCTCGATGGCCCAGCCGCCGCCGACGATCACCTCGCGATCGGCGAGGGTGAGCGCCGTGGTTCGGTATTGCGACAGGAATCCCGTCATCCAGTTCCGCACCGAGATCTTGCCGCGAATGGGTGGCTCGCCCGGCGGCATGAAGAACACATCGTCGGCGACGAACGAGACGAAGGTCTCGAGCGCGTTGGTCCTGAGCGCCTGGTGAAAAGCGGTGGTGGCGGCCTCGACGGCAGCGCGTTGGCTGGCCTCGGACGGCGGCGAGTCCATCACGACGTGCACGTGGCCGCAGCCCGCCGCGGCAACGAGCGTGAGCGCCACGGCCCTCGCGCGCACACCACGCACCGGCCGTGCTCGCGGAACGCTTCGCTTCCATCGTGCGATGTCCATCGCTCGTGCTCCTGTCGGCGTCAGCTCGGAACCGACGGTGTCGTCTCCGGGCTCGGCACCGTGCGGCTACCCTCGGTGAATGCGAACGCCGCGAGCCCAAAACCGCGCTCCACGTCGAGGTGCTTGCGCACGGTGTGAGCGGTGATCGCGGCCGCCACCGCTGCCGCCCGCGCCGATTGATCGTCGTCGAGCGCGAACCGCGCGCGCAGCGGAGCGAAGATGGGCGCCAGTCGCGACTGGGTCGCGAGGAAATCCTCGCGCGGCGCCACCTTCTCGTCGACGAGCGGGCTCGGTGGATCGGGTGGGATCACGTTTCCGAGCGTGGCCAGCACCGCGGCGCAGGTGCGCAACAACACCGGGGCGCGCACAGCCGCCTGTTGCGAAAGCACCGCTTCGCCGGGCTTCATCGCCGGAGTCACCACCGCCGCGGCGCGCAGCAAGTAGTAGCCCGCCATCCGCGCACACGCCGTCACCAAGGTCGGCGGATGAACCGAGCCATTCACCGTGTAAACCGGCACCGCGGCCATGGCCATCGCTTTGCCGCATTCCGAAATGCGCTGGTCCACCGACGGATCGGTCATCGTATACGCGCTCCCCACGCCGCCGCCCGAGCACTGCAGTCCGTCTACTCCAGAGCACCGTGGCGAGCCAAGCACCGCTCTCGGACAGGTGCAGCGACGCGAAACCGGTGCCCTGTGCCATTCGCAGACGCTTCCGACCCACGGATACCGCGTCTCATCGAGTCCCCCGGCGCCTCTGGCCGCCAGCGCCATGGAGGGCGGCGCTCCGTCGCCGCCCAAAGGATCGCCCAGCAAATGACGCAGCATCGTTTGGCAGCATTCGAAGCGGCTGGATCACCTCGTCCGCGCACCTCCTCAAAACCCGTTACCGATGGCTCGATAACACGGTGCGCGGCCGGCCTGCCGACCACCCTGCCGCGAATGTCGTCGACGGAATGGCTTCTTGTGCCAAGCGACCAACAGCGGCAAGAATCTCCGCGATCTCTGCGAAGCCGGCTGCTCAGGTGAACCCGTTCGTTCTGCCGAGCTCGAGTCAGGGCCGTCATGAGAAGGTGGATGATCGTCGCGACGGTGGGCACAATCGCTGAGTGCGTTATCGGCGGTGGCTTCGTCGCCGAGAATCTGACCAGCTACAACCAGTTGACCCTACGCCCCGCCAGGGGTGTCATCGAACCGGGACGTGCGCCATCCAGTCTCACCGCGGCGGCGATCGTCGGCGCATGGGGTGATCCAGACTCGAAGGATGTCGATGGAGACTGCGAGGTGTGGCGGTATCACCGGCAATTGGCCGTCTCGGCGATTGGTCGCTCGTCGCCCGCGGTTTCCTCATCTACGGTGGTGGACGTGGAGTACACAACCGCCCCAGCGCCGCTAGCAGGTTTGTGCGCTCGCCCGCGAAGGTAGCCACGCCGGGGATCCCAGTCGAGAAGCGCGGCGCAAACCAAAGCTGCAGCCGGCCGGCCGTGCCGGCGGCAGATTTCTGGGTGTGGTCGCCGGCAGTGCTCACGGAGGTATCTGTACGGATGGCGACACCAACGGCCGGCGGCCCGTCTCGCTCCCTACCCAGCCATGTGGCCGTTCTCGGCGCTGCAGGCGGTCTCGGTCAGGGAATACTCGGCGTGTGTCGAGCTTCGGGAATCCGCTTCACGGGGATCGTCCGTTCGCGGCCGGAGCGCATCGCGGACGTGCCGAACGGATCTCGTGTCGTCGTCGTTCAGTCTCTCGCGGATCGGCACGCCCTCACGGAAGCATTTTCCGGTGCGGAGGCTGTTCTCACCGCGCTTGGAGTGACGGCGGCATCCCATGAACACACCGCGTTGCTCTCGGCGAACGTAGCGGCGGTGGAGGGCTCGATGCTCGCTGCCGGCGTCGACCGCATCGTCATCGTCAACACGCTGCTGTCTTCGGCGCCAGGGCAGCCCGCCAGCCGGGCCATGCGCTTCTTCGCGCGGATGCCCGGGACGATGGGCCGCGGAGCTCGTGAGCAACAAGCAGTGATCGATGCACTCGCTAGTGGCGCGTTCTCGTCACTTCGCTGGACGCTCGTCCGCGCCGCGCTGAACGCGCGCGGCAAGGACGAGCGCCCGGTGGCGGCGACGAGCTGGGTCGGCGCCGAGAATTCGTGGTTGCCGGTTTCTTACTCAGCCATGGGCCGATGGATGCTCGAGGAGGCCGTGGCCAATCAGTTCATCCGTGCAGCGCCGCTGGTGTCGAGGCGACGCACGTGAAGGTTGCCAGCGAGCGTCGCGATGAGGACGCGCAGCAGATGCACCGAGAGCTGGCGCGCCGTCGGATTCTACGAGCTGGCAAATGGCTACTCTCTGATCCGGGCGACGGTGAAGGTGCTCGGACAGGTGGACCTCATCGAGCTGTCGAGGTTCATCAACCTTTCCGAGACGGGGCCCAGGTTGTCGATGTTCTACAGCGCCTGAGGCGCGCGGACGTGCCGTTGCCGCAGGCACGTGATGGCGCCGCGCGCCGTGGCTGAGGTTGCGCGTGCGCGTCGGTGGGAGCAGGGATGCCAATCGCGATTGGAGAGATTCGGGGGCTCTTTCGCTATCCGGTGAAGTCGATGGCTGGAGAAGCTGTGGATGCCGCCAGCTTGGGCTGGCATGGGCTCGAGGGCGACCGACGTTTGGCCTTCCGGCGGGTGGGCGATCGCGGCGGCTTCCCGTGGCTCACGGCGTCCAAGCTGCCGGAGCTGATCGTCTTCGTTCCGCTGCGGAAAGCGCCGGCCGCGAGCGAAGACCTCCCAACGCACGTTCGGAATCCAGAAGGAGAAGAGCTTGCGATCTTCGGCGAGGAGCTGGCGGCGGACATCGCTCGTCGCCACGGTTCGCCGGTCGAGATGACCCACCTCGACCGAGGCATCTTCGACGAAGCCAGCATCTCGGTGATCGCGTCAGCCACCGTCGACGAGGTCGCGCGGGTCGCTGCGCAACGTCCGGACGTGCGGCGTTTCCGACCGAACATCTGGATCGACTCCCGCCGCTCGGTACCCTTCGAGGAAGACGAATGGGTGGGCGGCGTCCTGTCGTTCGGGGAAGCTTTCGACGGCCCGGCAATCAGTGTCACGAACCGCGACGAGCGCTGCTCGATGGTGAACTTCGACCCGGACTCGGCGCGCGCCGCTCCGGAGGTGCTGAAAGCCATCGTGCAGGTGAGGGACAACAAGGCCGGCGCCTACGGCACCGTGATTCGCCGCGGCCGCGTCGCGGTCGGGCAGCCGGTTTTCTTCGAGCCTGCGGCCCAGCATCGCGTGCGGCGGTGAAGCGACGCGTTATCGAGCGCTGGTGCCGAGCAGCAACCCCATGCAGTCGTCGAGACCTCACGAACGACTCATTTCGACCGTTCGATGGTGTAGGCGGCGAAATGTTTCCATCGACCCGCGGGGTCGGATGATTCGATCGTGAGCGTCCAGCGATTGCGAAGGGGATCGCGGGTGAACGTGTCTCGGAACGGGCCGTCGGGATACGGCACCACGACCTCGATCGTTTCACCGCTCATCCGTCCCGTCCCGGGCGGAATGGACGCCCTGCCGCCGAACACGTCCAGCCAGTGCGCGATGATCTCTCCGCTTTTCGCATCGTGGCCGAGGAATACCCGCGCTTCGTAGTGGGGTGGCGTTGCGACGTCGAGCATGTGGAGCTCGGTGAACGCGCCCGCGAGCACCGGCGAGACGGTGAGTGCGTACTCGACCGGCTTGCCGAGAACGTCGCCAGTCATCGTCCAGTGGCCGTCCAAAGCAGCCAAGAGCGGCGGGCGCTGGTCGTTCGCGACGAGCTCGGTATGCGGTCCACTGACGCAGCCCATCGCCAATGCGAGTGTCGGGGCGAGGACGAAGGCGAGTCGCACGCTCAATCTCCCGGTGGATTGAAGGGGTTGGTCGCTGCCCGGGTGTCCGCGGCCGGTGCGGTGGCAGGGCCGTTGCCCAGGCGCGTCGCGCCCCGACGAAGGTCGGCGAGGATGTGCTCGAGGGCGGGATCGCGATTCGTGAGCCAGTCGCGCGACGTGAGTGGATCGCGCCACGTGGGCGCGAGGCTCGGCACGCGCAGATCGAACTGATCGCCGTAGCAGGCGGGCTGGCCTTCGCAGCCGTGAACGATGTCCCAGAAGCCGGTGTTCACCGTGAAGCAAACTTTCGCGTTCGGTGCGCAGACGTGTTTGCCCTCGGACCACCAATGCGTGCGGTCGGCGATCTCGTCGCCGACGATCACCACCTTCTCGCCGCCGTCGTGAACGAGGGCGGCTGCGGACGCGATGCCTGCCGAAAAGGTGTAGTTGCCGACGAGGACGTAGATCTTGCCGCGCACCGTCGAGGCGATCTGGCGCATCAGCTCGCGGTTCTGGGTGTTGTCGCCGCCGGTGTCGAAACGGAGGTCGACGACGACGTTCTCCAGCGGGGTGCTGCGTAGCCGCTCGGCGACGCTCGCGACGAAGGGCGCGATCTTCACATCCCCTTCGTCCTCGTTGCTTCGAAACTGGAGATAGAGCGCGTCGAGATCCGGAAGCGGCACGAGACGGAAGAGCTCGTCGGGTTGCTGCAAATAGAGCGGCGCGGCTTCGGGATCGGCGGCGACGCTCCACCCGTGATCGGTTTCTCCTTCCCACGGCGCAGGCATCCAACAGCGGCGCGGCGCCTGTGGCGGAGGTAGCTCGGTCACGGGCACGGCCTTCACCGTGCGCTCGACGACGCGGCCGTCGCGAAGCCGCAGCCGGAGCTGCAAGCGATCGGCGCGACGCGCGAGCCCGAGTGCGTGGAGGGCCTCGGGACTCTGGATGATCCAACTCAGTTGCCAGCGCCGCAACGCATCCGTGCCGCCCTGAAACGCGCGGAGCCGGCGCATCAGCTCGTCGGGCGACCGGCCTTCGAATGTGAGGATCGACGCGCCCAGAAGCTCGCGTGCTTCGGGTGCTGCGCGCGCCACCACCAGCGCATCGGGAAACCAGATGAGGCGAAACGGCGGGCGCAGCGCCGGGTGCCAGGCACCGTCGGCGAGATAGGCGCTGTCGTGGCCGTTGTCGGCGTATGCGGCGATGCGCGCGAGCCCCAGCGCGAAGCCGGCCTCGTCGAGCTTGGTGGCATCGCGGCGCAGGCGAGCGATCGCTTCCTTCGCTGACGTTTGCGCCTGCGCCGTGAAGCCCGGCGCCACCGCCACGTAGTCGCGTTCGATCACGTCGAGATCGGCGCGGCGAGCGGCACCGACGTCGGCGGCGTGTGCCGGCAGGCCGATCCACAACACCCGTGGTGGGCAGGAATCGCCGCCAGCCGAGGCGTCGCGATAGGTCACGAGCTCGGCGGGACGCCCGATGAACGCAGCTACGTCGGCGGGACGGTAGATCTGGGGAAAGAGCACGCCGCTCGCACGATCACCAAGGCGCGCGAGCGGTACCTCGCGTTCTGGCGAATTGCACGAACCGGCCGGGAAGTAGTGTTCGCGTGCGCGGAGCTCGGTGCCGTCCTCGAGCGCGATCGTGAAGAGGGCGGGCTGGTGGTTGACGTCGTCGTCGTAGCTCGCCCCGCGAATGACGCCCGCCTTGCGGCTCGACACGTCGCGCGTGGCGAGCGGCTGCGCGCGTCGCTCGGCGCGGGGGTTCTTCAGCCACTTCAGCGGATCGCCCATCGCCCAGGTTCGCGTCGAATCCGACGACATGTCCCGGTTGCGCTCGTCTTCGAACCCGAAGAGCAGCCGCCGCGCGACCGCTCGCGCCGTCTCGACCGCTTCGAGCGCACCTGCCGCTGGCCGATGGAGCCGTCCGCCGTAGTACATGCCACCACCGCGACGCCGGTCCTCGTCGGGAAACCATTCGGTGCCGAGTACCGCGCAGCCGTGCTCGGACGGAAGCGCCACGAACGCGCTCGGCCCGAAGTCCTCGACCGTGAACGAGAGCGGCCGCGCACCCGGCTGAAACTCTGCCACGTAGAGCAAATCGCTCGACTCCACGCCGAGGCCGTTCCCGGACGACCAGTGGTTGGCGACGATCCACGTCGGCGCGCCACTCGCATCCGGCCCGCGGTAGAGCGCGAAATCCGCGGTATCGCCCATGTAGCCATCGGCAGGCCATCGCCAGCGCTCGGTCGCACCCTCGAAGAAGAGCAAGACCTCGGGCGGATCGGCGGGCCGCGCCTTGCAGAGCCGGTGCTCGGCGTCGACGGCAATGCAGCTCGCCGCATCGAAACCGGCGATGACAGCATCCACCGGCGCCGGGAAGCGCTCGACCGCGCAAGGTTGCGCGCCGCGCAACGGGTTCCTGCTCGGCTCACCTGCTCGCGCCGCCGGCGGCGCGCCGAGGGCTGCCATCGCCGTGAACGCCACCACGGCGCCGCGGATCTTCACGTGCGCAGCGTCCAGATCGGCGGGCCGCCGCCGGGGCTGGGGTTGATCTCCTCGACCACCTCGAAGCCGAAGCGACGATAGAAGCCCAGGTTCTTGGGATTGGTGGTTTCGAGATACGCGAAGACTCCGGATTCCGCGGCGCGCGCGAGCGCTTTCTCGACGAGTGCTGCGCCCACGCCGCGGCCGTGGAAGCTCGGATCGGCGCCGAGCACCTGTACGTAGAGGTGCGGCTCACGCGGGTGGCGATCGGCGATCACGCCGAGGACACGCGGGCCGTTCACCACGAACCTGAGCGGCGGCGGTGCCGCAGGCGTGGTCACGAGGATGCGAAGCATGCGTCCTACGCGACTCGCCGGAGATGCGTGGTGCCCGCTGGGCGGTATGAGGGCGATGGTGCCGGCGAGGGCATCGAGGTGCGCGGCCCAGATCTCGCCTCGTGTCGTGCATTCCTCGAGCGCCGACGCCATCACCAGTCGCAGCCACGCCTTGCGCCTGCGCTCGCTCGGAAGCAGGAAGCGAAACATCGGATCGGCATCGAACGCGCGTCGCAGCAGGTACGCGGCATCGGAGATTCGTTCGGGCGGAAGCAGCGCGATGTGCATGCGCCGAAGCTACACGATTCGCGTCGCGCGCAGTCGGACTCTCACCTGGGCTCGTGCGCCGATGGAGCGTCGCCCTCCGTGAAGACGGAGCGGAATGGAGGGGCACGCTCCGTCGTGCCCGGGGCGAAGCTCGGCGCCTGTCCCCCACCGAGCGGCGGCGATGCCCTCGACAAGCTCGGCGCTCAGGCGAGCGGATCGCGTCCCAGGGCGGCCACGTGGGCGTCGTACCACTTGGGGTGCCAGCGGCGCATCTCGGCCAGGGTGAGCTTCCCCGTGAACACGTCGCCACGCGGCGGCACCAGCACGCGGTAGCCGTGCCACACGATCGACACGGCCACCACGAGCCAGGCCTCGTGGGCATGCACCGTCTCGGCGAACGCCACCACGATCTTGGGCTCGATGGGGATGCCGAGCACCCCGAGCAGCGCCGCAATGCGGAACGGAACGATCGTGGGCAGCGCTAGCACCAGGCCGGTGAGCCCCATCGCCGGCACGCCCCACAGAATCGCGAGGTAGTGGAGCTTGGAGCGGTAGTGCCAGCGCCCCGCGCGATGATCCGTGGGCTCGCGACCCACGAAGTATCGCGCGGTGTGAAGCGCGTCGGCGGCATCGTCGAGATTGGGCAGCATCGGAATGCCCCGCCAGAGCGCCGCGGCCTTGGCGAACGCTCCGCCGGCAGCGGTGCGGGCAGCGCGCACCGCTCGGAATGCCACGGGCAGCGCCACCACGCCGAGGTGGTGGACGAACATCGCCACCAGCACCAGCGCTGCGATGCGGTGGACGTAGCCGAGCACGTCGGCGCCACCCAGGTGACGGCCGAGCCGAGCGACCGCTTCCGCCTGGAGCGAAAAGCCCGACACGACGAGTGCCACCACACACCCTGCGAGCACTTGGTGGTGCACGCGCAAGTGCTTCGGGTAGGTGGTGACGGGGCCGCCGCGGGCGAACTCGTCGAGGCGCTCGGGAGTCACGATCTCGCTCATCGCGCCGTCCCCGTTCGGCTGCGCGCGCGAACGCGAGCCCGACGCACCAGCCGCCGCAGCGCATCGAAGAGCACGTCGCTACCCGCCCACGCGACCGTGCCGACGCCGACGGTGGTGATTCCCAGGTCGACGTACTGGCGGGGAGTTCGTGCGCCGGGCACCGCGACCACGTGATCGACGAGAGACGCGTAGCGCTCGGGCGCGCCGACGTGGCATTTGCCGTTGGCAGCGCAAGTGGCGGCACTCCTGGCGGGGTGGAGGCTCGATTCCGCATTCGCGGCGTTCAGCACCGCGTGCGCCGTGTGGCAGCTCGCGCAGGTCGCGGCGTCGCGCTTGCCGAGGCGCAGCTTCTTGGCGTGGATGCTGTCGCGATAGGTCGCGAGCGGGTTCGAGACGTAAGCCGCGCCCGGCGCACGCTCGGCACGCTCTGCGGCCTCGCCACCGCGCTGCACGAGCCACGCACCCTCGTGGCAGACGTCGCTGCAACCTTCGGCTACGGCGAGCCGCGACACGCGCGAGCGCGCATCGCCGAGCTTCCACACGTCGTGATCGCCGTGGCAGCTCGGACAGCCCGGCGCCGCCACCGAGCGCGCGTCGAACGCGCGGCCGTGAACGTCGCTGCGCCAGCTCACGGCTTCCGCGCGATGACACGAGCCGCACGCCAGGCTCGCCGCGGAGATGTGGCTCACGCGTTCGCCCACACCGCGCAAGCCGGCACCAGTTGCTGGGCGCGGCGAGCCATCGTCGCGTACGGGGCGGCCGCGAGTGTCGAGCGGCGCCGCCAAGCGCTCGCTGCGTGCGATCGAGCGGTGAGGGGTCTCGGTCACGTCCACGTGGCAATCGACGCAGGCGAGCCTGGCGTGTGCCGAGCTGCCGATCCCATCGAGGCCGCGCTCGTGGTCGTGGCAGGAGCGGCACGGCGCGTCGAGACGCGTGGCGCGCGCTTCGGTGAAGACCCGCTCGCCGCGGTAGTCGCTGTCGTCGTCGAAGGGCGCGGATGCCACCGAATGCGTTGTGCCGGCGGCGAGAGCGGGAAGGGCGAAGAGGTTGAGCCCTCCTTCCGCAGCGGCGACGAACACCGCGGCGCCGCCATCGGCCGTGAGGGCGGGCTCCTTCGCGGCGCGACCTTCGGTGGTGAGCGGTGCTGCGCGCGGGGTACCGGTGTCGATGCGCCAGAGCGCCGGCCCGTGGCCGAGATCGCGGATGACCAAGAGCTGCGTGCCCGCGGGGTCGAGGGGCAGCGCCGAACGCCAGCGTGCGCGGTCGCGATGTGCAACCACGGGCTCAGCCTGAGCAGTGCCGTCGGCGGCGAGGGCCACGCGGGTCCAGAGCGTGTACTCGCCCTCGGTGCGCACGAAGGCCAGCGCGCGGCTGCCGCCCGAAACGGCGAGGAAGCTCGGCGACGCGCAGTCGCCGTCACCGGCTGCGATCGTGTGCAGCTCGCCGCCTCGCGACGGGAGCACGAGCACGCGTGTGGAGACGGTCTCGCCGCGGGTGCGTGGCTCGCGGCGGGCAACCACTGCGAGCGACTCGCCGTCGGGGGAGAGCGTCGGATCGACGAGGCGCTCGCCCTCGGAAGTCGTGGTGAGGAGCACCGAGTCGTTGGCCGGCGTCGTGCCGATCGCCACCAGCTCGTCACGGTCGTCGCGCGTCGTGCGCCGAACGACGAACAAGCGATCCGATCGCGAGCCCCGCGCGATCGCGGTGATCTCGTGCTCGTTCGACACCTCGACCAGCGCCGTGGGTGCGGCATCGGTGGGTAGCTTCCCCCCGCCTTCCGCGAATGGCAGCGCGACGAGCCGCACACCGGCGCGATCACGCGCCAATGCCAGCACGTAGCCATCGACGGTCACCACGGGCGACGACCACACCGTGGGGCCGACGGTGAGCGGGACGGCCTGTTCGCTGGCAAGCGCGGGCATCGCCGCGGCGAATCCGATCCACGACGCGAGCGCCATTCCCCGCGCCACGGAGGCGCGGGGCTCACCGCCATTCTCGGCGGAGCGGTGGATACGCAGGCGCCCGTGAGAGCCGCCTCGGCGCCGGATCGGTGGTGTCGAGTCGCCCGGCTTCATCGGAAAGCGCCGGAGAGCCTGCGCTCGCTCAGCCGCTGCCGCGGGTGGCACCGGCGGGCAGCGGCGCCCAATCTCCATGATCCTTCTTGGCCGGGCCCTCGACGCCGTCTTTCCCCTGAATCGTCGGGTGCTGCCACTTGTACCAGCGGCTCAGGAAATCGGCGTGGTAAGTCGGGCTCTCGGGATTGTGGCAACGCACGCAGGTCTCGAGCACCTCGTCCTTGGTCTTGATCTTGTGAAAGCCCATTCCCAGCGCAGTGTCGTAGGCCTCTGCGTGGATTTCCTTCTTCTTGTATTTCGAGCCGGGACCGTGACAGCCCTCGCAAGTGACTCCTTCCTCGCGAGCGTAAAACTTTCCTTGCTGAGTCGCGTCCGATTCTCCGGCGGTGGCGTGGCATTTCACGCATTTCACGTCGGTGGTGGGTTCGGCGATCCCCATCTTGGACGCGATGTCCTTCGATTGGGCGTTTGCCAGCGTCTTCATGCCCGAGGCGTGGGGAGACTTCTCCCAGAGCTCGTAAACGTTGTCGTAGTAGTCGCGTTTGGTCATCGAATGACATTTCTTACAGACGTAAGCACCTTCGTACTGAAGCGGTTCGCCGTCGGCAGCGCGTGCCACCGGGATGGAACACGCCAGCACGGCGACGATCCCCAACACGCGAGCCTTTCGCGACATTCCCATCGTTCCGATCACGCCCGTCTCCTTTCGTCGACCCTCATCGCTCGTGGCACGCGGCGCACGTGGCGCCGAATTCGTGGCAGGTGAGACACGCACGCACGTTGGTGCGCGCGAAACGCTGGTGGCCGTCCCCGGGGAAGGTGAAGCGCGGGAACGAGTGGCTGCGCGGTGGGATCGCGTGGCACGACTCGCAGTACTCAGCCTCGTGGCAAGTGGCGCAGCGGCGGCGATCGTGCTGTGCAAAGCGCCCGTGCAGCGTCTGATCCCAGCGCGCCACGTGACTGCGGGGACGCATCGTGGTGTGACAGGAAACGCAGAACTCGCTGGCGGCGAGGCCCGATTCGGGGAACGCGAGACGCCGCGATCCTTCGTGGCACCAATCGCAGTTGGCGGCCGCGCGCTCGGCGTCGAAGCCGTGCGATTCGAGCCACCCGGCACCGAGATGGGACGGCGGACGAACGTCGGGACGGCGGTGCTCGTGGCACGTGGCGCAATCGCTGGGCGCATGCTCTTGGGCGTGGCAGGTCATGCACGCTTCCATCGACATCGGATAGGTGAAGAGCGAGCGCTTCACCGCACCGAACTTCTCGTTGTCGATGGGCAGCGTGTGACAGCGCTGGCAATCGATGGGCTCGCCGGCGCCGGCCTTGGTGTGATCGGCATGGCGGAATTTCACGTCCTGGAAGACGTGCGGCTTCCAGATGACCTCACCAGTCTCCGCGGTATGGCATTCCTTGCAGAAGCGATTGGGGTTGGCTTTGGCCTCTTCGATCGGCACCGCCACGTCGTGACAACCGCCGTCCTTGCCGTAACAGCCGGTGGCGCCTTGGTGCGAGGGGCGCGTGTATTCGCGGCCGTCGGCGTCGAGGGCGTGGCACGCGACGCATTGGTCGTAGCCGGGCTCGTCCTTGATCTGATCGGGATGCTCGCTGTGCGAGAAATGGAGCCCGGTGTCGTAGCCGAAAGCGAAGCAGCCGCCGGACACCAGCATCGCGGCCGCGAAAATCCCCACGACAGCGCGGGCCCAGCTCGTGCGGTGCATTCTTTCGAGTCGGTTCATGGCTCGCGCGTCGCCTCAGAAATGCACCGTCACGTCCACGAAGAGCTGCTGGACGCGGCTCAGATCGGGGATGACGGTGGGAAACTCGTCGGCGGGCACCGTGATGGGTGAGCCCGGATAGCGGACCACGAGGTCTTTCAAGTAGCCGTAACCGGCGGTGAGCACCAGGCGCCCAGGCCACCGATAACGCACGTAAGCCGTCACGTCCCAGGACGTGAGATCGCGACTGGTGACGAAGCGGGTGCGCGACTCGTCGAAGAAGCGATAGCCGGGCCGCACCACCAGCAAGAGCCGCGAGCCGAGCGCGCGCAGCGTGGCCTCGCTCAGCACCTCGGTGTACGCGGTCTCACCTTCGCCGGTGGTGTCGGAGAGATCGTCGGAGCCCAGGTCGGCGGGAATGCCCGAACGGAAGATCTCGTGGCGTAGGCCGGTGAGCGAGAGGTCGAGCGCTTCGATGGGGCCGAGCCCGCGCAGATCGGTGACGTACGCGCCGCCGCCGGCTTCCACGAAGTCCGCGTTGCTGGTCTGCGTGCCCGCGCTGCCTTCGAAAACACGCGCGACGAACGAGGCCGTGAGCCCGAGGGAGGCCCAGCTCGGCCGAAGCAGCGTGACGCTGCCGTCGAGCTGCCACTCGTGGAAAGGCGGCAGCGGCGGCAGCAGCAAGCGATCGAGCTTGGAAGAATCGGCGGGCAGCGCCGCGGCGGAAGTGAGGTCGAAGAGCAGATCGTCCTCGGCGTCTGCGGCTTTGTAGAGATACGAACCGAACACGGCGGCGTCGCGGCCCTCGAGCCCGCCCTCGCCGGCCTCGAGCCACGAGGTGGTGAGCGTGAGATCGCGCAGACCGGCGTCCAGGCTGGTGACCTCGAGCGCGCCATCCCAGGTATCCGACAGCTCCTGGAACACGTAGAGGTTGGCCTCGTTCTTCGCGTAGTAGACGTCGGAGAGCTCGACGCGTGTGCGGCTCGCAGGGCGAAAGATCCAGCTCGCACCCGCCACCAGCTCGTCCTCGGGATCGGTGTCGTACGTGACGCGGCGGCCGGCGAGCGCCACCAAGCGGCCGTCGAACGGTGCCGCGAGTGAGAGCTCGCCGCCGTCGAAGTGCAGCGGCTCCACCAGATAGCGGTAGGCGCGTCCCACGCGCACCTCGCCGCGTGCCGGCAGACCCGAATAGTCGGCCCACGCTTCGAGGAGGCGCACGTCGCGGTTGCCGTCGTAATGGTCGCGGGCGTCGACGAACGGCGAGCCGTCGCCGGTGCCGTCGATGTCCTGCTCGTAGCGAAGCGTGGCCGACGCCGAAAGCTCATCTACGCCGATGCCGCTGGCGTGGAGCTTGAGGTCCTCGAAGAGATCGTCGTCGTGCACCGATTCGCGGGTGGGTTC
>CAYUSL010000085.1:12763-17163 GCA_964447125.1 uncultured bacterium | reverse complement strand
ACGTGGATGGGATCGTCCTTGTGCTCCTTGAAGAGTCGCGCCACCGCGCCCCGCAAGATCGCGTCCGCCTCGTTCTCGAGCCGGTTCACGTCGACACAGTTCTTGAGGACCTCGTGGGCGTTCTTCATGTCGCGCAGCCCCGAAACGGCTTGCGCGATCTCGCCGCAGGCGCGCAGCAACACGTCCGCCAGGTCACGCACCTCGTTCGGCATCTCGGTCAGCTCGTAGAGCGCGATGCGCTCGGACGCGGCCTCGACGAAGTCCATGACGTCGTCCATCCGCGTGATCAGCCGGTGGATGTCGTCGCGCTCGATGGGCGTGATGAAGGTCTTGTGGAGCGCCTCCACGCATTGGTGCGTGATGCGATCCGTCGCCTCCTCAATCTCCTTGATGCGCTTGGCCTTGGCGGGGATGTTGGCCCCGGTCGCGACCATCGAGAGGAACTCCTTGCACCCATCCACCGTGAGTGCCGCGTGTTGCTCGAAGAGCTCGAAGAACTTGCTCTCGCGAGGAAGCAGACGAAACATGGGACCTCCCCAGTACGCGGGACCGGAGGACTACCACGCGGGTCGGCGCGAGGAAACATTCGTGTGACGCGAATGCTTCGCCACGATGGCGGTCGAGACGGTGACGGATCTGCCGTCGCAGCCGCCCTCGCTCAGCCGCGACCCGACGAGGCCGAGCTCGTCGGCTCCCGCACCAGCTTGAGCGTGAGCGCCACCAGCGCCAGCACGCTCACTCCGAGGGCCATCCACAGCGCCACGGTGCGGCCGGAGCGCGTCGCGAGCGCCGACGGGCGGTGATAGCGAGGGTTGGAGTCGAGGCTGCTGGCCTCGGCCTCGGCAGCAGGCAACCCCACCGCCAGCTCACGCGCGGATGCGAGCTCGTATTGCGGCGTGGCCGCATCCGGGTTGCCGAGCAACGCCCGATAACGCCCAGGCTGCGCCGGGAACAGGACACGCCGACTCGCGAGCACGAGCGTCGCGGAGGTGGGCGTGAGCGGCGGATCGTCGCCGTCCACGATCTCGAGCTCCAGGTCGGCGACGCGCGGCGCACCCGCGAGCTCGATCCGAAACGGGGTACCGGCCGTCCGGCGCTCGAGACGGGTGCTTGCCAGCACACGGTCGCCGTGTGGTGAGCGGAGCTCGAGCACCCGAGCGTCGCGCGCGAAGAATCCTTCCTGGAACTGGATCTCGATAGCGGCGATCGGCACGGCGCCATCCGCCGCGGCGACGCGGAAACGGCTGAGGCGGGGAACCGCGCGCGAGGCGTCGCGCTCGACGGTCGCAGGCACCTCCACGACCGCCCGCGGCTCGTCGACGAGAAACGCGATCTGACGATCTTCCGCGTCGACGATCCGCACGTCCGCTAGATCGGCTCGTGCCGCGGCGAGATCCCGAGCGTCGAGCGTCCACTCGGCGAGCCCCTCCGGAGTGGGGCCGACCGCGAGCGCGCGCTCGCGCGACCACGCGGAGGTGTCGAGCGGCGCACCCGCGCGCCACGCGAAGGCCATCGCCGGCTCGACGCGATGGAGTGGGTTCGGCTCCGCGGCGCCGAGCCGGGCGCTGGGGAGCGCAGCCCACCACCGTGCTGGCGGCCCGGCGCGATCCGCGCTCGCTTCGCCAGTGACGGGCGGCGGTGCGATCGACCGAAACGAGTCGAGCGCGCGGTGCGACGGCAACGTCACTCGTCCTCCGCCCCAGTAGAGATGCGCGCCGATCCCCGGCGTGGGCGCCAGGACGATGTTCGGTAGCGCGACGCGACCGAGCACGCGCAGGTCGTCCAGCGCGCCTTCGCCGGCGTCGTCGATTTCGACGTAGAGATCACCGGGCGCGCACGCGCAGCGGGCGAGCTCCACGTCGAGCGCCTCGAGTGACGATCCCGGCGCGCGTGCGATCACGCCGCGACCGAGCTCGGTGCCACCGACGTCGCGCACCCGCACTTCGCGCACGAACGCACGCCGCGAGGTGACGAAACGCAGGTGTGTGGGCCGAATGGCGGCGGGACGCGCGAGGTCGAGCTCGGTGGTGCTGTCGTCGCTACGAGTGGCCAGCACGCTCAATTCGATTTCGCCGCTTTCCGACTCGATGGCATCCGAGCGTTCGAGCGTGACCTGGGCGGGCGCGATCCATCCGCCCTGCTCGATCCGAACCTCGACGGCGAGCCGAACCGCGCGTGTCGGCTGCACGGGGATGATGGCCGTCTGCGCATCCGCGCTGCCGGCCACCGGACGTCGCGGCAAACGAAAGAGTGGCGCCTCGTGGGCGAGCTCACGCGGCACAGCGCGATCCGACACGTCCCACACCGACGCACGCGCCACCACCAATTCGCCAGGCGCGAGCTCGAAGACCACGCGGTCGAAGGCGAAACCCGCGGGTTGGACGTCGAGCTCGATGCGCTCGCGGCGCGGCTTGCCGTCGTCGTCCGTCTCGCGATCCACCGCGGCGAGCCGCACGGGCGAAGATCGCGTGATCAGCTCTTTCGCGCGCGGGTCAGCAGCGGAGGTGAGCGCGAACGGCACGAAGCGCCCGTGCTCGTCGATCACCCGAAGATCCGCGAGGTCGGCGCGCGTTTCCGCGAGCACCGCCGCCGGCAACGTCACCCGCGCCAAGGCCGCGTCCCCAGCCAGCGCCTCGATCGGCGCACGGCGCGGAAACACCGCGCGCGGCTCCACATCCGCAGCGCGCACCGCGCGGGAAGCGGCGAGCAGCGACGTGCACGCAAACACCCGAGCGACGCGTCGCCACAGGCAGCTCACTCGGGCTCCTTGCGATACACGAAGCGCTGATAGAGCAGCGACACCATCAGCAAGCCCACCGCCAACCCCAAGAAGGACACAGCTCGATAAAGCCCCGTGAGGCTCGACAGGTCCCACAGGAAGACCTTGTTCACCGCCACGAACAGCACCAGCAACGCGACCCACCGCAGCGGCACGATCCTTCTCGCCACACCGATCACCAGCAGCACCACGGCGTAGAGCGCCCACGAAACCGACGTGGTCAGATTCCGCGCCTGCGCCAGCCGCGAGAAATCGAGCTCGATCATCGTGCCGTCGCCGAAGGCGTCGGCGATGGTGAGATTGATCCATACGAAAACCACCGCCACGGCGGCGAGGCCGAGCGCACCGGCAAGCCAGGGACGAGGCGAGCCGTAGAGCCCGCGGCGCTCGCCTGCGCGAATTCGCGCAACCTCGATCGGTGCCAGCCGTCGCGCGCTCTCGATCAGCGCCGCCGCCGGGATCGCGTACGTGTAGAGCAGCCAATTGATCACCGGCAGGTGGCTGCGCGGGTGGTAGACGAGTACCGCCGAGTTGGCGCACAGGCGTACGGTGATCGTGGCGAGGAACGCCACCGAGACGTACTTGAGCCCCACCTGATCGAGACGTTCGAAAAGCACCATCAGTGCCAGTCCTTCGAGCGCCCAACCGATGGTGATCCATTCCCGTTCGAGCTGCATCGGGATCGCCACCGACACCAGGCCCAGTGCCACCGCGGCGAGCCAGGCGAGGGACCAGCGGCGCTGAGCCTCGTCGTCCACGAACGTGCGGCGCGCCTTGGCCGCGCCGACCACGCTCGCCGCGGCGAGCAGGAGCGGCAGCAAGCCGATCGCCGAATCTCCCCACGTGCGCAGCCACGCGTCGCGCGCCGGCAGGAGCCAGATCAAAGGTGCCAGCGCCGCGGCGCGCCAGGCCGGGCGCGAAGCAGCAAAGCGCGCACCGAGCACGAACGGGGCGAAACCGAACACGACCACCGCCACTGCGTGGAACGGCAGACCGAGCCAATGCGGCTCGGCGAGGCCCTGGCTCACTCCCTGCCAAACCCCGTGCACGAGCACCACCGAGAGCATGGCCGCGAACGCCCAGGAGCCGCGGCCGGCGCGCGCCGCCGCGAGCAGCGCCATCACGCCCAGGACCAACGACGCCGCGAGACCCAAGCGCGGCTGATGCGCGAGCGGACCGAAACTCGACAGCAATGCCAAGCCCACGTTGGCGCCCACCGCGACGATCGCCGCTGCCCGCTCTCCGGCGATCCACGGCTCGCCGCGGCGCCCGGCCACGGCGGCGACTTGAGCGCCGAGCGCCGTCGCGATCAGGATCGCGATCTCGCGCGCCGCCGAAATCACGTCGATGGCGTTGCCGAATCGCCCCACCAAGAGTACCGGCACGAGCACCGCGGTGACGGTCGCACACCAGCTCGTGCCGGCGATGCGCGCTCCGCGAAGCGCGAGGGCGCCCAGCACCCACGCCAGAATCGGCAGCGCCCACGGTCCACGCGCCACGTCCCATCGCAACAGCACGCACGCCAGCAGCACGAGGCCGACCACGAGCACCGGCACCGCCGGCACGGTGACCGCACGTCGGGGCGCGCTGCGCGCTTCCCATTCCAGCAACGCGTGGTGGA
>CAYUSL010000085.1:0-12663 GCA_964447125.1 uncultured bacterium | reverse complement strand
AGCACCCAGGCCGCTTGCATCGCGACCGTCGCCAGCACGCCCAAGAGACCGAGCTGTGGCCAGCGCTGCCGGAGCGCCACCCACAGCACGCCGACGTCGAGAAGCAACACGTACGAGAACAGGCCGACGGGATTGTCCTCGCCGGTCGAGAGCACCAGCGGCGTGGCGAAACCGCCCACCAGCCCCAGGATCGCCACCACCAGCGATGCGCGCCGCACCGACAACAACCCGGAGGCGACGGTGACCAGCACCATGAGCACGAACGCAGGCGCGAGCCCGATCAGCGCGTATCGCTTGTACGCCGCCCAGGCGACGGCGTAGAGCGTCGCGGCGCCGGCCCCGGCGAGTGCGTTCGCGCCAGCCGTGAGGTTGCGACGGAAGAGCGCGCCCGAGCCCACCATCGCGCCCACACCCGCGACCAGCCCGAGCACGACGCGCGTTTCGGGCCCCAGCCAGCCTCGATCGATCACCGCCTTGAGCGCCGAGAAGGCCGCGATCACGAAGGCGACACCACCGAGAATCGCAGCGCCGCGCACACCCAGGAACTGCTCCAAGGACGCAGCGCTGCGCTTGGGGCGCGGCGCAGGCGGGGCAGGTCGGCGGGGCGGCCCGGCGGCGAGTGGCGGTGGCGAAGCTGTGTCCGCTGCGACGGAAGATGGCGCCATCCCCGCCGTCGCAGCCGCGCCGACTCGATCGTCGGTGGCTTCGAGGTTGCCGCCGGGCTCGGTCAGCGGCGCGAGTGACGGGGATGGAATCGCATCGCCCACCGCGGCGCGAGGCCCGATCGGACCTGGCGCCATCGGCGGCACCGCGTTGCGCGGCTCGGCGTTGGGCCGCGGCGCCCGCACCGCCAGCCCGCCCTCGTGCGCGAGCTGCTCGATCGCCCGCCAAGCGGCGGCGGTGGTCTTCTCGAGCTGGTCGAGCTCGCGGCGGGTGCGATTGCGATCCCGCACCAGCCAGACGACGGCAGCGCTGAGCGCAACGACGAGCAGCTCGTACAAGAGTGGGATCCCGGTTGCCGCGAGTACGGCGCGATACTACTGCTTTTCGGCGTCGCGGTTGCGAGTTCCTGCATCACCGTCGAACGGCGTCGGGATCGACTCGCCGCTTCGAAACCCCTTCCAGTCGTGCGATTCGTACCAGCGAATCGTCTCCCTGAGCCCGGTGAGAGTCTCGGGATGGCGGAACGAGTAGCCCGTGGCGGCGAGCCGCGTGCCGTCGAGGACGTGCCCGGTCAGCAGATAGCGCACACCGGTGGTCTCGAACATCGGTCGCGTTCGCGTGATGCGCGCCGCGGTCTCGACGAACCACGCGGTGAACATCAACAGCAGGCCGGGAATGCGGATCGGCAGCACGCCCACGAGCCCCTTGCGCGGGATCTCGCGTGCTGCCCCGCGGATCAACGCCGCGTTCGAGGTGGGCGTGGGATCGGCGAGGTTGAAAGCGAGCTGGTCGACCGCGCTCGCGTCGCGGCGCCAACTCGGCGCGTGATTCGCGAGGTGGTGCGCTGCGGCCACACAATCGGAGGCGTGGATGTGGCTCGACACGGCATCCAGGAGCCCGGGGATGCCACACAGAAAGCCGCGCTTGATGAGGTAGAGCGCCTGCGCGTCCCCGTACACGCTCCCCGGGCCGTAAACGGCTCCGGGGCGAACGATCAGGACCCCGAGACCGTCTTTGCCGTTGTGCTGGAACGCACGCAGCTCGGCTTCCCACTTCGAGCGGCTGTAAGGCTCGGCGGGCTCGGAGGGGTCCGTCTCCCGCACCGCGCGGTTGCCGTAGCCGAATCCGTAAACCGCGCCGGTGGAAAAGAGCACCAACTCGCGCACCCCGTTGGCCCGTGCGGAGCTGCACACGTAGTCGGTGGCATCGGCGTTGGCGTGCACCAGCGCTTCGGGGCTCGCGAAGAAATCGAACAAGCCGGCGACGTGGTAGATGCGGTCGACGCCAGCGAGATGCGGGTCGAGCGCGTGCGGGCGCGTCAGGTCGACCTCGAACCACTCGACCTCGCGATACGGCGGGCGCTCGAGGAAGGCCGGGCGGCGACGAGACACGGCGCGCACGCGCCAGCCGTCGCGGACCAACAGATCGATCAAGTACGGACCGATGAAGCCGCTCGCGCCGGTCACCAAGGCGGTGTGGGTCACACGACTCTCCTCGGCTTCGGCATCTACGCAGCGCGGAACCGACGCTCAGAAGAACGAGAGCTGAAAATCGTCCTTGCTGAGCTCGGCCTTGGTGTCGAGATCGGAGATCTCGATCCACGCCACGGACGACGTGTTGCCGGGAATGAACGAATCGACGCGCTCCGGAAGGCCGGTGGTGGGATCGATCACGATCCGGAGCTTCTTGATGCGCACGTTGGACGCTCCGGTCCCGAGCGGGCTCTTGAGATCGACTTTGTCCTTGCGCGTGGTCACCAGGGTCAGCACCGGGTGCTTCACACCGTCGAGCTCGACCTCGCTCACCTCGCCGTAGCCCGGTGAGGTGAAGGCCTTCCACGCCTCGACCATCGACCAGAAATCCTGGTTGGTGACCGTTTCGCCCCACCACCAGCTCGCGGCGTCGGCGGCCTTCATCTCGACGGTGCCGAACACCTTGCGCACGCCGTTGCCGCGGGCCACCACCCGGTCTTCGTCACCGAAGTAAGCCGTCTGGATGCCCGCGGCGATGGGATCGTCGTAGTTCGACTCCACCTTGTCGATCGACCAGTACACCCAGCGCGGGTCGCGGTGGAATTTGCCCGCGTAGGTGCGCGAGCCCTCGAGCTTCCGCCCGCGGTAGGTGGACGAGTACACGTGCAGCGTCGCGGTGTACGCGTCGATCGCGTTGGCTTTGGCCTCGATGGAAGCCAAGAGGTCCCGCCACGCGCCGTCACCCGACTCGTCGCCGGGGCCGGCACGCCGCGCAACCGTCGCCGGCCCGCTCACGTCGATCTTGAGCGGCCGGTCGAGCTGCGCCAGATAGCGCTGCTCGTCGCCCGGCTGGTAGTTGGCGATCGCGTACAGGAACGCGTTGAACGTGTGCTTGCCCTTCTTGATGTTGAGCCCGCCGACCAGATCGCGGCCGATCTCGTGCACGCCCGGCACGAACTCGGGGCCGTCGGTGGTCGAATCGTCGTCCAGGTAGTAGAGCCGCTGCTCGAGCGGCAGCGTGGGTCCCATGATGACCCGCGACATCAGCGTACCGGCGGGACCGGTGGCGAGCTGCCAGGTCTGGCCCTTGGTGACGAGGTTCTTCTCGGCGTCGCTCATGACGCCGTCGAGGGGCGGCACGTCGTGGTTGTCCTGAGTCAGGACGTGCATGCCGTGCGCCTCGTGGGAGAGATCGAGCCCGGCGCGGATGTCGAGCTTCGACAGCACGCTCCCCAGGTTGATCGGCACGTCCATGAGGTTCGGCGCTTCCAGGAAATCGCGGTAGTAGATGTTGTCGACGGCGATGGGCGGCGCATAGATGCCGAACATCAGGTGCATCGCGGTCTCGACGCGCCGGATGGCGCGCACGGGGCCGACGCGCCACGCCAAGAGCTTGGACCGGAACTCGTCCTCGCTCCGCGAAAAGCCGAGCAGCCCCCACAGAATCTGGGCGTCGGTTCGCAGCTTGAGCCGGTCGAGGAAATTCTTCCCCGAACCGCCGGCCGCGGGGGAGATCGAGAGGTAGTTGGGATAGGCGCGGCGGTTGCCCTCGCCGTCGTCCGGAAAGCCCATCGCGAACACCGAGGTGCTGATGCGATCGGCCTTGGGATCGAAGCTCACGTAGCTGGTCGCCGAGCGCGGCGCATCGCCCCGGCGCACGCGCGCCACGTACGCCCACGCCTTGTGATGATCGACCGGGTCCGCGAGCTGGACTTCGGCATGCAGGTCGACGTCCGGCATCGCGTTCCACGCGTCCTGCGGGGCCTTGTCCCCCGCATCGCTCACCAGGAACACCAGCTCGTCGTTCTCGTCGTAACGCCCTCCGTCGGAATCGCTTTCGGCGAACGGTCCCTGGTCGAGCACCAGGAACCCGAACGGATTGCGTTCGTCCATCTGGAACGGGATCGGTGCGAGCACGCCGTCCCGCCACGCGAGCACCACGAGCTGCGACGGAAACGAGCCGATCAGCGCCGGCACGTCCTCGCCGAAGATCGCGACGCGATCGGCCGGACGATCCAGGTCCTTGGGCGTCACCGCCTCCGCCGGTCGTGTCCCCGGCGGCTCGGCCGACTCCTCGGCGCGCACGGCGAACGCTGCGAGAAGCGAAAGTGCGATCGCGACGAGCGCGTGCGTGACGCGCGCCACGACGAGACCGACGCGCGCGCGGCGCGAACTCGACGATTCGATCATGCGCAAACCACCAGAGGGGCGAGTCGATGAGCGAGGCGCGGCAGTATCCGGAGCGGCTTTCGCGATTGGCAACCGCGCGTCGACGGACGCGCGCGGCCCTCGTCGACGCACCGCGGCAACGGCTCGTAGCGCAACGAGCCACTCACCCCGACGCATTGCGCGAATGCGTCACGAAGTTGACGAGCTGGAACGGGCGCCGTCGTGGAACCGTGATTCGAGCGCGACGGCCGATCGTCGCGAGCAGCGCTCGACCGCAGATCGCGTCCACGGTAGCTGCCGCTCGAGCCGCGCAAACAAACCGTTTTTTCGATCTCGGGCGCTGGTGGCACTCGTCCCGCGCCGTGTCGCGAGCTGCGCCAGGTGAGCGGCACGGAACCTGCTCTCGTCAGGGCCGACAGGGCCGCCTCGACGAGGGTGAGGCGCGCCAGCAGAACCCGACCGCGGTTCGGCAGGGAGGCCGAAGTGCAACCCAAACAGCGACTCGACTCGCGCGGCTTCACGCTGGTGGAGCTACTGATGGTGGTCGCGATCGTGGGCATCATGGCCGCGATCGCCATCCCCCAGCTTCTCGGCTCGCGCACCAAGGCCATCAAAGCAAAATGCGACGAGATGGCGCACGCGCTCGACGGCGAGCTGGTGATGGAGGCGCAGAAAGCGATGGACGCGAAGGCCGTGAACCCCGCGGCCCCCGAGCCTGCGATCATGGCCATGGCGGTCGTGGCGGGCCGCCATCACGATGCGAGCCCATGGCTCAAGAAGAAGAAGCCCGCCTGCACCGACGCCAATCGCTGGGGCTACAACAACGATTGCATGTACCTGGCGCAGTACTTCCCGCAAGGGCTCAACAAATGCCAGGTGTTCTTCGATCTCAACTATCCCAACACTCCCTACATCGAGGTTGCATACAAGAACTTCGACGGCGCCGTCACGACGTTCAAGGTCGTGTTCGACAAGTGAGCGCGTCGCGCACGACTGGCTCCAGCGCACGGGTGCGACGATGAACGCGCGTTCGTTGATGACGCTCATCGCATTCGAGGTGGTGCTCACCGTCGGGGTGCTGCTGCACACGCCCCACTCCTTGAGCCGGGTGGCATCCGACGACTGTGATTCGGTGCGCGATGGGCTCGCGGTCCAGATCGGCACCACGCTCGAGCTCGAGCTGAGCCACGCGCGCAGCGATGCCAGCGTGTCGCCGGCGGTCGCCGCGGTGCGCGGCGCGAAGCAACTCTGGGGTCTGGTGCCACCCAGCCCCAACGATCCTGCAGAGCCCGCCTTCACGATCGTGGAAGCGGCCGACTACGTGCCGATCCGCGCGCGCGCCTGCACCGCGTTCGTGATCGCCGACCCACGTCCCGACGCCACCACGGTGGTGATCCGGCAGTTCGCGCGCGGCGAGCTCAACGAGATCGAGGTACAACCCGGTCAGCGGCTCGTGCCGCCGACCACGTGAGGTGGGCTCGACGCGAACGGACGGCGCCGGTCAGGGTGCCGGCGTGAGCTTTCCCTGCTCCCAGACCGCGACCACTTTGCCGGCGTATTCGAAGCGCGCGCCGCGATAGCCCGCGGCCGATACGGCCTTGGTCAAGTCCAGGAGCCAAACGCGATCGCCGTCGAAGTCCGACCAGCGTGGCAGCTCGATGACGTAGAGATCGCCCACCGCGTGACCCGCCACGTTCGAGAGCGCGCTTTCCGCGCCACCGCTGGCCGGTGCGACCGCCGTGGCACGCCAGTACTGGAGCGCGATCGCAGCCGCGACCACCAGCGGCATCACTGCGAACGCGACGACTTTCAGCACCCGAACTTCCTTGGGCGAGAACCGCACCTTGACGCGGCCCACGCGCACCACGTCGGCAGCCCGCGACGCTGCCGTCGGGGCCCCGCGGGCGTCACGACCGCGCTCGGGCTCGCGCGCCTTCTCGGCTCGCGACGGCTCTCCCAGATCCAAGGGGGCTCGGGCTTCACGCCGCGCGGCGCTCGCAGCGTCGGCGTCGAGCGCCAGCGCCACGTTCGCCAGCGTCACTTCGGCAAAGGTGGCGAGCGAGGACAGCTCGCGACCGAGCTTGCGCAAGGCACCCTGAACCTCACGCGGCGGTTCGCCACTGGCTCCGATCTCCGCGAGTCGGGCTTCCAGCTCGACGAGCTCCGCACTCGCCACCTCCAACGCGTCGCGCTCGGAGGTGGTGAATCGCTCCAGTCGAAACCCCTGCGCCCGTAGCGCATCGACGAGCCACATCTGCAAGGTGATCGCGTCGACGAAGGTGGCCGCGATCGGCTCCAGCTCGGGCTCGACCAGTTCCGGCTGCTCGGCGGCGGGCTCGCACGGTTCGGGCTCGGTGGACGCCTGCGTTTCGTCCGTCGTGTCGAGCGCGAGCACGTCGGTAGGCGCATCCTGATCGACGAGCCCTTCCGCTCCGATCGCGGCTTCCTCGACCGCCAGTTCGTCGCGCGGAACCTCCGCCATCGCCGGAGGCCCGCCGAGCGCCGCGAGCAACCAGGTGCGCGACAAACCCGAGACCGGCGCCAGCCGATGACCGCGATAAGCAAAACGCACCCGCGGCGCATCGCTCGCCGCGAGCAGGCTCCGCCCATCGAAGAGCAGGCGGCGGTACTCGCTCAGGTCGAGCTGTGCCACGCCTCTCCCGTCTCGTCGGCTTCCAGCCAATCGAGCGCATGCGGCTCGCTGCCATCCGGACGCTGCGGCTCCTTGCCGAACGGCCATTCGAGCGTGCCGTCGCGCGCGATAGCCGCCGGCGACGAATAATCGTCGATGAAGCGCTCGATCCGCTGACGCAGCTCGTCGGGCGGCTCCACGAGCTGCGCACCGAATCCGTGCACGACCTCGGTGCCCGTGCGGCGATTGAGGTACACGATGCGCGCCACCGCGCGCGCCTCGCCGAGCTCGGCGCCGAGCGGCACCTCCAAGATGACGCGGGTGTTCATCTGGAACAGCACGTCGGTCTGCACGAAGGCACCGTCGGCGCTGAACGAGGTGGCCACGCCTGCGTGGTAAACCGATCCGTCGGCGCTGAAGCGGGCGCGCAGCGAAGTCTCGCGCCGTCGGTAGCGCCGCTGGGGAGTGTGTTCGGGCTTTCCGTCTTTGGTGGTCATGGCGGCGGCGCGCGTCATCGTAGCTGGGCGCGGTTCGGTTTTCATCCATGCGCGCGGGGCATTTTCGACGGCATGAGCGACGGCGGCGCTGAGATCGCCTACCTCGGGCTGGGCAGCAACCTCGGTGATCGCTCGGCGAGCATCGAAGAAGCATGCGCCCGCCTCCGCGCGGCACCCGGAATCGTCGGCTTCGAACGTTCGCCCGTTTACGAGACGGCGCCGGTCGGCGGGCCGCCACAATCGGCGTTCTTGAACGCGGCGGCGCGCGTCGTCACCACGCTCACGCCACAGGCACTTCTCGCGTGCTGCCTCGCCATCGAAACGGCGATGGGGCGCGTGCGCAGCACGCGCAATGCACCGCGCATCATCGATCTCGACGTGCTCGTGTACGGCGATCGGATCGTGTCGGAACGGGATCTCGTCATCCCGCATCCGCTGCTCGCCGTGCGACGCTTCGTGCTGGCGCCACTCGCCGATCTGGCGCCAGAGCTGATTCCACCCGGCGCGTCGCGCCCGGTGCGTGAGCTACTCGCAGGTCTCGATGCGAGTGACGACTGGGTACGCCGCATCCCAGGCTGACACGCCACTCAGAAAGGCGAATCGCCGCGGGCTGCGCGCAGACGAAGGCGATGCGTCTCCGGCAACTGCCAGTGCTCGGCGGCCTCGAGCAAGAGATCCAGATAGCGGCGTGACGGTGGCTGTCCGGGCCACGGCCAGCGCGCTCGATAATGCCAAGCCACGAGCTCCTCGCCATCGTCGCGGCGCACCGTGCTCGCGACACGCAGATAGGCGATGCCCTTGCCCTCCATGCGGTCGAGGCGGCTGAGATCGGCGGCGCTGATGCGGTAGAGCACGCCGGGTACGACGCTGCCAGGCTTGCGGTGCACGTTCGCGAATGCGCGCTCGCGAAAGGGCAGACCGGGCGCGTCGAACGCGAATCGGTGATCGAGGAGCAGGGCGCGCTCCGCGCTCGCCGGCAGGATGCGGCGCCGCGTCACGAGCACCTGCTCGTTCATGTTGGCGCCGAACGCGAAGTACCAGACTCCGCCAAGCCGGAGCGGATCGCTGGGTCGTTCACGACTCACGCGCGGCGGCCCCACCGCGATGGCGCGCGGCGCACGTGGTAGCGGAGACGGTCACGCCCCTCGGGACGGACCCGAGAGGCGTGTCGGATGACGAGAAAAAACGAGCGCGACGGAGAACGCGTTCAGTAGGGCCGACGGCCACCGCCGCCCGGGCCACCGCGCGAACCGCCGCGGCCACCGCGATCGCCACGGTCACCACCGTAGCCTCCGCCGCCACCACCGCCACCGCCGCGCTCACCTGCGCGCCGATCGATCGCGAAGTCCACGCGAATGGTGCGGCCACCGAGCTCAGCGCCGTTCATCGCGCGCTTCGCTTCTTCGGCAGCAGCGTCTTCGGTGTAGCTCACGAAGCCGAAGCCCTTCGACCGGCCGGTGTCGCGATCCATCACGACTTTGGCTTCGGTCACCGATCCATAGGCTTCGAACGCTTGCCGCAACCCCGCGTCGTCCGTGCCCCACGCCAGACCACCGACAAACAGCTTCTTGGGCATACTTCACTCTCCTCGACCGCGAGCAGCGCCGACGAGCGGCCTGAGCGGTCGTGCAAGCACCGGATTCGAATGAGTACGAAAGCTCACGAAGGAAGGAGCTACGCGGAAGGCCGGAGACGGAACTGCATCAGCCGCGCACGAGAGCGGGATCGGAATCAAGCGTGTTTGCCGCAGAACACCGTCGCAATTGCGACCATGGTCACCGATCCCCGTTCTACGTGTCAAGAAAAAAATCGGTGAGCGGAACCCATGGAACCCGGCAATCTGCGGGGAAACGGCGACATTCCGAACGCACCGAGGTGCGTGCCCGCGCGCGGCGCGCGCGCGAGCCCGAGAGGCATCCCATGACCGAGAGCAGTCTCACGAAGCACCGTGCATCGAGAACACGAAGCGCCTTCGAACGCGGGCGCGTGGCCGTGCTGACGACGACATCGATGCTGGCAGTGCTGCTACCCGTGTGCGCGGCCGCGTTCGATCACGAGCACACCGCCTGGACCAAGGAGCTCACGCGGTTCGTCGCTGCCGGCCGCGTGGACTACGCGCGTTGGGGCAGCCAAGGACGCACCGAGCTCTCCGCCTATCTCGCTGCGCTCACCAGCGTGCCGCGCAGCGACTACGACGCGTTCAGCCGCGAGCAGCGACTCGCGTTCTGGATCAACACCTACAACGCGTTCATGGTGAAGCAGGTGCTCGATCACTACCCGCTCACCAGCGTGCGTTCCATCGGAATCCTGCCGTTCGCCGCCTTCAAAGATCCCTTCATTCCGATGGATCCTTTGCGCGGCGCGAAGCTCTCTCTCGACGACGTCGAGCACCAGATCCTGCGCAAGGAGATCGGCGAGCCGTTGATTCACTTCGGCATCGTGTGCGCCTCGCGGAGCTGCCCCGAGCTTCGCTCCGAGGCGTACCGCGCAAGCGCGGTGATTCCTCAGCTCGAGGAGGCGGCGCGCCGCTTCCTCGCCGACACCACCAAGAACCGCGTGCTGGAAGGCGGCACGCGCGTGGGCTTGTCGTCGATCTTCAAATGGTTCCGCGAAGACTTCGAGCGATCCGGCACGCTCGCGCAATTCGTCACCCGCTACGCGCCGCCGCCGCTGGCGGGCGCGCTCGCGCAGCCCGACGTCGAAATCGAGTTCCTCGACTACGACTGGAGCCTGAACGGACCTTGAGGGCGTCGGGTCGATTCAGGACGCAACGCGGGTCCGGCTGGGCGTGTCCACGTCGTGTGAGCAAGAGCGTCGTTCGTAGTACGTTCGACGGCATGAAATACACACGCCCGAGCCTTCTTCACACCGGAATCGGGTTGGTGGTGCTGCTCGCGTCGCTCGGGGGTGCCTCCGAGGCCCAATCCGCCGAGACGATTTTCGAGGACGACTTCAATCAGGGCGGGACCTGCGCCTGGGCCTCGGGCGCGGGCAACCCGAGCGCGGTGCGCAGTTTCTGCGTACGCACTCCGTCGATCACCCTCGCACCGGGGGAGCTGAAGCTCGCCTGCTACTACTTTCACACTCCCAACACGGAGACCGTGGGCATTCAGCGCTGGTCGTCGAGTCTCGAGGACGGCGTCCTGCACGCGCTCGTCTACCAGACGCGTAACCTCGCACAGGTGCCCACGGATCGCCTGCCGCCCGGAACCCTCTCGATGACCGATTGCGGCATCGCAGACACCACCGGCAACGCCACCAATGCGTACTGGGTCTACGGTGCCCACGATGCGCTCGCCGCGTTGGACTTCCCCGCCGACGACGGTAGCGGCAAACCGATCGCCGGGGAGCTTGCACCGGCGCAGCCCCTCTTCGTCGAGATGCTGCTGAGCAACACCAGCGACGCGCCGATCCAGACCTACGTGACTCTCGGCGCCAGCGCCGTCGCACCAGAGGTGACGTACACGCGCACCGAGACCTACCTCACCTATTTGGCCAGCATCAGCGTTCCGCCGGATGGAATCCCGCACACGCCGAGCGCCGCGTGCAACGTGCCGGCAAACGTCCAGTTCTGGAGTTTCTCGACGGAAACCCGTTCGCACGCCACCGAAGCCAGACTCAAGAATGGGCTGACGCCGTTGGTGGTCAGCAACGACTGGCTGCACCCCAGTACCCAGACCTATTCCGCGCCCAACTTCTACTCGTTCGGCGGCGGCTCGCTCGGCTACGCGTGCACCTACGTCAACGTCTCGGGCAAGACCATCACCAGCGGCAACTCGCTCGACGACGAGAACTGCGTGGGGATCGCCTATTTCTTTCCGGCGACGCGCCCCTACCTGTGCATCAACAGCGCCGGCCCGTTGTGAGGCGCGAAGCGCGCGGCCTGTAACCTTTCGAGCGTCTCGGACGTGGAACGAGCAAAGGAGGCTCGATCCATGAACGAGCGAAACGAGATCCGAGGCGGGGTGCAGGACGCGATCGTGGTGGGCGGTGGGCTCGCGGGGCTCGCTGCGGCGGCCTACCTGGCGCGAGCGGGACTGACCGTCACGGTGTTGGAACGCGGCGCGGCGCTGGGCGGGCGCGCGGACACCCACGTCCGCGATGGCTTCAGTCTCAACCTCGGACCGCACGCCCTCTACCGCGCGGGCGCGGCACACGCGGTGCTCACCGAGCTCGGGGTGCCGCTTTCCGGCGCTGCCCCGGCCACCGACGGCTGGGCGCTCCTCGACGACGGGATCGCGCCGCTACCACTCGGGCCACGCAGCTTGCTCGCCAGCGCGATTTTCGGCACCCGCGGCAAGCTCGAGATCGCCAAGTTCCTGGCGCTCATCACGTCGCGGGCCGTCGACTCGGAAGCCTGCGCGCGAACCACCGTGGCGGCGTGGCTCGACGCCCACTTGCACGACCCTGGCGCACGCCGATTCGCCGAGGCGTTCATCCGGCTCTCGACGTACGCCAACGCTCCCGAGCGCATGAGCGCCGGCGCCGCGCTCGGCCAGGTTCGGCGTGCGATGCGGGGCGGAGTGCTGTACCTCGACGGCGGCTGGAAGCAGCTCGTCGAAGGATTGGCGCGGATTGCGAGCGAAGCGGGCGCCGTCATCCGCACCGACGCTGCGGTGGACGCGGTGCTCGCGAGCCCGGCGGGCCATCGAGTGCTGCTCGCGTCGGGGCAGGAGCTCGAAGCACGCGCGGTCGTGGTCGCCGGCAGCCCCGAGCTTGCCCGGCGGCTCGGCAGTGACGCGCCATCGCTCGAACGTGCGACGGCGGATCTGGTTCCGGTGATGGCCGCGTGCTTGGACGTCGCGCTCGACACGCTCCCCGACCCGCGCCACACCTTCGCGCTCGGCGTCGATCGTCCGCTCTATCTTTCCGTGCACAGCAAGTCCGCAGCCCTCGCACCCGCAGGCGGCGCCGTGATCCACGTCGCGAAGTACCTCGCACCGCAGGGCTCGCCCGATTCGACCGGCGAGCGCGCGGAGCTCGAGGGTCTGCTCGATCACCTTCAGCCAGGATGGCGTGCTCACGTCGTCCACGCCCGCTACCTGCGGCGGATGGTCGTACAGCACGCGCTCGCCGACGCCAGCCGCGGCAAGCTCCTGGGGCAACCCGTGATCGACGTACCGGAGCGTCCCGGATTTTTCGTCGCGGGCGACTGGACGAGAGGTGGCGGCTTCCTGGCCGACGCCGCGCTCGCGAGCGCGCGTCACGCTGCACACGCGGTGCACGCTCA
>CAYUSL010000084.1:4470-17187 GCA_964447125.1 uncultured bacterium | reverse complement strand
CCTCGATCCGGGTACGCGATGCCCTGGCGGCGGCAGCTCGTGAGCAAGAGCACCCGGTTGCCCTCGCCGTTCTCGACTGCGACACCCGGCAACGCATTCGCGACACCGGGTCCGTTGCTGGCGATGCACACGCCCACCTTGCCGGTGAGGCGCGCGTATGCGCCGGCCATGTGCACGGCGCAGGTCTCGTGGCGAGGCGAGTAGAAGCGGATGCCGTACTTTTCGAAGCTCGCGAAGAGCCCGAGGTAGGTGCCGTCGACGATGCCGAAGACCGTGTCGACGCCCTCCGCGGCCAGCATCGCCGCCACCAGCTCACCGCCCAATCGCATGGTCATGAGGTTGCCTTTCTCGCGTTGCGAATTCGGTGACGCGTGAGCCCCTTCTCGATCTCGACGCCGATGAACGTCAGGCTCGCGAGCCCCACGCACCAGGCGAGGTCGACCGGACCGAGCGCGACCGTGTGGAAGACGGACTGCAATCCAGGAACGAATACCACAATCAGTTGCGCCGCGACGGTCGTGAGCACCGCACCGAGCACCCAGGGATTGGAGAGAAGCCCCTGGCGAAAGAGCGAATCGCGCTCCGAACGGATCGCCAGGACGTGTGCCATCTGCGCGAACGCGAGGGTGGTGAAGAGCATCGTCTGCCACTGCTCGTCACCGCTGCTCCAGCGCGAGAAGCCCACCCCAAGACACGTGGCGGTCATGAGCAGCCCCACCCACACGGCGTGAAAGCCGAGGCCGCGGGCGAAGAGGCTTTCGCGCGAGTCGTAGGGCGGACGGCGCATGGTGTGGCGTTCGGCAGGCTCGAGCCCGAGCGCCAGCGCCGGCGGCCCGTCGGTGACGAGATTGATCCACAGGATCTGCAGCGGCAGCAGGGGCAACGGCATGCCCAAGAAGGGCGCCACGAGCATCACCAGGATCTCCGCCGAGTTGGTGGAGACGAGATAGCGAATGAAACGCCGGACGTTGTCGTAGATGACGCGGCCTTCCTCGACCGCCGCCACGATGGTCGCGAAGTTGTCGTCGAGAAGCACCATGTCGGCTGCTTCCTTGGAGACGTCGGTGCCAGCGATGCCCATCGCGACACCGATGTCGGCCTTCTTGAGCGCGGGCGCATCGTTCACCCCATCTCCCGTCATCGCCACGTTGTGGCCACGACGCTGGAAGGCTTCGACGATGCGTAGCTTGTGCTCGGGCGACACCCGCGCGAACACGGACACGTTCTCGACCCATTCGCCGAGCTCCGCGTCCGTGGCGCGCTCGAGCTCGGCACCGGTGACGACGCGATCGCCAGCCAGCCCGAGCTGCCGTGCGATCTCGAGGGCCGTGAGCGGATGATCTCCGGTGATCATCACCGGATGAATTCCCGCGGCGATGCAGGTGGCCACGGCCGCCTTGGCCTCGGAGCGAGGCGGATCGACCATCGCCACGAGTCCGGCGAAGACCAGTGCTCGCTCCAGTGGATGATCCGGATCGTCGACGCAGGCACTGGCGAGGGGGCGGAAGGCGACACCGAGCACCCGCATGCCCCGGCTCGCCAGCGCTGCGTTCGCCGCCAGAACGCGCGCGCGTTCTCGTCCGTCCATCGCCGCGACACCGTCCGGACTCCACACCTCGGCCGCGATCTCGACGAGGCCATCGACCGCACCCTTGGTGAATGCGACGAACGGCGCCGAGCCGAGGGCGCGGACGAGCTCGGCCAACACGGCGTCGCCAGCCGCTCGGTCCCGTAACGGCGCGGTCGCGTGTACGGTCGTCATGCGCTTGCGGGTCGACTCGAAGGGCAACTCGGCCACCCGGGGCAGCAACGCCTCCAGCCTGGGCTTGTCGAGCCCGTAACGGCTCGCCACCGCGATCAAGGCCGTCTCGGTGGGATCGCCCACCGCGGTTCCGGCATCGCCGCTCGCCGCGGGAGCGGCGTCGTTGCAGAGCGCGGCGCCCACCAGCAGCATCGGCAGCGCGGCATGCGCGGACGGCGCGAGCCGCCCGGCGCTCTCGTCTTCCACCGGAGGCACGTCGACGCGCTGGCCCGCGACCTCGAGCGCCGTGACCGTCATCCGGTTCTCCGTCAATGTGCCGGTCTTGTCGGTACAAATCACCGCGACCGAGCCGAGCGTCTCCACCGCCGGCAGCTTCCGGATCAGCGCACGACGCTTCAGCATCCGCTGGGCACCCAACGCCAGCGCGACGGTCACCACCGCCGGCAGACCCTCCGGCACCGCGGCCACCGCGAGGCTGACGGCGGTGAGGATCATGTCGCGGGCACGCTCGCCGCGCGCCAAGCCGAGCACGAACACCACGGCCACGATCGCGATGGCGGCGCCCGCGAGCACCTTGCCCAGCCGATCGAGCCGCTTCTGAAGCGGTGTCGCCTCGTGTCCCGCCGACTGGAGCAGTGCAGCAATCTTGCCGAGCTCGGTCTGCATTCCGGTCGCGGTCACCAACAACAGCCCGCGACCGTACGTGGCGCTGGTCCCCATGAACGCGAGGTTGCGGCGATCGCCGAGCGCCTCGGCTTCCACTCCCAGCGCCTCGCTCACCTTGTCGACCGGTTCCGACTCACCGGTGAGCGCCGCCTCCTGGGTGCGCAAGCTCGCGCTCTCGATCACCCGCCCATCCGCAGGCACCACGTTGCCGGCTTCGAGCAGCACCACGTCGCCGGGCACGATCTCTCGCGCGGAGATCTCCAGCACCCGGCCGGCGCGCCGCACTCGCACCACCGGCACGCTCATTCGTTTCAGCGCAGCAATTGCCTTCTCCGCGCGGTACTCCTGACTGAAGCCGAGCGCCGCGTTGAGCACCACGATGGCGAGGATCGCAATCGCGTCGTGGAAGTCGGCGAGCACCACCGACACCGCCGCGGCCACGAGGAGAATCACCATCATGGTGGCGGCGAACTGCTCCCACAGGATCCGCCACGGCCCCTTGCCGCCGCGCTCGACGAGCTCGTTCGGACCGACCCGATCGAGGCGCGCGAGCGCTTCGGTCGGGTTCAGCCCGGTCGCTGGATCGACCTCCAGCCCAGCCGCTACCTCCGCGACGTCGAGCGTGTGCGGAGGTCGGTCGAGAGTCATCCGCTCAAACGGCGCGCCGGGTCGCGGACGGGGACGGGAGCGGACGCGGGCTCGCCGCGCAAGAAGAGCACGCCGAGGGGCGGAAGCGTGAGCAAGAGCGAATGCGAGCGTCCGTGGATCGGCACCGGCTCCGCCACGACGCCTCCCAGGTTACCCGCGCCGCTGCCCGCGTAGTGGCGTGCGTCCGAGTTGAGGCATTCGCGCCAGCACCCCGGAAACGGCACTCCGATGCGGTAGCCGATGCGCAGCACCGGCGTGAAGTTGAGCACCACCAGCATCTGCGCTCCGTCGCCCTTGGGCTTGCGCAGGAAGCTCACGACACCGTTGTCCGCGTCGTGGCAGTCGACCCACTCGAAGCCCTCGGGAACGCAATCGGCTTCGTGCAGCGACGGTTCGTCGCGGTAGAGGCGATTGAGATCGCCGATCCAGCGACGCACGCCTTCGTGCTCGACGTGCTCGAGCAATCCCCACTCCAGGCTGCCTTCCTCGCTCCACTCGTTCCACGGCGCGAGCTCGCCGCCCATGAAGAGCAGCTTCTTGCCGGGCAGGCCCCACATCCAGCCGTAGAGCAAGCGCAGGTTGGCGAACTTCTGCCAGCGATCGCCCGACATCTTGCCGAGCAACGACGATTTCCCGTGCACCACTTCGTCGTGGGAGAGCGCCAGCACGAAGTTCTCGGACCACGCGTAGAGCGTGCGGAAGGTGAGCTGGTTGTGGTGGAACTTGCGGTGGATGGGATCGAGGGCGAAGTACTCGAGGGTGTCGTGCATCCAACCCATGTCCCACTTGAGGCCGAAGCCCAGCCCGCCCACGTACGCGGGGCGCGACACCATCGGCCACGAGGTCGATTCCTCGGCGATGGTCTGCACGTCCGGGAACCGTTCGTAGACCATCGCGTTGAGACGTCGCATCAGCTCGATGGCATCGATGTTCTCGCGGCCGCCGTACGGGTTCGCGATCCACTCGCCTTCCTGGCGCGAATAGTCGAGGTAGAGCATCGACGCCACGCCGTCCACGCGCAGCCCGTCGACGTGGTAGCGCTCCAGCCAGAAGAAAGCGCTCGACAGCAAGAACGAGCGCACCTCGTGGCGCCCGTAGTTGAAGATCAGGCTCTTCCAGTCGGGGTGGAAGCCCTGCCGGGGGTCGGCGTGCTCGTAGAGATACGTGCCGTCGAAGTAGCCGAGGCCGTGCTCGTCGCTGGGGAAGTGAGCGGGCACCCAGTCGAGGATCACGCCGATGCCGGCCTGGTGCAGCGTGTCGATCAGGAACATCAGATCTTGGGGCGTGCCGAATCGGTGGGTGGGCGCGAAGTAGCCCGTGACCTGGTAGCCCCACGAGCGAAACAGCGGGTGCTCCATCACCGGCATCAGCTCGACGTGGGTGAAGCCCAGCTCGCGGACGTGGGCCACGAGCTTGGGAGCGAGCTCGCGGTAGGTGAGCGAACGGTTCCCCTCCTCGCCAACGCGCATCCACGAGCCGACGTGCAGCTCGTACATCGAAATCGGTGCTCCCAAGGCGTTCCGCGCAGCGCGCGTGCGCATCCACTCGCCATCGCCCCATTCGTAGTCGAGGTCCCACACGATCGAGGCGGTGCGCGGCGGTACTTCGTGCAGGAATCCCTGCGGATCGGCCTTCTCGACCTGGTAGTCGTTGGCGCCCGAGGCGATGTGGAATTTGTAGACGGCGCCCTTCCCGACGCCAGCCAGGAAGCCCTCCCAGATGCCGGTGTCGGCGCGGCGCACCAACGGGTCGCGCCCGCGATCCCATTCGTTCCAATCGCCGACCACGCTCACGTAGCGCGCGTTCGGTGCCCACACCGCGAACTGCGTGCCGGAGACGCCGTTGCGCTCGCGCAGGTGCGCCCCGAGCTTGTCGTGAAGGTGGAAGTGGTTGCCTTCGTTGAAGAGGTGCAGGTCGTACTCGGTGAGCAAGCTCTCGGACGAGAGCGACGGCGACGACGCGGGCGGACGTTGGGCGGACTTCACGGATCGCGCTCCCAGGACGGTGTCAGCTTCCGCTACGCGCCAACACGCGCGCGAGCGTCGCCGTCCACCGCCGGTTTTCGAGAAGGTCTTCCAGCGTGACGCGGTTTCGGTGTCTCCAGTTGGGATGCTCGACACCGGTGCCAGGCACGTTGTGGGGCACGGTCTCGAGCCACGAATCCTCGAGATTCAAGAGCACGAGACGTGCCGGGCTGGTGGCCATCCATCGCCAGCAGAAATTGCGGATCGCCGTTCGCCTGCCTGCGCCCGGTGCAGATGCGGTGACGGCCAGGCGACGCAAGAGCCAGGTGCGCTCGGAACGTGCGCGCCGGGCCGCGGCAGCGTCGAGCAAGCCGAGCCGACGCCGCAGCACCACGTCGCGAGCCCCGTAAAACCCTGCAAAAGTCGCCATGTCGTGGGTCGCGAATGCGAGCGCCGTAGCGGACGAGGGCGGACGAGGCACGGGGTCGTCGCGGCGAACGTCGAGCTCGGGCCCGAGGACGCGCGTGCGCAAGAGCCCACGCCGCCGCATCGTGGCGCGTACCCCAGCCGGTACCGTCCCCAAGTCTTCTCCGACCAGGGCACATCGATTTCGCACCGACTCCAGACAGAGCATGGCGTAGAGCGGCTCGCGCGGCATGCGCACGTAGAGGCCGTCGACGGGCTCGGCGCCCGAAGGGATGACGAAGGTACGGTGCAGCCCCATCACGTGGTCGATCCGTAACGCCGCGGCGAACGCCATCGGTGTTGCGAGGGCGCGCCGCAAGTAGCCGAGCCCCGCGGGTGAGAGGACGGCTTCGGGGTCGAGCGCCGCCACTCCCCAGCCTTGACCGCGCCGGAAGAAATCGTCGGGCGGTGCGCCCAACGAGCAGCCTGCGAGGAAGAGACGGCGGTAGCGCCAGACGTCGAAGCCGTCGGCGTGGACGCCCACCGGATGGTCGAAGAGCACGCCCAGCGCGCTCGCAGGCACTCCTGCCGCGAGGCGCCCGAGCTGCTCGCGCGCGAGCCACTGGGCGTAGGCGTGGTAGCGGACGCGCGAATCGTCGAGTGAGAGATCCGCGATCACGCCCTCCCGCTCTGCTTCCGGCCAGCGACGCCAGGTCGCGTGGCGGCGCTCGACGTTGGCGCGAAACCGCGCGTAATCGAGAACGCTCGGATCGGCCGCGACGAAGCGCTCGAACGCAGCACGGCGCTCGCCGCCCGAGGCGAAGAGCCGGGATGCGCATGCCGTGAGGTACGCGCGCTTGAACTGCATCACTCGGCGGTAGTCGACGTCACTCGTGCCGGCGAGGGCACGGGCCTCGCGCGCTGCCGCCGGCGCGAGACGCAGCGACTCGTCGCGCTTGCGCTCGGCCTCCGGTATCGATGCGAGGTCGAGATGGAGCTCGCTCCAGAAGAGCCGGCTCACCGGCGCGTACGGGCTCGGGTCGAAGGGTTCGTCCAGAAACGCCGCGAGGATCGGCAGGATCGCGACGCCGTCGCCGCCCAGGCGAGCGACGGCCTCCACGAGCCGGCCCAGATCGCCGAGATCGCCCACCCCGAAACTCGAGCGCGAGCGCAGCGCGAAGAGCGGCGCCACCACCATCGCGCGACGGCCGTCGAGCGCGTGGGCGCGCGTGGGTGCCGCGATCCAGGTGGCCACCGCGCGCTGGTCGTCCCACTCGAGCGCGAGAGCGTGCACGCCCTGCGTGGCGGCGGCCGGAACACGGATCCCGAGCTCGACGTGCGCGACACCGTCGATCGTGCGTTGCTCGCGCTCAGCGCGCTCGTCCGCGGGCACGTCGAACGTCGTCCGCTCTCCACCGTCTTCCTGAACGACGATGCGTAATCTGCGGCGACTCGCACGGGCCGGCAGCCGCAGCGAAAGAGACGGCGGTGCATCTCCCCAGGTCACCACGCACGGGTCGGTGGGTGTGCCCCAGCGCCGACGCTCGAGATCCGCGATCCGGTGCCGCGCGTCTCCCGGGCGTTCGATGGCGACACCGCGCGCGCGCAACACCGCCTGGACGGATTCGACGGACGGCGAGCGCCGCTCACCGAGGCCGTCGCGATACGAGGTGACGATCCCCACCCGCGCGCAGAGCTCACGCAACGCGCGCGGAAAGCGTGCGCTCACGCGAGCCGCCGCGGATCGGGCGCGGCACGCGCGCTGGCCTCGTCCACGCCGCCATCCTCCGGCGCGTCGGCGAGCGCCATCGCACCCGTCGGCACCACGTGCACGACCCGCTGCGGGAATGGCACCTCGATGTTCAGCCTGCGCAGCGCGTTCTCGATCGCGAACCTCAAGTCGCTCGCGACCTCGTCGCGATCCTTCACGTGAACCCACGCGCGCAGCACGAAATCCAGGCTGGATTCGCCGTGATTCTTGAAGAGCACGTCGGGCGGGGGACGCTTGAACACGCGGCCGTGACGGCGCGCCGCCTCCAGCAGCGTGTCGCGCACCAAGGCGGTGTCGGTGCCGTACGCAACCCCGATGGGCACGTCGATCCGGAGCTTGGGATCGCTGCCGGTGAAGTTGGTGAGGCGCTGGGTGATGATCTCCTTGTTCGGCACCAGCACGAATTTGTTGTCCTGGGTTCGCACGGTGGTGCTGCGAATGCTCACGTCCACCACCTCACCCGGCCGCCCGTCCACCTCTACCACGTCGCCGATCTTCAACGGCCGCTCGAAGAGGATGATGATCCCGCTCACGAAGTTGGAGATGATCTCCTGCAAGCCGAAGCCGATCCCCACGCCCGCCGCCGCCAGCAGCCATTGCAGGTCCTTGAGATCCACTCCCAGCCGACCGAGGGCCTTGGCCGTGCCTACGAACAGAATCAGGTAATGCGCGACGGTGGATATCGAATAACGCAAGTCGCGCTCTACACCGGCCCACGCCAGGACGAACTTGTCGAGCGCGCCACGCAGCGCGCGCGCCAAGACCACCGTCGCGATCAGCATCAAGAGCGCCCACCACACGGCGCCGACTTGGAGCGCGGATCCGCCCTCGGTCTGAATCGGTGAGACGTGGCGGAGCATCAACGCCTGCACGTCGGCCGGCGCGACCCGCAGCGCCAAGAGCAGCCCCCACACGATCCCGGCGGCAGCCAGCAGCACCACCGCGGTGCGCGCCTGCTCCAGCAGGAACGCGCGGCGCTCTTCGGCCAGCACGTCCGTGACCGTCACGTCAGCGCCGTAAGCCAGCGCTTTGATCGCCGTGCGTGCCGCCGCGATCCCCACCGCCAGCACGCCCACCGTGCCGAATGCGGCGGTGAAGTTCCAGCTCGCGAGCTTCGCGTAACCGGTCCAGTCGGCGATCAACGTCACCGCGAGCCCGACGAGCAGCAACAGCCGGACGGGGCGCAGCCGTCGGTCGGCCGTCGCGCGCATCGACGCCGGCAGCAACGCCAGAACCGAGGCGCGCGACATCAACGCGACACCGATCGCGATGGCGAGCGTGGTACGCACCAGTCGCCCGAGCAGCGCGGTCAGGTCCGGGTTGCAGGATTCGTACTGGATGCTGCCGAGGTAGTGATAGGGCAAACCGAGCGTGAGCAGGATGATCGCGCTCGCCGCCGCCACGCGCCGGTGGCGCTTGCTGGCGCGCTCGTCGCGAACCGCGGTGAGCAGCCCTCGCACCAACGCATAGGTCGCGATCACACCCGCGCCGATCCATCCCGCCTCGACGAGCGCCTGGGCCTCGGCGGCTTCGGCATCGATGACCGACGCCGCGAGCCATCCGACGAGTGGCGCGAGCGGCACCCAGGATGCGCGCAGGCCCACCGTGCGCCACGCGCGCCGCGCCTCGAGCTGGCTCGCATCCAGGTCGCCGCGCGGCTCGAGCCAGCGCGCCGTCACGTCTCGCACGCGTGCGATCGCGACCCGCCAGCACACGCCCAGCAACACCAGCCCCGCGAGCACTCCCCAGTGGACCTCGCGGCCGCTCTCCGTCCACGCGCGATAGTCCAGGCCCGCCTGCGCGATGGCCTTGCGCACGCTCGGCATGGGAGCGCGGCTGAGCAGGGCCCGGCGCTCGAGCCAGCGCTCCTCGACCTCGAGCATCCCGGCCAGCGTCTCGGCGCGTTCGAGTCGCGCCTGGTACTCGTCCGAGATGGCGCGCAGCGCGTCGTCGAGGGCGCGCAACGATTCGCGGCGCTGACGCTGGGCCTCTTCCCAGATCGGAAGCTCTTCGGACTGCCAGAGCTCGGTGAGCGCTTGCGGCTCGCCGGTGCTCGCTGCCAGCCACGCATCACGAGCGCTGGCGACGGTGCTGCGCCAGGTTTCGTCGAGGTCCGCGAGCTGGGTCTCGATGTCCTCGAGGGAGGTGACCGCGTCGGCGCGGGCGGTGCGCCATCGATCTCGCTCGCCGCCGCCGAGGAAGGTTTCGCGATCCTTGGCGACGCGTTCGAGGCCGCGCTCGATGAGCTGAGCCGTGTCGATACCCACGGCACGGCCCTTGTCGTAGCGCTCGCGCAACTGATCGAAGCGGGCCTTGGCCCCCTCCACCGCATCCGCGCGCAACCCCGCGCTCTGGACCGCCGCGAGCTCGCGCTTGCGAGCGGCGGTGCGGCTATCGAAGAGCAACGAGTCGGCGCGCCACGTCTGCAGCAAGCGATCCCATTCGCCGAGCGCGCTTTCGACACCGCGCGCGGCTTCGCGACGCGCGGCTTCCGTTTCCCGCTGCACCCGGCCCAGTGCCGCGCTCTCGGCGGTCCAAGCCGCGCGTAGCTCGGCGTCGGCGCGCTCGACCGCTTTCCCTGCCGCCTCGATCTCGAGATCCACGAGCGCGAGCTGCGCGGGAATCACCTCCGCCCGCCGCGCCAGGAAAGCGAGCACGCGATCGTCGTGTTCCAACGTGAGCTCGAGAACGTGCAGCCGCAGCTCGACGGCCTGCTGCTCCGCGAGCACTCCGGCCTGGTCGCGCAGGCGCGGCAAGTCGGTCTGGTAAGCGGCGAGCCGCGCGGCGCTTTCCGCGCGGTGTGCCGCGACGCGCTCGCGCTCCGCGCGGGAACCGGAATCCCGCTCGCTTTCGAGCGCCGCGCGGCGAGCCTTGAGGACCTCGAGCTTGCGCCGCAGGTCCTGCGCTGCGCTCGACAGCACGTTGATCTGCTCCGCGCTCGGCGTACCGCGAAACGTGCGCACCACCAGCGGCTTGGCGAGCGTGTTGCGCGCCGCGGTCTCGCGTGAGGTGCGCGACATCTGATCGGCGTCGAGGTCGGCGGTGCGCTGAAAGAGCGCCTCGACTTCGCGCAGCAACGCCACGTAATCCTCGCGTGCGGCCGTCAAGCTCGCGCGTGGCGATGGCTGGCTGCGCTCGTCGGCGACGTCCTTCTCGAGCGACTCGCGGATGCGGCGGGCCTCGGCCGCGGAGCTCGGATATCCGGACGCCGCGGCGCGAACGGGCCACGCCGTGAGCGCGGCGCCAGCCAGCAACGTCAGCGCCAGCAGCATCCGTCCGAACGCCGCTCGAACCGGCGTTGCCGCGTCGAGTCTCACTCGGTCCTCCCTAACTCGCCCGGGGCGAGGGCGCCAGTGTAGATCAGCGCGAGGGCATTCGAGCGCTCGCGAGCACGCGTTCGCGGCAGCGCGAACCCGCCTCGGCCACCGTTTCCGGTGCCGGACCCGTGTGCTAATTTCGACGCGGAGCGACATAACCGTTCACTTCCCACCGCATCCAGTCCCCAGTCTCGCGTAGTGCCCCCCGCGTTGCGCGGTTGCGGCCGGGACTGGCCCATCCAGGTGCGTCCTCACGAGCACCGCGGATGCGATGGCCGAGGTGAACAAAGGGGTGAGCCATGAACGCGACGTTGCAGGCCTGGGTGGATAGCTGTGCCGCGCTGACCAAGCCCGATGAGGTGGTTTGGTGCGACGGATCGGATCAGGAGAACGAACGGCTGATCCGCGAGATGGTCGGGAGCGGAACGCTGATCCCCCTCAACGAGAAGAAGTACCCGAACAGCTTCCTGCACCGCTCGAACCCCAACGACGTCGCCCGCACCGAGCACCTCACGTTCATCTGCTCCCACAATCCCGAGGACGCCGGCCCCACCAACAACTGGATGGCCCCCCAGGACGCCAAGGCTCAGCTCTCGGCGCTCTACGCCGGCTGCATGAAGGGCCGCACCATGTACGTGGTTCCGTATTGCATGGGGCCGCTCGGCTCGCCGCTCTCGAAGATCGGAGTCGAGATCACCGACAGCGCGTACGTGGTGGTGAACATGCGGATCATGACCCGCATGGGTAAGGCCGCGCTCGACCAGCTCGGCAACTCCGACGACTTCTGCCGCGGTCTGCACAGCTTGGGCGATCTCTCCCCCGATCGCCGATTCATCTGCCACTTCCCCGAGACGCGCGAGATCTGGTCGATCGGTTCCGGCTACGGCGGCAATGCGCTGCTCGGCAAGAAGTGCTTCGCGCTGCGCATCGCGTCGGTGCAGGGCCGCGACGAGATGTGGATGGCGGAGCACATGCTGCTGCTGGGTCTCGAGTCGCCGGAAGGCGAGACCAGTTACGTCGCTGCCGCGTTCCCCAGCGCCTGCGGCAAGACCAACCTCGCAATGCTGGTTCCGCCCGAGTCGCAGAAGAAGCTCGGCTGGAAGGTGTGGACGGTCGGCGACGACATCGCGTGGATGCGCAAAGGTCCCGACGGCCGGCTGTGGGCGATCAACCCCGAGGCCGGCTTCTTCGGCGTGGCGCCCGGCACCAGCATGAAGACCAATCCCAACGCGATGCTGACCTTCAATCGCAACTCCATCTTCACCAACGTGGCCGTCACCGACGACGGCTGCCCGTGGTGGGAGGGGATGGGTGGCGATCCGCCCACGGCCGCGACCGATTGGCAGGGCCGCCACTGGACGCCGGAAAGCAAGGACAAGGCGGCGCACCCCAACAGCCGCTACACCACTCCGGCTCGTCAATGCCCGTCGGTGCATTCCAAGTTCGACGATCCCCAAGGCGTCCCCATCAGCGCCATCCTGTTCGGCGGGCGGCGTGCCCGCACCGCGCCGCTCGTCTATGAATCGTTCGATTGGAAGCACGGTGTCTTCGTGGGCTCGGCGATGGCTTCCGAGACCACCGCCGCACAGACCGGCGCTGTGGGCGTGGTTCGCCGCGATCCGATGGCGATGTTGCCCTTCTGTGGCTACAACATGGGCGATTACTGGTCACACTGGTTGAAGATGGGTGATCACGTGCCCAATCCTCCCAAGGTGTTCCACGTCAACTGGTTCCGCACCGACGAGAACGGCCGATTCATCTGGCCGGGCTACGGCGAGAACGTGCGCGTGTTGCGCTGGATCGTCGAGCGCAGCAAGAACGGCGGCACCAAGGCCCAGGAAACGCCGATCGGTTACGTGCCACACGTCGCCGATCTGGACACGCAGGAGCTTCCCATCGACTCCAAGACGGTGGGCGGATTGCTTTCGGTGGATCGCGAGGTCTGGCGCGACGAGGCCAAGCAGGTGGGCGACTTCCACCAGGAGTTCGGCAAGAAGCTCCCCGAGGAGCTGCCCAAGCAGCTCGACGGGCTGAAGAAGCGACTGGGTTGAGGTGCTTTTCGGGGGGCTTTTCAGCCCCCCGCCCGCCGCAGCAAAGCTGCAACGGGGTGCACCCTCGCAACGCAGACGGGGTCTGGCTTTCGCCACAACCCCGCAGCGGTGGGGGGCGAGCGGGGGCAGCGAG
>CAYUSL010000084.1:0-4460 GCA_964447125.1 uncultured bacterium | reverse complement strand
ACGATGGATCGGGGCTGTTCCGGCCCCCCCCCCGTCCTCGAAACAGAAACGGGGTCTGGTTTTCGCCAGACCCCGTCTTGCGTCGCGTGACTCGCGGGCTCAGCTCTGGGCCGTCTCGCCGCCGCCCTTGAGCATCGCCCCGAGCTCCCCATTGGCGTGCATCTCGCGGGCGATGTCACAACCACCGACGAATTTGCCGTCGATGAAGAGCTGAGGAATCGTCGGCCACTGGGCGTATTCCTTGATGCCCTGACGGATCCCCGGGTCGGAGAGCACGTCGACGTCGACGAAGGGGACGCCGTACTGATTCAGGATCTCGACGGTGGCCGCCGAGAAGCCGCATTGCGGGAAGAGCTTCGAGCCCTTCATGAAGAGCACGACTTTGTTGTTCTTCACCAAGTTGTCGATGCGGTCGTGGACTTCCTTCGCCCCAGCCGAGGGTGCGGGGGGCTGAGCGTGCGCAGCCGGTGCGCTCGGCGCCGGTGGCGCGGGCGGCGGGGTGTAGCTCGGTGCGGGTGCGTCTTTCTTGCCGAGAAACTTGTCGAGAAGACCCATGGTGCTCTTTCCTCTCCTACGTTTTTGTCGATCTTCGAGTACGCGCCGCCACGCTAACCGTGGGGCGGGGGGTGGTCAAATCTGCCTCGGTTTCGAGGGGACCGCTCAGGCGCCCGCGGGTACGCGAGTCACCATCGTGTCCACGGCGTGGATGGGCGCGTCGTGCCCCTGCATCAGATCGGTGATGGTGCCGAATACCAGGCGCTGCTTTTCGAGGGTGGATTTGCCCTGGAACACCGTGGATTCGACTTCGATGGTGAAGTGACCGCCGCCACCTTCGACCTTGGCCTTGGCGCCGGGGATACCGGCTTCGATGCGCTCCCGGATGTGATCGGTGAGGGAGCCGCCGGTGAATCGAGAAGGATGCGCGTCCGACATGCGAGTTTTCTCCGGAAAATGCCCAGCGGGCGAAACGTGAGCGCGGAAGAATAACCGCCCCACTCGCCACCCGCCACGGCGGACCTCAGCTCGGCTCGCTCCCGACGAGGCGTACGAGCAGCGCGACTGCGCGCTCGCGCCAATCGAACGCGAGCACGTTCGCGCGCGCGGCAGACACCCGCGCGAGCTCCGAGCGCGCCTCAGCATCGCCGCACCACGCCGTGAGCCGCTGCGCGAGCTCATCGGGTCGCCGCCCGTCGAAGAGCAACGCGTCGTCGCCCAGTATCTCCGCGCTCTCCGAGGTACGCGCCGCCAGCACCGGCAGCCCAGCGCCCCAAGCCTCCAGCAGCGCGTTCGAGGCGCCCTCGTGAAGCGACGGCAAGACGAAGAGCTCAGCGCCGAGCACCGCCTGCAGCGGTTCGTCGAGCCAGCCCGCGAAGTGCACGCGGCCGGCAACACCCAGCGCCTCGACGCGCGCAGTAAGCTCTTGGCGAGCGGGGCCGTCTCCCACGATCACGAGGCGTAACCGTGGGTCTCGTATGTGCGCCAGCGCATCCAGCAGCAACCCAACGTTCTTGCGTGGGCTGAGCACGCCGGCGCAGGCGACGACACACGAATCGTCGGGCCAGCCCGCCGCCCGAAGCAGGCGCGCGCGAGCCTCCTCCTTGCGTGGCAGTCCTGCCGATGGCGCGACCAGCGCGTTCGGGAGCACCACCGCCCGCGCTTCGATCCCCGGCACCCGCTCGGCCAGCTCCGCGATCATCGCGCGCGTGATCGTCACCACGTGTCGGCTCGCGCGCAGACCGACGACGTCGAGCGCCGTCGCGATTCGCCACTTGGGCCCGCCCACGGCGATGCGCATCCGCGCCCGCCAGGGTGTTGCGCGCACGAACGAGACGATCGGCACGCACGCGATCCACGCCGCCGGAAGACCGAGCACGGCGTAGAAGGGATCGAAGACCACCAGCGCGCGTGGACGGGTGGAGCGCGCCACTCGCAACAGCACCCACGGCGCGGTGATCGCGAACCACAACCAAAAGGCGAGCCCAGCGGGCTCCGAGTCGCGCCACCACACCCGGTGCGCGATCACACGCGGGTGCGGCGCGAGCGCGAGCGGCGCCGCCGACACCACGTGAACCTCGTGGCCACGCTCGGCGAGCGCCTCGATCAACGCGTAGAAGCGCTTGAGCAGCCCGCCGCGCTGATGGCGGAAGTAGATCGTGAGGATGCGCGGCGGCGATCCGGCCATGGGCCGATACCATGCGCCGGTCCGCGAGCGGCCTCAAGGGTCGCGTCCCCAAGGCGTCCGGCGCGCCGAGCTCGGGATCAGCGCGCGGCGACCGATCGGTGCGCCGACCAGCGATGCGCTCGACGCCAGAAGCGGTCGAGGTTGCGACGCGCACGATCGAGGTCGCGCTCGTTACCCCACGTGGCGAACGCCACCAGATGCACACGCGTCGGGTTCTGGACCCAGAAGGCTCGGATCGCGGTGCGTTCGCTTTCGGTGCGACGCGCGCCCGAGGCACATGCGTGACAGCGCCCTGCGTCGCCGCACCGCGCATGCGCGTAGAGGTCGAAGCAGGAACGACACACACCGTGACGGCGGCCCACCGGCCGCGCAGAAGCTGGCGCAGAGTTGGTCTGCATGTGGCCCTCGTGAATGCGCTGACCGAGCGGGTCGATGTCTCGGCGAGGCTCCCCAGCGCAACGATCGTGCCGCACGAAATCGCGCCAAAACACGCGGAAATGCTGCGGCTCGGCGAGGGAAACGGCGCGCGACCGGAGACGCGCCGTCTCAATCGTGGGAACACCCGCGCGAACGGCTCGATCGAGAGACACCCCCTCGCGATTGTGCCAACCTCTCGGGATCACCGCGCGCGCGCCGCACGGTGATCCCCAACGGAGGAATGGTGATGGGTGCACTCTCGGCCGTCGTCATGGCCGCAGGAGAGGGCAAGCGGATGCGCTCCCGCAAGCCCAAGGTCCTGCACGAGATCGGCGGGCGACCGATGGTTCGCTATCCGATCGAGCTCGCGTTGCGCCTGGGTGCGCGCCCGGTGGTGGTGGTGACCGGCCACGAGGGCGAGCGGGTGCGCGGCGCGATCGACGGTTTCGGCCTGGCCGACGTCTCGACCGTGGACCAGGGGCAGCCGCAGGGCACGGGTCACGCCGTGCTCACAGCGTTGCCGGCGCTCGACGGCTTCGACGGCACGGTGGTGATTCTGTCCGGCGACGTGCCGCTCCTCTGCGATGAGACCGTGCGAGCGCTGGTGACCCGTCACCAGGAAGCAGATGCCGTGCTGACGCTGCTGGCGATGCAGCTCGCCGACGCGGGCAGCTACGGGCGCGTGGTGGTGAACGCTCGCGGCATCGCGGAGCGCATCGTGGAGGCCAAGGACGCAACCGCCGCCGAGCGCGGCATCGGCCTCGCCAACGCCGGGATCTACGCTGCCGACGCCGCGTTCCTGCGCGACGCGCTACCGAAGCTCGGCAACCGCAACGCGCAGGGCGAGTACTACCTGACGGATCTGGTGGCGATCGCCCACGAGCGCGGCCGGATCGCCGTACACAGCGTCGTCTCCGACCCCGACGAGGTCCACGGCGTGGACGACCGCGCCAAGCTCGCGCGCGCCGGCGCGATCCTCAACCGGCGCGTGCTCGACGGGCTGATGCGCGACGGCGTCACCATCCGCGACCCCAGCACGACGTGGGTGGACGTGGGAGTGAGCATCGGCGCCGACAGCATCCTCGATCCCGGCGCCGAGATCCGCGGCGCGAGCCGCATCGGCGAGGGCTGCCGAATCGGCACCGGCGCCATCGTCGTCGATTCGGTCCTCGACGAACGCGTCACCATCAAGCCCTACTGCGTGATCGAGGAGAGCCACGTCGGCACCGATGCCGCGGTGGGTCCGATGGCCCACCTGCGACCCGGCAGCGATCTCGGCGCCGACGTGAAGATCGGCAATTTCGTCGAGATCAAGAAGGCGACGTTCGGCGTCGGATCGAAGGCTTCTCACCTCACCTACATCGGCGACGCCGCCGTCGGTGCCAACGTGAACATCGGTTGCGGCACCATCACCTGCAACTACGACGGTGTCAGCAAGTTCCGCACGGTGATCGAGGACGACGTCTTCGTCGGCTCCGACACCCAGCTCGTGGCGCCCGTGACCGTCGGGCGGGGTGCCTACATCGGCTCGGGCTCGACCATCACCCGTGATGTTCCGGCCGACGCGTTGGCGATCGCGCGCGGCAAACAGCGCAACATCGACGGCTGGGCAACCTCGGCGCACGCCCCTCGGAACAAGAATCGGCGCGAGAGCTGACGAAGATGTGCATCGGACGGGGCTCTTCGCCTCGGCGAATGTTTCCTCGGGGGTCTGTTCCAGCCGCCCGCGCCCTACCGGTGAGCAGCCCGGGCTCGTCGCCGGTGCGCGCACTTCGTTTCGCTCCCGAACCCTACCCCGCTCTCGCTTCGGAGCTTTTTCGTTGACTCACGATCCGCTACACGGTCTCAACCCCCAGCAACG
>CAYUSL010000083.1:4208-17211 GCA_964447125.1 uncultured bacterium | reverse complement strand
GCGGGGTTCTGGAGCAGCCCGACCGAGCTGACTCTCGGTGAGTCTGCACGAAGGGTTCCACGCTCTTCGTCACCCCGCGCGCGGGCGGTTTGCCCCGCCGCGTGCGCCGCCCCGCGTGTGGGGGGGGGCCCCCGTCGGGGTTTTGCCGCCCCGGGCGGGGGGCTTGAAAAGCCCCCCGAGGCAACATCGGCTAGAGCTGAAGCAAGCGCAACGCGCTTGCTTCAGCTCTAGCGGCTCAGGATCACCGATGAGCCGTGCCCGAAGAGCCCTTGGTTGGCGGTGATGCCGGCCTTGGCCTTCTTCACCTGGCGCACGCCGGCCTGCCCGCGCAACTGCCACGTGAGCTCGCAAACCTGGGCAAGCGCTTGCGCGGGCACGGCCTCGCCGAAGCACGCCAGCCCGCCGGAAGCATTGACCGGGCAGCGCCCGCCGAGCCGCGTCACCCCATCGCGCAAGAGCGCGTCGCCCTCGCCAGGCTTCGCCAGACCGATCTGCTCGTACCAGTCGAGCTCCATGGCGGAGGAGAGGTCGTAGACCTCGGCGAGGCTCATGTCTTCTGGACCGAGACCCGCTTCCTCGTAAGCCGCGCGCGCGACCGAGTCGCGAAACGCGTGCTCGGGGCGCGGCACCACCGCCCACGAGTCGGTGGCGAAATCGGGCATCTCGATCTGCGCGCTCGGATAGCGCGGCGTGACCGTGGAGATCGCGGCGATCTTCACGGGTTTGGTGAGGCCCTTCTTCTTCGCGTAGGCACGGCTTGCGATCACCACCGCCGCACCGCCGTCGCTGGTGGCACAGATCTCGAAGAGCCGGAGCGGGTCTGCGACCATCGCCGAGCCCAGCACCTCCTCGATCGAGAAGAGCTTGCGGTAGCGAGCATTCGGATTGTGGAGCCCGTGCTCGGCGTTCTTGACGCGGACCGCGGCGATGTCGTGCTCGGTGGTGCCGTAGAGGTCCATGCGGCGGCGGGCGTAGAGCGCGAAGTAGGTGGGATTGGTCGCACCCAAGAGGCGGAAGCGGAGCCAGTCGGGATCGTTGGGGCGATCACCGGCCTGCGGTGCGAGAAATCCCTTGGGTGTGGTGTCGGCGCCGACCACCAGCGCCACCTCCGCACGCCCCGATTGGATCTGCGCTCGTGCTGCTTCCAGCGCCATCGAGCCGGAGGCGCACGCAGCGTACGAGCTGGCGATCCGGGCGCCGTTCCAGCCCAGCGCTTGCGCGAACGTGGCGCCGGCCACGTAGCCCGGATAGCCGCAGCGCATCGTGCAGGCTCCGGAGACGAATTGGATCTCCGGCCATTCGACGCCAGCGTCGGCGAGCGCTGCGCGCGCAGCCGCGACACCGTACTCGACGAAGTTCTTGCCCCATTTGCCCCACGGGTGCATGCCGACACCCAGGATCACCACGTCGTTCTTGGCCATGTGCGTCGCTCCGGGGTCGTGCCTGACGTCCGCTCAACCGGCGAGGGGCTTCCACTTCCACACGAGGTAGCGCCGCTCGGAATCCTCGAAGAGCGTCTCGACCACCAGCTCGACGGCCTGGCCGACGCGCACGTCGGTGACGCCGATGCCGCTCGCGAGCTGGCCAATCACCACCATGCCTTCACGCTCGAGCTCCACGGCGGCGATCGCGAACGGCACGTACGGATCGGCGGCGACGTAGGGGGCGGGTGGCTGGTAACAGGCGTTGGTGTAGGACCAGACGCGACCGCGGCGGCTCAGTGCGACGGCGCGAATCGCGCTCGAATCGCACGCCGGGTTCTTGCAGTAGAGCGACTCGCGAGGAAACGAGAAGGTGCCGCACTTCTCGCACTGACCGCCCACGAGATGGGGTCCATCGGCATCGGTCGCGAACCATCCGTCCACTGCTGGTACGTCGGTCTTGGTGGTGCTCATGTCGCGGCTCTCCAGTGAAACGTGTTCTAGTCGTCGCGAGCTGCCGCTGCCAAGGGGCGGGAGTGGGCGGAAGGTTCGCCGGACACGCGAGGGTCGGCGAATCGCCGCGCGTTATGCTCGGCGCCCGTCTGCGAAGGGAGGAATGGCATGAACGAGCGCATCGTGCGAGATCGATTCTTCCTCGGCGGCCGTTGGGTGCCACCGCGATCGAGCGACACGTTCGAAGTCGTGAATCCGAGCACCGAAGCGGTGATCGGCAGCGTGCCGGCGGGGACGCCCGAGGACGTCGATGCAGCGGTGGCAGCGGCGCGCGCGGCGTTTCCCGCTTGGTCGCGCACCCCAGCGAGCGAGCGCGCCGAGCGGCTCAGGGCGATCGCCAGCGGCCTCGGCGAGCGTCAGGACGAGCTCGCGCTGCTCATCGCTCGTGAGCTGGGCGCACCCATTTCCGCTGCCTCCAAAGTCCACGTCGGACTGCCGACGTTCACGTTCGCCTTCTACGCCGACCTGCTGGGGCAGTTCGTATTCGAGGAGAAGGTGGGGCACTCGCTGGTGGTGAAGGAGCCGGTCGGCGTGGTGGCGGCGATCACGCCCTGGAACTACCCGCTGCATCAGGTGGCGGCCAAGGTGGCCCCGGCGCTCGCCGCGGGTTGCACCGTGGTGCTCAAGCCCAGCGAGGTGGTGCCACTGGCGTGCTTCGCCTTCGCCGAGATCGTGGAGAAGGCTGGGCTTCCTGCCGGTGTGTTCAATCTCTTGAGCGGCTCGGGTCCCGTGGTTGGCGAGGCGATGGCCCGCCATCCCGACGTGGACATGGTGTCGTTCACGGGCTCGACCCGTGCCGGACGGCGTGTCGCCGAGCTGGCTGCCTCGTCGGTGAAGCGGGTGGCGCTCGAGCTCGGCGGCAAATCCGCGAACGTGATCCTCGACGACGCGGACTTCGAGAAGGCGGTACGCGCGGGAGTGCAGCAGTGCTACAGCAACTCGGGGCAGATGTGCACCGCGTGGAGCCGCATGCTGGTTCCCGAATCGCGCCGCGAAGAAGCGGAGCGAATCGCCCGGGACGAAGCAGAGCACGTGACGGTGGGCGAGCCGGAACGAAGCGGGGCAAAGCTCGGCCCGCTCGTGAGCGCGGCCCAGCGCGAGCGGGTTCGCGGCTACATCGCGAAGGGGATCGCGGAGGGCGCGCGGCTCGTCACCGGTGGCGTCGAGTCGCCCGCGGGGCTCGAGCGTGGCTATTTCGTTCGACCCACCGTGCTCGCCGACGTCCGCAACGACATGACCGTGGCGCAGGAGGAGATCTTCGGCCCCGTGCTCTCGATCGTGACGTACCGCGACGACGAGGATGCCATCCGAATCGCCAACGACACCGTCTACGGGCTCGGGGGGGCGGTGTGGTCGAGCGACATGGAGCGTGCCGAACGCGTCGCACGCAGGATCCGCACGGGCCAGGTCCACGTGAACGGCGCGCCGTTCAATCCCGCGGCGCCGTTCGGGGGCATGAAGCAGTCGGGCAGGGGGCGTGAGCTCGGCGTGTGGGGCCTCGAGGAGTATCTCGAGCCGAAGGCGGTGCATCTGCCGGCGTGAGCGGTGGCACGAGCGAGGCGATTCTCGCTGCTATGATGCGCCGCGCGGTGGCTCGGGGCTGGCCTGGTCCACCTCCCTCGTTTGCGTCGTCGCAGGGTCGGCGGCGTCTCAGGAGATCGGAATGAAGCGTATGGGAATCGCCTTGCTGGCGATGATGGCCTGCTCCGGGTTGGCGCGGGCCGAGAGCGATCCGCACGCGGCGGCGTCGACGCCCGCGGCGGCACCGGCGCCGGCGCCGAACCCCGCCACCGCCTCGTGGAGCGCCAAGCAGAAGCTCGGTTACGCCCTGGGACGCAACGTGGGCGAGAGCGTGAAGCCCGCGGGTGGCGACATCGACATCGATTTCCTGGTGCGCGGGCTGACCGAGGTCCTCGGCGGCAAGGAATCCGTCATGAACGCCGACGAGAATCGGCAGGTGATGATGGATTTCCAGAAGCAGATGATCGAGAAGCGCCAGGCGGCGATGAAGGCCGAGGGTGAGAAGAACGTCGCCGAGGGCAAGAAATTCCTCGACGACAACAAGAAGAAAGACGGCGTGAAGGTCACCGCGAGCGGCCTGCAGTACAAAGTGCTCAAGTCGGGTGATGGGAAGTCGCCCAAGCCCACGGACACGGTGAGCGCGCACTACAAGGGCACGCTCATCAACGGCACCGAGTTCGACAGCTCCTACAAGCGCAACGAACCGGCGAAGTTCCCGGTCACGGGCGTCATCAAGGGCTGGACGGAAGCGCTGCAGATGATGAAGGTCGGCGACAAGTGGCAGCTCTTCATCCCGCCCGAGCTCGCTTATGGTCCGAACGGCCGGCCGCCCACCATTCCGCCCCAGTCCACGCTCATCTTCGAAGTCGAGCTGGTAGGCATCCAAGAGGCGGCTCCGCCAGCGCCGCCCGCGCCTCCCAAGGACGAGAAGAGCGGCAAGTGAGCGAGCGCGCTTCCCCGCGCTCGACCCGTGCGGCGGGGTGACTCAACCCGAAGCGCCCAGCACCCCGCGCACCACCCAGCCGAAGTCCACCAGGCCGAAGGCGCCGCCCAGCGCGGCGCCGACGGCCAGATCGCTGGGGTAGTGGACACCCGTGTAGTAGCGCGAGAAGACCACCAGTGCGGCCCAGACCGCGATCGCGCTGGCGTGCGGGTCACCCGCGAGTGCCAGTCCAACCGCCAGTGCCACGGAAGTGGAAGCATGGGTCGATGGCATCGATGCATTCGGCGGCGGCCAGCCGAGCGCCTCGTGGTTTTCGAGAGCATGGTAGGGCCGCGCGCGTCGGAAGAACCGTTTCAGTGCTTCCCCGACCACGAGCGACGTGAACGAGCCGGTCATGCACGCGAGCCACGTGCGCAGTGCCGCCGTGGGGCCGACCTGGAAGTGGACGAGCACCATCAGGATTGCCGTCGCTCCGAACCAGGTGGGCGCGGACCCGGAGTACGTGATCACGAGAAGCGGTGGCGTGAGCGCACGGCGTCGGAGCCGCGGTAGCAGCCGCATGGCGGCGCGATCGAGGGCGTCCACCCGCTCGATCCAGCGCGGCCGTCGCGGGGGCTCAGCCGGCACGCGTGGGCTCGTCGTCGGCGTCGATCCCGGCGAGACGCCGCGCCAAGCGCATCTTGTGCGCGAGGTCCATCTGACGCGCGATCTGGATGCGCTGCGCCTGGGGCGAGCCGGCGCCGTGGAGGGATTCGGTGAGGTACCCCACGGCGTTGCGCCCCAGCGTCATGTTCTCGATGAGGCGGAGCATCCGGACCCGGTGCTCGGTCGGCACGCCGCTTCGGCCGCGCAACAAACGGTCGAGCAAGGGACCCGTCTCCGGCGAGGCCAGGTCTTTCTCGGAGGGCAGTGTCACCACCAGACCGCCCGCCAGATCTTGCGCGAGACGTCCCATCTCGTACGGGAAGCGGGTGACGTTGTGCTTGCAGACGTTGGCGAGGAGATCGTCGTTCTGGAAGTTGCCGGCGGCGGTCGGTTTCGACTCGTGAGACGACGCGATGCCCGCGCCGTAGATGGTCTCGTTGAGGTGCGCCATCTCGACGAGCTTGTCGCGGACGTGGGACGCGCCGGCGACGCCGTTCATGTCGGCGATGGCCGCGGCGGCGCCGATGAGCACGTCGCCTACGCCCGTCTTACAGACGTAGCTCCGGCGGTGATAGGCGGTGAACCGCTCCACCAGCGGCGCCGCCATCTCGGTCTCGCCATCGAGGAACACGTGTTCCCAGGGAACGAACACGTCCTCGAGGATGATCATCGCTTCTTGTCCGGAGTAGGTGGTGTTTCCGACGTCGATGTCGCCACCTTCGAGGCTGCGTGTGTCGCAGGATTGTCGGCCGTAGACGAAGGTGAGCCCGGGTGCCTCGACGGGAATGGCGGCGACCACGGCGAATGCGGCGTCGCGCGGTTCGAGGCGCATCGTGGGCATCACCACGAGCCAGTGCGAGTTGATGCAGCCGGTCTGATGGGCCTTGGCCCCGCGCAACACCAGACCGTCGGATCGCCGCTCCACGACGTGCACGAACACGTCGGGATCTTCTTGATCCGACGGACCCTTGCTGCGATCGCCCTTGGGATCGGTCATCGCGCCGCCCACCACCAGGTTGAGGGACTTGGCCATCGCGATGAAGGACCGGAGGCGAGCGTGATAGCCCGTGGCGTGTGTGCGGTCGCAGTCGTAGGTCACCGAGAAGAGCGCATTGATCGCGTCCATGCCCACGCAACGCTGGAAGCAGGTCCCCGTGAGCTGGCCGAGCCGGCGCTGCATCTTGTTCTGGGCAACCACGTCGGCCGCCGACTCCGTCACGTGGAGGAATCGGTTGACGCGCTCTCCCGTCAGCGAGGAGTGAGCCGTGGCGATCTCGGGATCGGCGACCGCCAGGTCGTAGGTCGCGGCGACGGCGTTGATCGATGGACGGATCAGCGGATGGTCGACAGGCTCGGTCACGCGCTCGCCGAGGGCGAAGACTCGCAGCCGTCGTCCCCGCAGGCTCGCCAGGTAGTCGGTGCCGCTCAGGATCGGCCTACCGGGGGTGCCCGGCCGCGGCTCGGTGGCGGCGACGGGTGGATGAGAATGGGCCGACGCGTCGATTTTCACGTGCGCTTCCTCCGGCGCGAATATAGCGGCGGAGCGGGACGTATGAACGAGCCGGAACGACAGGGTGGCGACGCCGAGGTCGCGTGCGCATGCGCGCCTCGCGGATCGATGCGTGGGATGGGTGTGAGTTGACTACCGAGAGTCGCCTCCGCGGCGTCCTGGCCGGGCTGCTGATGTTTCTCGTCGCCAGCGGCGCGGTGACGTGGATCCAGCCGCGTCCGGCGCTCGCGATCCAGTACTTGCAGATCGCGCACATGGCAGTGGGCTTCGTCGTGATCGCGCTCGGGCTCGTCTACGTCGCACTCCATCTCGCGCAGACCGTGGGCGGGGTGGGGAGCTCCCTGCGCGGCGCGTCACGCGCACCGTTTCTCGCCCTGGTGATCGGCGTCGTGGGTGCCTGGCGCTCGCGCGACGAATGGGACGCCCACATTCTGGGGGATTTCGGTTTCATCGCAGCAGGCACCTGTTTGCTGCTCATGATCGTTTGGATTCTCGGCTTGGGACGGGCTGCGCGCCTCGCGGTCGCGTTGTTGACCGTGCTGACGGTCTTTGCCCGGCTGCTTCTCGACGCCAAGCATCACACGCTGATGGTGCTCGGCACGGGTGTGATCAGCGGCGGCATTCTCGTGTGGAGCGTCGCCAAGAGCAGCGGCAGCGTGACCAAGACCCCCGGGGGCCTCGGCGGGCTGGCGATGCTCGTCTGTTTCATCGCCGCCCTCGGCGGCGCCGGTGCGAGCTCGGGCCTGTTGCTCTACGTTCACCTCTTCGATCGCTACCCGATCCCGTGGTTCGTGCACGTCGTGAGCTCGTGGATCGCGCTGGCACTCGTGATCTCGCACATCCGCTCGTCTCGGGCCCGCAGCGCACGAGTGTGGAGCCCACCGCGGCGCACCTACGCTTGGGCGAAACCAGTGGTGTGGCAAGCGTTGCCGGCGTTCATCGTGGCCTGCCTGGCGACCACGCTGCTCGCGGTCGCTGGCAGCACGCGGGTGGCGAGCTTCCAGCGCGATTCCTCTGCGCTCGTGCCGATGGACGTCGGCTTCAGTGCCGTCGTGCCGGACACCTGCGAGTCGTGTCACACCGACGTGGTTCCCGGCTGGGCTCAGTCGTCACACGCGCACGCGGCGAACAACCCCTTCTTCACGTCTCTCCTCCGAAGGCTTCGTGCCGAGCGCGGACCCGAGGCGTTGCGCTTCTGCCTGCGGTGTCACGCGCCGCACGCTCGTGATCCAGTGGATGCGAGCTTCGAGTCGGTGGTCGAGAGCGAGGGCTATCGCGCCGGGGTGCACTGCGTCTCCTGTCACCGCGCGATGCCCGGCGGGCGCGGCGACGGCGAGTTCGAGGTCGTGCCGCTGGGAGCGGACGCGTTCTCGCTCCTCATCGATCGACCCGGAGTGGCGGGCCAGCTCGGGCGACTGCCCGGCGCCCGATCGCTGATCGAGCACATGTTCATCTCGAGCCATCTCGCACGTCATCGGGAGCGCTATCGCTTCGCAACACACGAAGCGGCGACGTGCACGCCCTGCCACGTGCAGACGCTCGGGCCTCCCACCCACGGGCGGGTCACGCACGTGCTGCAGGATCAGTACGCGTCGTGGCAGGGCTCGCCCGCCGCAGGCGAGGGGAGAACCTGCACCGTCTGCCACATGAGCTACTACCACGAGACCTACGATGTCCCGATCCACGATCATCGATTCGTAGCCGCGAGCACCTACGTCGCGGGCGTTGCGAGGGGAGGCGCTGGTGTGAGCGAGGTGGTAGCCAACCTCGCGGCGCCGGGTTCCCTTCCTCCGGCTTCGGGATACGCCTACGGCGAGGCCGCGCCCGTGAGCGCGGCTGCGCCGGAAGCTGGGTCAGCGGGACTGCTCGTCCTTGATGTGGCGCGCGTGGAAGACTCGCTCGTGATCCGCACCCGAAATTCCGGGCAGATCGGCCACATCTTTCCGACCGGCCCGACCGATCTCTTCCAGGTCTGGCTTTCGGTGCGCGCGACGGACGAGCGAGGCCGAGTCGTGCTCGACGTCGGCACTCGTGGGCCGGAGGGCGCGCCGGCGCTCGGTGACCGACTCTTCGATGCCGATGGCCAGTTGATTGGCGACCACCGGCTCTGGGCCGTGGACAAGGTTGTCGATCTAGGAAGGATTCCGGTCGTAGGTGCTCACGAAGTCCGCCTCGATGCCAGCGCGCTCGATTGCGACGACACCTCGCCTGCCTGCCGTTTTCGTGTTGAGGCAGCCTGGAACTACCGAAGACTGGACCCGGCGCTCGTCGAGGCGCTCACGGGCGAGCCCGCGCCCGAGCTACCGATCGTCCAGGTGGGCAAAGTCAGCGCGGAAATCCCGGGCAAGATCGCCGCAGCCGGAAGCTGATCCCTCGTCCCGAGCAGCGGGGCCGTGAGCCCAACCTGCCGGCGTCGAGTTGTGGCTCGGGCTTGCGATCCATGCGCTCCCTCTGATGCGAATATAGCCATCCGTCGCGCGATCATGGCATCGCTTGCCACGGTGCAGGGAGAACGCGGATGCGCTCGCTCACCCGTCGGTGCGCGGGCCTGCGCGGCTTACCGGCGCGGAATCCGCCTCGTGCTTGCTCTCGGCCGTCAGGAATACCGCAGGTCGAGCATGACACGAACCGATCACGACGTGACGTAGTCGCGTGGTGATCGGTTCGTCTAGCGTGAGAGCCGCGCGCACCTTCGGCGCGGGCGGCAGGCATTCTCACTGAGGGGGTGGGGGCGGATTACAGTTCGAATCGTACGCGGGCGGATTCGTGCCGGAGCAGGTCAGATAGCCCTGCGCGGGACGTTCGTCGGCGACACTTCCGTCGCATGTGCCGCTGCAGTAGCTCTGGATCAGGCCACCAGGTTCGAGGAAGTTGAACATCTGCCGACGGTACGCGTTGATCTGGGGATTGCGGCCGTGTTGTGTGCAATTGCCACACACGTAGAGACTCGACGGTACGTCATTGCCGAGCGGAGGCAGGTAACTGGGCGTACTGAGAACGCCGAACGCGTCCCACCATCCAGGAGAATAGGTGACGAGCGCCGAATCGCTGGTCGGCGAGGTCGTGGACGAGATGCCCACCAGCGACGTCTGGACCGAGGCCGGTTCGAGTTGCTTCAATCCGAGCGAACGCGCGAGCACCTCGGAAGACTGGTTGCTGACGTGTGTGTCCAACCACGCTGGCGTCAGCAGCACTTTCTTCGGTGTCACGAGCGGCCACACGCCACCGCAGTCGTTCGTGTACGGTTGCTCGTCGTAGTGGATTGCACAACGCGCCAGATCCAAGTAGCCGGCCGATTCGGCGAGGACCCACGCTTCGTGCAGCACGCCTATCAGCACCAGCTCGTTCATTGCCTTGTCCTTGCCGGCATCGGCACCGGTGAGGTCCGTGCCCAGTATGCTCTGGATGGCCACTCGCACGGATGAACCGGTCGGATACGTGTAGTCGAGCGATCGCTGGAGCGCGAGACTGTAGTTCGTCCCACCGACGTCGAGCACCAACTTGCCCACGTCCGGCGCCAGGCCGGCGAGCAGCGCGCCCATGCCACCCCCAAGGCTCACGCCGTAGTAGTAGACGTCGGTTGCGCCGGCGTCGGGGAACAGGCTGGCGGCATTCGTCGACGCGAAGCCGGCGTTGTAGCAGCTTGTGGCCCAGACCTTGCCGGTGGTGCCCGCTGGTGGCGTTTGGAAGCACGAGTGATATCCGAAGATGTACTTGCCGAGCTTGAGCAATCGGGCGAACACGAGCTGATTGACGATTCCCTGGCCCACACGATCGCGCCATGCCGGGAAATCGTCGAGACCGCTCTTCACGCCGCCGTGACCGTCGGAGCGCGCGATGATCTGCGTGAGCAGCCACGCCGCGTCGTCGGTGACGGCGTTGCCCGGGTGGGTGACACCAATCGGCATCTGCGTTTCGTGCGAGTAGCCACGCCAGTTCACCGCGCCGGCGAGGTAATCGTGGTCGAACGCCTCGATCGGTGCCGGGAATCCGAGGTTGTACTGCCAGTTGGCAGCCATGGAGAATGCGCCAGCGAAGTTGCCGTGACCGGCGATCAGCGGATACGCGGGCACCGGGTTGGGATTCGTGGCCGACGGAATGGCGTTGCCGGGGATGTCGATGGTGAACGGCGTCCACATGTCGCCTGAGCGCAGGAAGCCCGATGCGTCCGCACGCAGGCGCGACGCGACCGTCGGTTCGACCTCTGGATTCGATGCAACCGGTTGGCTGGGGTTTTTCCAGAGAAAGTTTGGAGTGCGGATATTGCCTTGCACGGTCCAGGCTGCACGGCCGATGAATCCCTCCCCAAAGCCGTAGTGCGACGCGACGCTCTTGACTTCGAAGACCGGATTGCCGGCAGCCAGCTGATTGTTCAACCAATCGTAGGCCTCGTCGCGCAGTATGCGTCCGGGAAGCGTCAGCGAGTCACGGCTGCGTACCTTGAAGTCGAACGAGAGCTGCACGGCCTGCGTGTCGATCTTGCCACCGGACGGCGACTGGGAGAATCCGGGAAAGAAATAGATCCATGGATAGATGTCGTTGGTGTATGCGACTTGCCTGTCGATCACCTTCGCGATGTTGGTGGAGCGAGCGCCGGAGCCGAGGCTCGTCTTCCGGACCACGTCGTAGACGGGCTCCGGCGTGAGGGTACGGCCGAGCCCGTCCTTGAGATTGCGAACGACGACGATGTAGCGCGCGCCGGGCGTCAGTGCTTGCGCGGGTCGCAGGATGAGCATCTGGTGATCGGGATCGCCTGCAGCGTGGGCGTCGAGCTCGACCCAGTGTGGGACCAGCTCGGTCTTGAATGCATCCGCGCCGCTGGTGCCACCCACCACCTTGAGCAGCAGCGTCGGGCTGGTAGGACTGCCCGACGAGTCGATCGCCGTGGAACTCCCGTCGATCGTGCGCAGGTTGGCCCATGGTGCGGATGCCGGTGACCCAGCCGGAAGCAGGACCGGCGCGTGTGAAGCGGCAAGGTCGATCGACGGCTTGTTGCCGGTCGACACTGTGGCAACCGGCACGTGCATGAGGATCTGCGCGGTCGGGCTGAATCCGTCCGCGTCGTTGTAGGGGGCCGGGTCGAGCGGACGCGATGGATTGTCCGGATTGACGATGGGCAGGAACTTGATCGAAGGAAGGTTCACCTTCACCGCGCCTGGGGGAGCACCGGGACTCGTATCCGGCACGGTGAAGCGAGAGGATGGGAAGGGGAGCAGGCAGCTCACGTCGTTGAGAATCTCGCAGTTGTCCACGAACGTCCGGTCAGGCTCGGCTGCGGGGATCAGGTCGTACGAGCGCGAGTACGCTTCGAAAGTCACCGTGGCTTCCTGCGTCGCTGAGCCCGACTGCCACGTTGCGTGCAGAGTGTTCGATCCAGGGTTGAGTGGCGGACGAATCGCAATCGTGGGGTCGGCGCTGAAGACTGTTACCCATTCGCCCTGATCACAGGCGCCGCCTTGGGAGGTTGGTGGAACGTTGGATGGGCAGGGCTCAAATGAGTCGGAGATGGAAGTCGTGACGCCATTGGATGTCAGCTCGACACTGAGCGTGCCGGAACCTGATGGCACAGCAATGCGTGGCACGAACGGAGCACGGTAAACGAGCATGTTGGGCTGGGGGTTGCGGAACTCGACGGCGGCGTGAGCCGGCGCCGAGGCGATCGCTCCCGACAGACAGATCGCGATGCAGGCTGCCGCGATCCGGTGGGCCTGACCGCTGCTATCGGCGGCGGGCCGTACGTTCCATCCACGTCGCTGTGTCTGGCCGATCATCTCCCTCTCCCTCTATGGCTTCGACGCACGGGCGAGGTGCTCGTGCGTGTTATCCCCGGGTGAGCGTGAAGCAAGACCGAGGCCAGCCCTGGTCGAGTGGGCGCGGTCGTCGGTTTCCGCCGCGATCGCGGGCCATTCGTGCGCACGCTCGATTCACCGACGGCGCCGAGGGCGCAACTTTTCTTTCGCGGCGCGTGCCCGCTTGGATCGCACGGCGTCGTGCAAGAGAAACTAAGTTGCGGCACCGCGCTGGAGGCCTCGGCCCAGCGCCGCTATCCCGTGGCTCGCGTCGCCGTGCGATCCGAGTGGAGCTGATTCAGATGTTGAGCGGGCGCCCGTCTACGGCGAGGGCGGCTTCGCGCAGCACTTCGGGCAGCGTGGGGTGCGCATGGCAGGTGCGCGCGATGTCCTCGCTCGAGGCGCCCAATTCCATCGCCAGAGTCGCTTCGGCGATGAGCTCGCCCGCTCGCGGGCCGAAGATGTGCACGCCAAGCACGCGGTCGGTTTCCTGGTGCGCCAGGATCTTGATCCGCCCTTCGAGCTGATTGAGGGTCCGGGCACGCGCGTTGGCGCGAAACGGGAACGAGCCTTTGCGGTAGGGGATGCCCTCGGCCTTCAGTGCTTCCTCGGTCTTGCCGACGGTGGCGAACTCGGGGTTCGTGTAGCAGACGCCGGGGAT
>CAYUSL010000083.1:0-4108 GCA_964447125.1 uncultured bacterium | reverse complement strand
CCCACGGCGACCAGCACGCGGTCGCAGTGGATCGGCTCGCCGCCCTCGACCTCGACGATGGCACCTTCGCCCTCGGCGCGCGCGCCCAGCACACGCTTGCCGAGCTGGAATTCGAATCCCTGCTTGGCGAAGAGCTTCTGCGCCTCGGCTGCCATCTCGTCGTCCATGCCGGGGAGGATCCGGTTCAGGTACTCGACGACGATCACGTGCGAACCCAGGCGCCGCCACACGGAGCCGAGCTCGAGCCCGATGTAGCCTGCGCCGATCACCACCATCCGCTTCGGCACCTCGCGATACGCGATGGCCTCGGTGCTGGTGCCGACGCGATCTCCGTCCAGCACCACACCCGGCAAGCTCGCGGGCTTGCTGCCGGTGGCGATGAGGATGTGCTTCGCCTCGATCTCGACGGCATCCTCACCGCCGACGCCCGTCACCACCACGCGTCCCGGTGCTGCGATCCGGCCACGACCCGTGTGCCGCGCGATTTTGTGCTTCTTGAAGAGTCCCGCCACTCCCGTGGTGAGCGCCTTCACCACTTGCTCTTTGCGCTTGAGGAGCGCTCCCAGGTCGAGCTCCACCGCACCCACGCGGATGCCGTGGCTGGCAAAGGCACCGTGCGCCGCCTCGGCGTAGATCTCACTCGACTCGAGGAGGGCCTTGCTGGGGATGCACCCGACGTTCAAGCAGGTACCCCCGAGCGTCGAGTCCTTCTCGACCACGCCGACGTTCAAGCCGAGCTGGGCGGCGCGAATCGCGGCCTGGTAGCCACCGGGACCTGCGCCGATCACGACCAAATCGTGGGTGTGCCGTTCCATGAGGCTTGGGCCGCTTTCGTTGACGAACGAGTGCAGAGGGACGCGTCGGGCCGCCGGATGATCCTCAGACTTCGAGCAGCATCCGCGCCGGATCTTCGACGACTTCCTTGATGCGCTTCAGGAACGTCACCGCCTCGCGCCCGTCGATGATGCGGTGATCGTACGTGAGCGCGACGTACATCATCGGTCGAATGACGACCTGACCAGCGACGGCGACGGGGCGGTCCTCGATCTTGTGCAGGCCCAGAATCCCGACCTGTGGCGGGTTCACGATGGGCGTCGAGAGCAGCGAGCCGTAGATCCCGCCATTCGAGATCGTGAAGGTGCCGCCGGAAAGCTCTTCGGGCTTGAGCTTGCCCGCCTGTGCGCGCTTCCCGAAGTCCTCGATGGTGCGTTCGACCTCGGCGAACGAGAGTCGATCCGCCTGCCGGATCACGGGCACGACCAGCCCACGGCCGCCGCCCACGGCCACCCCGATGTCGTAGTAGCGGTGGTACACGATGTCCGTGCCGCGGATCTCGGCGTTCACCTCGGGCACGCGGTGCAAGGCGTCGACCGCGGCCTTCACGAAGAACGACATGAACCCGACCTTGATTCCGTAGCGGGTGGCGAAGGCCTCCTGGTACTGCTTGCGGAGTGCGATCACCGCCGACATGTCGATCTCGTTGAAGGTCGTGAGCAATGCTGCCGTCTGCTGCGACATCACGAGCCGCTCGGCGATCTTGCGGCGCAGCGGGCTCATGGGCACGACCTCGTCCTCGCCACTCGTTGCGCTCGCTGGCGCGGCGGTCGTTGCGCTGGGTGCCGCCGGCGTGGCGATGGGTGTGGACGCGACTCGCGCGGCCGAGGCCGCGACGTGCCGTTCGACGTCTTCTTTGAGCAGACGTCCGCCGGGACCGGAGGCATCGACGTCGCTGGGCGCGAGGCCGTGCTGGGCGAGGACTCGCTGTGCCGCAGGCATCACGCGTACGTCTCCGGCTGCCGTCATCGCAGTTGTACCCGTTGCGGCAGGCGCCGCGGCGGCGGCGCTCGCCCCCGGGGCAGGCGAGGGGGCGGTCGCAGGCTCGCTCGACTCCTCCATACTCCCGATCGCCTCGCCGACGCCCGCTCGTTCGCCCTTGCGCTTCACGATCTTCGCGATCGTGCCGGACACTGGCGCGGGGACCTCGACCGTCGCTTTCTCGCTCTCGATGACGACGACGGGTGCATCCTTCTCGACCCAATCGCCTTCGTTCTTGAGCCAATCACCGATCTCGACCTCGGTGATCGACTCGCCCACGGACGGCACCACGATTTCGATGGCCATGCGCTTCGTTCCTCCCGGATGGCGCGTTCACGTGGGATGACGGGGGCTCCGACCATCGCGCCTGGTCCGCGGGCGCGTGAGCGGGGTGCGCGCGCTCAGAGCCCGAACGCTTCCGCCAGTAACGCCTCTTGCTCGAGCTTGTGGCTCGCGTGCGAGCCGGTGGCTGGGCTCGCGGACGCGGGTCGCGAGATGCCGGCGAAGGGATGTCGGTCGAACATTCGCTCCAAGTGCTTCACGCGCAGGTGGGCCCAGGCACCCATGTTCTCCGGCTCATCCTGGACCCAGAACACGGGGGTCTCGGCGCGGTACTCGGTGAGCGCGCGGCGCAGGATCTCGGCCGGGAAGGGTGCAAGCTGCTCCAGCCGCAAGATCGCGACGTCGTCGCGACCGAGCTCGGTGCGCTTTTTCTCGAGCTCGTAGTAGATCTTGCCGGTGCAGAGCAAGATGCGCTCGGTCTTTCTCTGCTGCGCCGCGGGGCGCGTGTCGCCGATCACGCGGCGGTAGGTTCCGGCAGTCAGATCGTCGAGCGAAGACGTCGCCGCCGGCAGGCGGAGCAGGCTTTTGGGCGTCATCACGACCAGGGGCTTGCGCCACGGGCGCAGCACCTGCCGACGCAACAAGTGAAAGATCTGCGCTGGTGTCGTCGGCTGGGCGATCTGGAGATTGTCCTCGGCGGCGAGCGACAGGAAGCGTTCGATGCGCGCGCTCGAATGCTCGGGACCTGCACCCTCGAGCCCGTGTGGCAGCAACATGACCAGACCGCTGAGACGCTGCCACTTCTGCTCCGCGCTCACGATGAACTGGTCGATGATCACCTGCGCCACGTTCACGAAATCGCCGAACTGCGCCTCCCACATCACCAGCGCTTCTGGGCGGTCCATGCTGTAGCCGTACTCGAAGGCCAACGGCGCGATCTCGGAAAGCGGGCTGTTGTCGATCTCGACGGGGGCCTGCTCGGGTGCGAGATGCGCGAGCGGCGTGTAGGTGTGCCCGTCCTCGAAGTCGTGGAGCACGGCGTGGCGATGGCTGAAGGTGCCGCGCTCCGCGTCCTGCCCAGTGAGCCGAATCCGCACGCCTTCGACGGCGAGGGTCGCGAGCGCGAGGTTCTCCCCTGCCGACCAGTCGAGGGGGCGCTTGCCGGCCGCCATCTCGCGACGCGTCTCCAGGATCTTCGCGACCTTGGGATGCGCATGGAACCCGCCCGGCAGGCGGGTCTGGGTGTCGAGCAGTCGCGCGAGGCGCTCACGCGGTACGCCGGTGTCGATCTCCTCGACCTCGAGCTCGTTACCGCCGCAATAGCCGCGCCAGACGCCACCCATCGGGGCGTCGGTGGGAAACACGCGGGCGCTCTGGGCGCGCTTCAGCTCTTGGTCGAGGTGCTCGCGGCGGCGCGCCGCGAGCGCGTCCGCTTCCTCGCGCGTCACGCCTTCGAGCCGCAGCAAGTGATCGAGGTAGCCCTCGCGTACCGGCTTGCGGGCCTCGATCGCCTTGTAGAGCAAGGGTTGCGTGAACGACGGCTCGTCGCCCTCGTTGTGGCCGCGCCGGCGATATCCGTACATGTCGATGAACACGTCGCGACGGAAGCGCTGGCGGAAGTCGAGGGCCAGACGCACCACCTGGGCCACGGCTTCGGGATCCTCGCCATTCACGTGGAAGATCGGCGAATGGAGCATGCGCGCGACGCTCGTGGGGTAGGTGGTCGATCGCGCTTGCTCGGGAGGCGTCGTGAAACCGATCTGGTTGTTGACCACGACGTGGATGGTGCCGCCCGTGGAATAGGGCTCGAGGCGGCTCATGTTGAGCATTTCCTGGACGACCCCCTCGCCCGCGAAGGCGGAATCGCCGTGGATCACGATGCCCAACGTGCGGCCGGCAGGGTCGTCGCCACCCATTCGATCCAGCTTGGCGCGGACGCGGCCCTGGACCACCGGTCCCACGAACTCGAGGTGGCTGGGGTTGAAGCAGAGCGAGAGGTGCACGCTGCGGC
>CAYUSL010000082.1:0-17552 GCA_964447125.1 uncultured bacterium | reverse complement strand
AGGGCTCGTAAAAGATCGCGTCTCCTAAGCTCGGATTACCTCCCGGCGGTCACAGGTGCCTGGCTTCTGGGCTCGCGTCGAGCCGGAAGCTGGAGCGAGGTCGAATGGAACGGCGACGGTTCGAGAGTCGGTGATCGGTGCGGAAGAGAACGTCACGGGAGCCTCCTTTTAGCTCTTCGCCCGGGGATCCCGGGCGGCGTGGCAAGCAGGGACAAATCACGCCGGGGACTTCACTTCGATGTCGTCTGGGGGGGGGCTGGCCTCCTCTCGAATTCGACGGTGGTCGGTCTTGTAGGTCAGGTCAGACGGGGCTGGGGAAACATCGGCAGCTTGTGCGGCCGCAACCGGTAGTAGCTCGCCTTTCCACGCCGCTCCTCCTCGATGGGAAGGCCTGCGAGCTCCAGGTCGACCACGTAGCGGCCGATGGTCTTGCGGCTGACGCCGATCTTCCCGGCCAGGTCGCTCCGGGAGCGGGGCCGACTGGAGCCCGCGAGCTCGATCAGGAGCTTGAGCAGTCGCACCACCGGTTTGTCCCAGTCGTTCCGCAGGTCATCCATGACGCCTTCCTCCTCCTTAGAGGTCGCCCGGAGGCACCCCGGGGATGGTGGGGCAGCGAAAGCATTACAATCGTACTACACAAAACAAAAAAGTCAATATATAAAAATGGAAACGCATTTACTCATCTGCGGTGCGGGAAAATGAAATCCTCCGATCGCACCGGTGGCCCCTTGGGTCACGTCTTGTCCCGAACCCCTCCTACCTTCTGGTCCATGACGACCGATCCACCGAATGCCAGTTCCGGTCACCCAGCTCAGCCCACTGCCGCGGGTACAGAAGATGCGCCGCGGCACCCCGTACCCGACAGGTCGCTCGGCGCCGTGATCAAGGACACGTTTCGCTGGCTGGAATCCCGAGTCGAACCTGGTGGCGAATGGCGGTCGGAGACGGGGTTCCCGACTCTCGATCAGCGGGATGGCGGAATCCAGCGACGCGAGCTCACGCTCGTTGCCGGCAGCTCGCTGCTGGCGCTGCGTGCGTTCGTGACCAGCGTGGCCGCGCACGTAGCCGCCGATCAGAAGGTGCCGGTCCTGCTGTTGACGATGCGTCGCGAGGGTGCTCGCTCGGCGATGCGGTTCCTCGGCCAGCGATCGGGGCTCGATCCGCGGCGCCTGCAGCGCGGGAAGGTCACGAGCGAGGATCAATGGCTCAAGCTCATGAACGCGGCCTACGATCTGAGCGACGTCTCGATCGTCTTCGACGAGACCCCGTATCGGGAGCTCGAGCTGCTGCGGCGGCGTATCCATGAGTCGGTCCAATCGCGCTCTGTCGGCCTCGTCATCGTTGAGGAGCTCGACGGCCTCGTCGACGACGGCGCTGTCACGATCTTCGAGGTGTGTTCGGTGCTGGCGGACCTGGCGCGCGAGGAAGGGGTGACCGTCCTGGCCTCGCTGCGCACGCCCGCGCCGCGGCGAAAGCCGGTCGGTTCCGGTCAGGCAACCCCGGACCGCGCAATGCTGCGCCTCGCCCGGCACGTGGACGCGCTCTGGTTCCTCGCGCGGCATGGACGCGAGGTGGAGCTGATCGTGGCGAAGGGGCCCACCGGCGCCCACCGCGTTCCCCTCGTGTTCGACGACGCGGCGGCCGCGCTCCAGGAGAGGCCCGCACCGGTGCGCGCCCGCACTCGACGTTCGGCGAGCGGCTGGCTCTTTACCGAAGGCGATCCCGCTCGCGAGACCCGGTAACGGTGCGTGGTAAGGTCGAGCGCGAACGGGAGATCGTGATGGCAGATCGATCGGATCGACGTCCGCGCTCGATGGCGGAGGTATTCATTCACGGTCCCGCCTCGGCCGACGCGTACTCGGAAGAGGGTGTCGACCTGACGTTGATTCGCTCGACCCTCGCCATGACGCCGCTCATGCGATTGCGGGCGCTCGAGGGGCTGGTTCGCTCCATCGAGGAGCTGCGCCGTGCCGCCGCCCGCAACACCTGACTTCGTCGGGGTCCTCGCGCAGCTCCGTCACCACGCTGTGGATTTCATCGTGGTGGGTGGAGTGGGGGCGGTGCTCCAGGGGGCTCCGGTGGTCACGTTCGACCTCGACATCGTCCCGGCGCGTGACGCGGCCAACCTGGATCGGTTGTTCGGGGTGCTCGGATCCCTCGATGCGACCTACCGTGATCCGGCGGGGCGAAAGATCGCGCCGCGGCGGGAGGACCTCGGGACCGCAGGTCACCACCTGCTCACGACGGCGCTGGGGTTCCTGGATGTGCTGGGCGCGATCGGTCCGGACCTCGCGTACTCGGAGTTGCTGCCGCACACGGCGGTCGTGCGCCTCGAGTCGGACGTCGAGATCCGAGTTCTGAGCCTCGAGAAACTCATCGAGATCAAAGAACGACTCGGCCGGGCGAAGGACTTGGCGGTGGTGCCGGTGCTGCGCCGCACGCTCGAGGAATCGCGCAAGGGGTGAGGCGGCTCGATCGGCGGGTGTGGGGACGCCGCGTCTTACCGCGGTTCATCCCGGTGGCTCCGGAAATCTCGCGCGCCCAGGAAAAGGCGAGGGATCTCCACCTCGGCCCCGTCGAGAACGCGATGAACCGTGAAGCGCCGGGCCGGCAATTCGAGCACGCCGAACGTGCCACCGGCGGGATGGCTCGCGGTGATATCGCCGGTTTCCGGGTGGTAGAAGGAGCGGCGGTCGACCGGCGGTCCCCACTCGTCGCGCACCAGCGTGCCCGGGTTCGCGAGCATCCCGCCGCCGGGTACGCGGGACTCGAATGCGAGGTGGGTGTGACCGACGATCAAGACGTCGGCACGCGCTTCCACGAGCCAGCGGGTGACATCGGGTGCGCGGGCGTCACCGGGGAGGATGCCGTGGACGTCGGATCGAAGGTTGGCGTGACGGATCGCGATCCGAGCGCCGTCGATGGTCTCGTCTCGGTGCGCCGGCAGGTCCGCCAGGAACTGCAGCGCCTGGCCCGAAAGGTCCCAGCCGATGGCGTCGAAGAACTCGCGCCCGTCGCCGTCGCTTCCGGGCGCGTCGCCGGTCGTGTTCCCACCGACCGCCCAGCGGTCGTGATTGCCGCGGATGCAGGGGATGCGGCGGTCGCGCAAGAGCGCGATCGTCTCCTCTGGGAAGAGTCCGTAATCGACGAGATCCCCGCAGCACACGATCGCGTCGCAGCCGAGGGCATCGATCGCGGCGAGTGCCTGGGTCAGGTTCTCGATGTCCGCGTGAACGTCGGAGAGGATCGCCAGTCGCGTCATGGGCGTGGGTCTTTCCGGCTCGCCGGCGGGCTCGCGGCCGCTGTGGTCAGCGCGCTCCTGGCGCTGGTCGCGACGCCGACCCGAGCCGAGTATGTGTTCGTCACGTCGAGCCGGACCGAAGCCGACCGCAAGGTGTTCATCTCGAACGCTCGCACCACGTCGGATTGCCTGATCTTCATCAGCAACAGCCGCACCGAGGCCAAGGACCGTCGCGCCTTCTGGTTCTACACACCGAACCGGACCGAAGCGACGCTGCGCGTCTTCTTCACCCACAACCGCAGCGAGGCGGACCTCGAGGTGTTCTTCACCCCGAACCGCACCGAAGCGAAGTGCAAATAGTGCCGGGTCGCCGCCGCTGAGCGCGCTCGATCACGCCTGCGCAGCCGGTGCTTCTTCGTACCAGGCGTCGTGCGCCGACCACTCGTGACAGGAGTGGCAGGCCGTGTCCCGCCACTGGTAGCCACAGCTGGGGCAGCGGCCGCGGGTGTCGAACGTGTTCCAGGCGTGTCCGCAACGGCAGTACCAGCGGCTGGTGCGCGAGGGCTGCCAGCGACACTTCGGGCAGCGGATTCGCGGCCGGCCGATTCGCTCACCGAGCTGGTCGAGGAACCGCCGCAGGGCGTCCGCGTTCGATTCGCGAGCTGATTCATCGCGGTTCAGGGCCTTCCACGGGATCGTCATCGGTGAGCTCCTCTCGGCGGTGTCTCTCGCTTCGGCTCGATATCCATACGCAACTCCACGATTCGTAGCGGCCCGTCTCGGCGTCCCATCGGTTGCGGCGGCGACGGAGCAGGGGCCAAAGGCCCCGTGCCCTCCAGCCCGCTCGGCCCAAGGGCGTTCCGTATCGTCGTGGCCCATTCGGATGAGCGCCCACGAATCGGAGCGATCGGAGGGAGGGCGGAGCTTCTGCTCCGCCGCGTAGTTGCGGACCGGCAGGAGCGCCGAAGGCGCGGGGTCCCTCCGACCGGGCGTTCCAATCGTTGGCCGGTGATCCAGAACCCAGCGAGCGCTGGCGAGCGTGGTGTCGAAGCTCAGGTCTCCACCTCCGGCGCGTAGTCCTCCGGCCGTTGGTCGAACGTCCAGGCCACGGCCTGCCGGGCGGTCTCCATCGCGGGGGGAACCCGGAGCACGTAGTGCTTGAAGTGTCCGTCGGGCTCGGGTGTGGAGTTCTTCACGCGCACCACCATCACGGGTTCACGGTCGCCGGTGTCGATCTCGAAGAGCTGTCCACAGCGGTCGGCGTGGATCAGCTCGCCGCCGCCGGTCTCGAGGAAGCGCGCCAGCCCGAAGCGCTCGAGGAAGACGCGTCGCAACTCGACGTTCCGTTCCGCGAGGATGCGCTCCACGGTCACCGGTTCCTCGATCGCCTCGCGCGGAACCCGCAGCCCGTGCCACGACCAGATCGCCCAGCCGTCGGGATGGGCGAGGGCGGGGCCGCTCTCGGCGTGAAGGCGACCCTCGCCGTCCCGCTCGATCCGGACCTGGCGCTCGCTCACGATCGCGCACGTCCGAAACGGCCACCACAGACCCACCAGCGACGTGACGCGCCCCAGGCTGGCGGCGGCGCCCGCGAGCTCGAGGCCCGGCGTCTCCGCGCAGAAGTCCAGCACCGCTGAGCGGCCGAGGTTCATCGCGCCGAGCGCGGCACGCTCGACGAGCGCGCTCACGACACGATGAGCGCGGACGATGAGCGGGTTCGCCCTGGCCTGCTGGCGGGGTGGGCTCACGGGACTGAGCCGGCGGCGCGCAGCGTTCAGGAACCGCGCGTGCTGGCGGCTCGCCTGGGAGCGGAGGTCTCCCCACGCTTCCTCCCAGACCGGGTCGCGCCAGCCGGTGATCATGCCGCCGAGGAGCTCGATCGCCGCGACCTCCGCTTCCGGCGGCTCGGGTGTGGCGCGCGCGCTCGGTTCGCGGTCGCGCTCGAGGCTCGGATGTCGGATGGCGAGATCCGCGTCGGCGCCGAGCATCGACTGCAAGAGCTCCTCGCGAAGCGCATCCCGGACGGGCTCCAGCAGGTGGTGCGTGACCGCCCGTTGAACGGGGGCGCCGAGCTCACGCTCGAGCCTCTCCCGGGTGTTCGCCGAGAGCGTCCGCTCGAGCTCCGCCTGGGCCTCGGCGAGGCGCGGTGCCGCGATGCGCGGGAGGTCGCCAGCCCCGTACCGGCTCTGCGAGAGCGAGCGCGCGGTCTCCCAGAGGATGCTCGCGATGGCGGCGGCCCGCGGCGAGCGGAGCCACAGGACCGTCGCGGGCGTTGCGAGACCGTGCGCCATGTACGCGTCGCGGATCGCGCTCTCGACCTCGGTCCGATCGACGATCGGGCTCGGACGGAGCCCGCCCGTCCATCGCTCCCGGAGCTCCGGCAGGCTCGCGAATCGTCGCGATGCGATCTCCCGGGCGCGCTCAGTCATCGACGTTCCGCCATCCACCGAAGCGACCATGCGCCGCGGGCGTGTACTCGCGTTGCCTCACCACACGGTAGAGGCCCGGGGCCAGCGCCACCGGCCCGTGCTCCTCGTGACGCAGCACCGCGGGGGCCGCGACGCGAAGGAACCGGTGTACCGGCGCGGGCGGACCTTCGAGCCGAGCGTGGCGTGGGAGCTGCGCCGGTCGCCCGACCTCGCGCTGCAACTGGCCCTCGAAGAGCGCCACCGATTCGCCCACCACGACGTGCACGTGTCCGGTCGCCTCACCCAGCGCGAGGACGACACCACGCGGATCGCGATCCTCCACCTCGCGCAGCGCCGTGACCTCGCGCGCGTCGATCCGTACCAAGAAGACGTCCCCCTGCCGAGCTTGCATCGTGTCCCCCCTCCGACGGCGGTCCCGCGCGGCGCGCGCAGACCGGTCTGCATGTCGAACGCAGGGTACGACCCGAGCAGGTCGAAACGTGTCCCGATGAGAAAGAGGGCGCGCGGCTGCGCGAGCGGCCTCTCGGGCGCAACGCGGTCGGTTTGCGCTCGCTGGAGGCGGGCGCTAGGGTACGCGGTATGGCCATAACGACGATCCGGTCGACGTATGCGCTGGATGTCGCTAGCGTGCGCGCGCTTGAACGGCTGGCGCGGCGGTGGCGAGTGTCGAAGTCGGAAGCCTTGCGCCGCGCCATCCTGGGCGCGACCCACCTGCCTGCGGATCGGCACACCGACGCGTTGGCCGCCCTCGACGAGCTCCAGTCCGGTCTTGCGCTCGATCGCGACCGGGCGAAGGCGTGGGCCGACGAGGCGCGCCGCGAGCGCCGGGCGTCGGCGGCGAAGGCGGAGTCGCGTCGCCGGTGATCCACGTCGAGACGAGCTTTCTGATCCGGTCCCTGGTACGTGGCTCGCGCGAGGATCACCGGCTCCGCGAGTGGCTCGGTGCGGGAACCGAGATCGGCCTGAGCACGCTGGCCTGGACGGAATTCCTTTGCGGGCCGGTGGACTCAGGGCAGATCGAGCTGGTGAAGCGCATCACCGGTGATCCGGTGCCTTTCATCGCCGAGGACGGCATGCTGGCTGCGCGTCTGTTCAACAGTGGCGGCCGGCGCCGCGGCAGCCTCATCGACGCGATGATCGCGGCGGTCGCGGTGCGCTCGGGCGCCCGCCTCGCGACTTCGAACACCGCGGACTTCGTACGCTGGGTGTCCGCCGGCCTCGATCTCGCGTGAAGGGGGTGCGCCGGTCCCCGGTGCGGCGCTTGGCTACCTCGGACCCGCGTGGTCGCGCCTGACAATGGCGGAGGGTCCACGGTCCTGCCTCGACCGGACATCCGCTGCCGCGGGCGCGTCCTCGTTGCCGCGGCTGCGATCGTTGCCGTGGTCGCCGGTGCCCAAATCGGCGGCGACACCGGCATCGCTCTCATGGTCGCTGGCATTCTGGCGATCCTCGGCGCCTGGCCTCAGCTTCTGGCGGGGATCGCGTTCGTGATTCTGCTCTCGATCCGGATCTCGACCGGGGCGTGGATCCTCGGCGCCATCGGCGCGCTCCTGTGCGGATGCGATCCTGACCCTTGATCGAGCTTGCGCGCGGTGGGGCGCCGCCGTACCCGGCCGACGATTCGTTCCCGAGCGCCCTCGCACACTGCATCCGCTTCGCAGGGCGCGACAACTACTGCCCCGTGCTCGTCGGCAGCATCGGTGGAGCGAGGTGGGGCCGCTGCCAGATCGACGAGGCGTCGCTTCGCCATTGCGGCGATCTGCTTCCGCGACTCGAAGCCGTCGCGGCGGCGCTCGCTAGACGGTGGCGCAAGACCGAGCCATCAGCTGTCGGCGCCTCATGCCGATACGCCCTATGCCGTTCGAAGGATCCACGAGCACCGCCGCCGAGCTTGGTGGAGGGTGGGGCGGCTGCGCCGAGCTGGGGTATGCGCGCGGGATGGGAGGTCCTCATCCGGATCCGGGCAGGTCGCGACCGTCACGGCTGATCGGTCGAGAGGAGGTCGCGCAAGCGGGAGCGCTCGTCGACGAGGATCTCCAGCCGAACGGTGGCTCGCGTCAGGGCGGTGAAGAGGGCACACTGCCAGTCGGGGCTGGCCGCGAACTCATCGTCGAGATCGGTGACAACGACGGCGGGGGACTGTTGGCCCTTGAAGCGGTAGAGGCTGTCGAGGTGGATCTCGCCGTTGGTGAGAATCTGGTTGCCGAAGAGGTCGTATTCGCCGGTGAACCGGCGGAGCTTGAGCTTGCCGACCTGGCTGATCTCGGCGAAGGCGCTCGGCGCTCCCAGACCGGAATGCAGGTGGCGAGCCGTCAGCACGACGATGTCGCCGTGCTCGAACCCGGCGCCGATCAGGTCCGAAAGCACCTTGGCGAGCGCGCGTTGCTGGGACCGGGTGTTCGTGTACGCGGTGATGCCCACGCCGAGGCCTGGAAGCTCGTTGCCGGTCTCGAATTTGAAAGGCAGGATGCCGCGAATGAAGGTCGCGATCGAGATGGGTGAGCGGAAGTTCCGGCGGCATCGGTAGCGGGTGAATCCGGCGAGTGCGAGGGGCACCTGACCGTGGACGTTCTGGTCGGCGTCCTCCAGGTAGATCTCGTGGGCGCCGTCACGCAGGAAGAGCCGCAGGGTCTGGTGCCAGACATCGTTCAGGTCCTGCGCCTCGTCGACGATCAGGGCATCGAACTTCCAACGCTCCGGTAGCGGTATGTCGAGAACGGACTCGGCGGCGCGGTCCCAGAAGGCTTTGTCAGTCTTGCTACTCCCGAAGTCGAGCGGACGACCCTGGTCCTTGAGGCACTCGTCCACGAGTCCGAACCAGGTTCGTACTAGGCCGCCCTCGCGGATGACCGATCTGAGCCGCTCGGCGAGTGGCCGGTTGAAGCACACGAGAAGCGGTCGCTGGCCTGCGGCGGCGAAGCGGTCGAAGAGCCGCGTGGCGAGCAGCGTTTTACCGCAACCGGCGGTGCCCAGGATCCGGAGTCGGAACGGTTCCATCTCCAGCCCCGCCAGGAGATCGGCGAGCCCGCCGGTAAACCGTGTGTAGGCGCGGCTCTGTGCGTCTACGTGGGCGTGGATGTCGGGCACCACCTCGAAGTGCTGGCGGAAGAACTCATCGACGGGCCTTCCGCGCGAAAGGTCGGTTCCGCCTCCCAGCCCGAGGAGGGTCTCGATCTTCTCGGGCAACCACGCCGCTTGCCGGGCATCTACGATTCGATCGGCGTCGAGGCCGGCGGCGTTGAGCCGCAGGAGCCGGTGGTCGGGACAATACACGAGGTAGTCGAGATCGATGGCGCCGTGCCCCGGGTTTGCGCCGCGGAACTTGTCTCGGATGGCGTCGATCGTGCGGTGGACTTGCTGGCGGACGGATTTGGCCTTCCCGTTGTAGTGCTTCACCAGCCCATCGTCGGTCTCTTCGAGTGCGCCGCTCTTTTGCTCGATGACGATCGCGCGCCCGTCGCGGTTGGTCACGACGATGTCGATTTCGCCGAACTGGGTTCCGGACGCGTATGCGCGCGTCCAGTGGACGCCGTGGAACACCGTGTACGCGTCGCTGAGCTTCTTCTGGAGGAGCCGCACGGTCTCGATCTCGGCTGCTCCACCGCCAGCAAGTGCGAGACTTGCGATGTTCGTCGGGATGACGTGAGCCGGGTGCTGGCCTACGCGGATGAGCAGGATCGCCACCACCTCACGACCCTCGGCCGGGCAGGGATCAGGTCGGTTGTCCCGCTCCCGTACGTGTCGGGGTTCGGCCAGCTAATCCGAGACCTGCTCTCTCTCGACCCCGGTGGCGCACTGCTTGGGCGATGGTCGGCGCTCGATCACTTGCTCGTGATGGCACTACTGTCCGATCGCACGCCGAGGCTGCGTCCGTTCAGCGAGTCGCTCGCGGAGCAGATCGACGGGTGGTTCGAGCAGCGTCCCAGCGAAGAGAAGTCGCTGCTCTTCGGCGAGTGGGTGATGGGCGCTGCTCACGCTTCCAAGGCAGATGAGCTCGCTGGCTCGTTAGGGCTTGCGGCTAACGAGAGAGGCAGCCCCAAGATCCAGGCTCGTAAGCGCGCATATCTGGCGATGCTCGCCGCGCTCATTCTCGACGAGCGATCGCGTGGAGTCGCGGTCACCGATCTCGAGCGGCGGTGGGCTCTCAAGGGGCTCGAGGGAATCGAGGAATCCTGGCGGGATACCGCGCTCTGGCTTCTCGCCGGCCACGCAGCCCTTTGCGATCTCAGGTGTTTCTATCACCACCTTCGGGAGGACTGCGCGGTACCTGCGGACGGAGTGCGAGCGGCGAAACGCGGACTCGCATCCATGCGTTGTCAGGCCTTCGAGCTCCTCGAGCGGATCAAGTACTGCTCGCCGCTCGGTCCCTTGCTCCGTGGCGCTCGCGTTCGGCCCGGGGGCGGTGCCACTTCACGGGTCGGGGTGGGTACGATCCGTCACCTGGAGGGCGTCGGTATCACGACGATGGAGCAGGTGGCGCGGATGAACCTCGATGATCTCGTCGCTGCCGGCGTTCAGAAACGGTATGCACGTCAGGTCTATGCTTACATGCAGCGGCGGCTGCGTTGAGGAGGTGCTGGGTTTGAGAAGCTGCGAGCTCTGCGTGCGGCCACGATAGTCGTCTTCGCGGTCCAAGCTGAGGCTCGGTCCAGGTCAGACTCGATACTGTTCCAAGTGCTGGAGGACCTGGTAGTTCGCTTCCCAGCCGTCGGGAAACTTCTCCGGCTCATCGAGGAAAATAGGGTCGGTGTCCGGGAACTCCGCAAGGAGTCGATCGGCACCAGCCCGGCCGACGACGATACAACCGTGTCGGTGCCGCGACAGCATCACGCATATCCGCTCGGCCTCCTCGGCTATCTCTTCACAATCTGAGCGCCGAAGCCGACAAACGACGGAGACCTTGCGTACGTACCGGGCGTCGAAATCACCGTCGTCGCTCAGGCTGGTCACTGGATCGTCGTCAGGTGTGCTGGCCGCGCGCCAGGCGGGCCCGGATCCACTTGGACGCAGCACTGGAATCGTGGTGAACTCGCGGGCGCAGATGGGTGATCGGGCCTCCACCAGCAAGCGTGCAGTTGAACGCGCTCGGCCGGGCCTTCAGGGGGCCCTCGATGATCTCGAGGTCTCCCAGGCGGAGGCGGCGAGGGCGATTGGCATCAGCGTCAACGCGATGTCGGCGCTCTGCCGGGGTGCGAGCATGCCGTCGCTCGCGGTGGCGGTTCTCCTCGCCCGATTCACCGGGCGGGAGCTGGGTGAGCTTTTCGATCTCGACGACGTGGTGGCGCGTTTCGAGGCCGAGCGCGACAAGGTTCGGCAGACCCGGAAGCGCAGTCGCCTGGCTCTGAGGCGATAGGCCGATCACTTGCCTGGTGCGGCATGGGTTGCACAACTTAGATGATCAAGTTAAGATGTACATGTTGACTTTATCATCCGAATTCGCGATGCACCCAGTAAACGATCAACTCGCCAGGTTGGCAGCAGTCTTGGAGCCCGTGGTGACCGCACTCGCACATGAGGTTGCGGAGCGGGCGGGTGGAATCGTCGATCGGGCACCTGCGCCCGAGCCTTGGCTCACCGTCGAGGAGGCGGCGCAGTACGCGGGCGTGAAACCATGCACGATCCGCGACTGGGTGAGGCGCGGGTTGCTGGAGGCGGGCGGGCACGGGCGAATTGTGCGGGTGAAGGCGTCGGCGATCGATGCGCTCTATTCGCGGGCGCGGTCGAAGGCGGAGCATGACGCGGAGCGAGGGGGCCCGGTCGTGCGGGAGCCGACGGAGCTTTCACCGGTGGCGCATCGAATCGTGGCCGAGTTGCGGAGGGCGTGATCGATGGGGAGTGTGTTCCGGCGCAGCGCGAAGAGCCCGTGCTGGTACGCGCGGATCAAGGATCCGGCTGGGCGGTGGATCGCGCGCTCGCTGGGGCCGACGGTGAAGACCGAGGATCAGGCGCGGGTTGTGCTCGCGCAGATCGAGCGTGACCTCGCTCGTGGTCAGGCGTCGGTCGTTGCGGCCAGCGCGACGGTTCGCGACGTGGTGGATCCGTGGATCGAGCGGCGGCAGGCGAGGGGGCTCCGGAACACCGAGTCCGAGCGCTGCCATCTCGTGAACCACGTGGTGCCGAGGATCGGCCACCTGCGGCCCTCCGAGGTCCGGCGCGCGGATGTGGTCCGGCTGGTGGACGAGCTGCGCGCGAGCTCGCTGGCGCCGAAGACGGTGCTCAACGTCTACTCGACGCTGCGTCGGCTGTTCGGGGATCTGGAAGCGCGGGGTGAGATCGAGCGCAGTCCGTGCGCCCTGCGCCGCGGCGAGCTGCCCGAGAAGCGGCCCAAGGATCCGGCCTTCCGTACCCGCGCGATCTTCACTCGCGACGAGGCGGAGATCCTGATCAGTGCGCCTGGGATCCCACCCGAGCGAAGGGTGGTGAACGCGATCGCGCTGCTCGCGGGGCCGCGCATCGGGGAGATCGCCGGGTTGCGGTGGTCGGATATCGACCCCACCGTAGGTCCGCTCGCGACGATGACGATCTCCCGCTCGTTCGCGGGTCCGACCAAGACCAACACGGTTCGCGAGGTCCCGATTCACCCGGTGCTGGGCGAGATCCTGGTCGAGTGGCGCGCGGTCGGTTTCCGCGTGTGGGCGGATCGCGACGGGGATCCCGAGCCCGACGATCTGGTGGTGCCGTCACCGGATGGCGGGATGTGGAACGACAAGTGGTTCCGGGATCGGTTCCACCGTGATCTCAAGCGGCTCGGGCTGCGCCGCCGGCGCGTCCACGACATGCGCCGCACGTTCGTCACGCTCGCCAGTCAGGACAGCGGGCGCGCCGATCTGGTGGAGGTGATCAGCCACAAGGGGCGCGGCGACGTGCTCGCGCAGTACACGAGCTTCCCGTGGGAGGCGCTGTGCGGCGCGGTCGCGGCGATGCGCGTCTGTCGGCTCGCGCCCGCGGAAGTCGCGGCCCGGCTCGAAGGCCGCCCGGCCGAAACCCGTGCCGGATTTGGTGGAATGCATGGTGGAATCGGCGAGCGCCGCGGCGAGAACTCGTCGGAACACCGCGAGCTCGCAGCGGTTCCTGCGCTCGAATCTGGTGGCGGGGGAGGGACTCGAACCCTCGACCTACGGCTTATGAGACCGTCGCTCTAACCACCTGAGCTACCCCGCCGGGGCAAACGGCTTATTGTGCGGATTGCGCCGCGTCCGTCAACGCCGTGCCGGGAAACACCAGCAGCCGGCTCGCGGCCGTGGAGAACGACAGCAGCGCACCTTCGGAGTCGACCACGGCGAGGACGAGGTCGGGGACGCGGTCGCCGGTGACGTCGGTGACGCGGATGTCGCGCAGCGTGGCTTCGCCGATGCTCGCCGGGCTGTAGCCGAAGGGCACGGGGATCGGCGCGAAGCCTTGGCCATTCCAGCGCATCGCGGTCACGGTGACGTCGCGGCCGACGTTGAGGTTCGGCAGCACGTTGCCGAGCGGTGATTCGATCTCGGTCAAGAATACGAGCGGCGACGTGCCGTGCTCCACCACCTCGATGCGATCGCGCAGAAACACGCGGGGCAACGAGCCGGTGGTGCTCTGCAGGCGCTCGGCGGTCTCGAAAGAGACGTCGTACCCGCCGTAGTGCGCGGGGCCGGTCCAGGCGACACGCCCGCGTGCGACGAGGCGGAGCCGCGCGTCGCCGTCGATCGTGAGCGTGCCCTCGGTTCCCTGCGGGCCGGGAAGGCCGAGTGCCAGGGCACCCACGTTGGCGTCGGCGACCAGCTCGAGCTCGCGACCGAGCAGCACTCGCCCGTCGCGCACCTCCACAGCCCGAATCGGGCCGTAGAGCCGGCCAGGGAGGGGGAAGTCTTGGGCGAAGAACGCGCGCTTGCCGCCGCCGATTGCCGCGGCGCGGACGGCGAACGGCACTTCTTCGCCGATCGCGCCGATGCGCTGGCCGCCGTCGTTCACCTTGAACACACGTGATCGGAAGCCGCCGTTGCGGCGGCCGGTGATGGCCAACTCGTCGATGCCGTCGCCGTCGACGTCGGCGCAGTCGACGGAAACGAACGTCTCGAGCGAGCGGGACTCGACACTCGCCGCGGACGTGGGCGGCCGCGTGCCGTCGGTGATCCAGAGACGCGCCGCTTCTGCGTCGGCGATCGCGAACGCGATGGGTGCGGTGGCGCCCAAGTGGCAAACGTCGAAATCGCGAATGGCCACGTCGAAGGGATACGACTGTGCAGACGGCATCACGGGCGCCGCCGCGACTGCGAGCGGTACCGGAGCCTCGATGCGCGGAGTGGAGTTGAGCACGACGGCCGGAGCGTCTTCGGGGGCCACGGTGAGCACGGGCGGCGCGACGAGCTTCGCGGTCGCTTTGGCAGGCGCCGCGCTCTCGGAAGGCGGCACGGTTGCCACCGGCGGCGCCGCTGCGCGCGGCGTTTCGGCTGCTGCGGGCCGCGCGCTTTCCGCGGCGGCGCTCGCCGCCTTCACCGCGTCGCGCAGCACTTCGCCGAGGTAGGCACGCAATCCGTCGACGTTTGGCTGCTCGAGCGCGCTGCGCCACACGATCGCACCGCTCGCGCCGTCGTGGACGGCGAGTGCCAGGTGCACACCCGTGCCCGTCCGCGTGATCTCGCTGGTCAGCACGGCGCTCGCGCCTGCCGTCGCTGCTGCACCGCGCAGCGCCTCACGCGAGGCGAGCGTGGCGGGGGCGCTCGCCGCGGCGGCGATGGCGCGCGCGCCTGCGCTCTTGAGCTCGCTCGTGAGCGCCGTGGCGAGGCGCGACACGCTCGCCGACGGAACCGATTCGTCGGCGGCCATCGGCAGCACCAGGATCGCGGGGCCGCGGCTCGTCGCCGCCAGCGCCGGCCCGGCGAGGACGCTCGCGAGCCACGCCGTGCCCAGGCAGAGGACGAGTCGCGCGGCGGAACGAGGCAACCGGATGTTCATTCGCAGCATGAGTCGCTCGCGGGGGCCAGCGCGAGCGCCAAGAGCGCGTCACGCGAGTTGAGGTCCGGATCTTCGAGCACGGCAGCGAGAAGGCGCTTGAGCGTGTGACCGACGGCGGGTCCCTCGGGGATTCCGGCTTCGATGAGATCGTTGCCGTCGAGTGCGAGGTCACGCAGACCGAACGGTTCCTTGCGCTCGAGCTCGCTGCGTACCCGCTTGCGGAAGGCCACGATCGCGCCGATCCGATCGGGCCGCGCGCCGCCGCGTTTGTCGGCGATGCGGAGGTCGAGGAGCTTGTACGTCATCTCGGGAGTGCCGAGGCGGCGCGCGAAGCGGCGGATGGCCTTTTCGGAGAGATCCACGTCGAGGTCGAACATGTGGTGGCGCACGAGTCGCGACACCCGGTCGGCGTCGATGCCCGCACGCTGCGAGCCGAACGCCTTGAGCCGTTTCCGCGCCAGCCGCTCGCCCACGAACTGGTGACCGTGAAACGTGATGCGCCCAGTCTCGGGATCCATGCCTTTGGTGTGCGGTTTGCCGACGTCGTGGAAGAGCGCCGCCAGCATCAGCTCCATGTCTCCCGGCGTGACGAGCGCCGTGTCCGAGCGCGCGGCGTCCACCACGCGCATGGTGTGCTCGAACGCATCGCAGCCGTGTGACTTGGCGGGCTGCTCCACGCCCACCATGCCCACCACTTCGGGCAGGGTTTCGTGGAGCACGCCGCGTTCGAGCAGCGCGCGCAGAGTTTCCGATGGACGCGGCTGGGAGAGGACGCGGCGCAAGTCGTCGAAGAACGCGGCGGCGCTACGCGGATCGAGCTTGCCGCCGCGCGCCTGCGTTGCCGACGTGTTGGCGGCGGAATTGGAACCCTGGTGTGCCGCGTCCGCGCGGCTCTCGGCGCCCGCTGCGTTCGCGTTTTCGGGACTTGCCGGCTCCGCTCCTTCGGCTGGCGAAGGGCAGTGGCACGCGGACGGATCGGGCCGCATCGTGTTCCTGGCGGGGTGGGAGCGTTGGATCGAGCCGTCGTGCGATCGCGCGTGTGCGCCCCGCGACGGGACCGCGGTCTAGGCGTGCCCAGCTCCCGCGAACGCCAGCGGCGAGGTGGCGCAACGCGCCGGATCTCTTCGGGTTGTCGGACTCGCGGCTCGAAGGTATAGCATCGCCATCGACGCCGTCCAGGGATTCGTCCGTTCCCCTCCTGCCAGGTCCCGGACGCTCGCCGCCGTTCTCGCGCCGCATTCGCACGTTCTCGACGCATGGGCTTGCAGCATCTCCGCCGCGTGACTCGGGCGCACGCATGGCTGTGCGTCGTCGCCACCTTGGCTGTCGTGCTGATGATGAGCGTCGACGGCTACGCGTTGGCGAATGCCGCGGGGCGGCACGGTCTCGGCTGGTTCGTCGCGTACGGCGTGCCGGTGATGCTGGCGCTCGCGGCGTGGCGATACGACGGCGTGTACGAGCGCTTGGGAGTCGCTGCGGCGGTCGCGAAGCCGTGGGTGGTGGTGGCGCTCGCGGCCGAGATCGTGGTCGTCCTGCTGGGCGACAGCGACGTCGAGCGCTTCCACGTCCTCACGTTCGGCGCACTGGGGCTCGCGCTCGCATCGGCGTTGGTGCCTGCGTACGGCTTCGTGCAGGGGGGCGTGCTCGTGCTGATCGCCGGCACGGCGTTCGGCTTGCTCGACGAGGTCCTCCAGGGATTCCTGCCGGATCGAGTCTTCGATCCTCGCGACGTGCTGGTGGATGCCATCGCCGTGGCGGCTGCGTTCGCTTTCACGTGTCCATTCGCGCCGCGCCTCGCGGGTCGCACGCGAGACGTCGAGCCCGAGGTCTGGCTCGCCGCCGTGGTGCTGGTGGCGGCGGTCGCGGGCTGCATGGCGCTCGGCGTGCGACCTTCCGTCGAGAAGAAACAGCTCGTCGGGGTGTGGCAGAGCACCAACCCGTGCGGCGACGAGGAGACGCTCGCGCTACGCCGCGACGGCACGCTGCGTTTCGAGAGCGGCGGGCGCGTGTCGGGCGAGGGGACGTGGTCCGTCGACAGCAACGCCTTCGAAGCGATGCTCGCCGTCGATCCCAAGCGGATGATCGCGAAGCGCGAGCCCTGTGGCTTCGCTGCGGCGGTGCCCGCGCGAGCCGAGATCCGGCTCGCGGGTGATGCGCTGACGCTGCCTCGTGGCGGGCGTCACTGGACCCGTCGCGTCGACTCGCCTTCCGCTCCCCCTAGCCGCTGAGACTGCGCCGACGCGGCGCTGGGCGCGTCACGGCTCAGGTTCGCGCTCGCTGCGCACCTCGTCGACCACGCGGCGGATGTCGGCGATCGAGAACGGCTTGGGAATGAACTTGTACGCGCCGTTCTTGAGCGCTTGGTCGCGCAGGATCTGTGCTTCCTTGCCGAAGCCGGAGACCATGACCACCGGGATGTCGGGGTGACGGGCGTGAATGGCGCGGAACGCCTCCACGCCGTTTTGCACCGGCATCATGATGTCCATGAACACCAGGTCGAAGTCTTGTGCGTCGACTTTCTCGGTGGCTTCGCGTCCGTTCATCGCCATCGTCACGACGCAGTCCTGGTCGTGAAGGATGAAGCGCATCAGCTCGCGAATGGTCTCCTCGTCGTCCGCGACCAGGACGCGGAGCAGCGCGCGCGGCATGCCGGGAGACTCGAGACGGAAGTCGAAGATCGCGATGCGACGGGACTCGAAGTACCCTAGCACAGGGCGCCGTGCGTGCGGACGTGAGCGGACGCGAATTCTCGCGGCACCGGAATCGCGGGTCGCGAGCGGGCGATCGCAAAGTCGCACACGTGGGCTTGCCCGGCCGCGCGGCGCTTCGCTATGTTTCGCGGCTCGCTCGCGAACGCGTCGTCGTCGAGCGATCTGGGGCCGTAGCTCAACTGGGAGAGCGCCTGACTGGCAGTCAGGAGGTAGAGGGTTCGACTCCCTTCGGCTCCACCA